>DASYIS010000136.1:0-18045 GCA_035997375.1 Chthoniobacteraceae bacterium
TTCCAGCCGGGCGGCCATGACGTGTTTTTGCGCCGCGCGGGCGACCGCGGCGCGCATGGAGCTGATGTCGAAAGGCTTGTTGAGATAGTCGCTCGCGCCGTAGCGCAGCGACTGGCGCGCGGTTTCCAGGGTCTCGTAGGCGGTCAGCATGACGACCTGGATGGTGGGATTCGTCTCCTTGAGCTCGCGCAGCAACTCCACCCCGGAGAGGCCCTGCATCATGATGTCGAGGACGGCGACATGAATGGGCTGCCCGCCGGCCTTGACGATCGCCTCCTCGGCGTTGCAGGCGACGACGACGTTGTAGTCGTGCTTGAAGACGATGCGGAGGGATTGCCGCGGCCCCTCCTCGTCGTCGACGATGAGGAGAGTGAGCTTCCCGGCGGGCGCGGCGACCGCGGCCGGTGGTTCAGAAATGGTATCCGAGGGCGAGGCTAACGGCATGGGCTTCAAATCGGTAATTGCCATCGACGACGGTGCCACGGTCGATTGTTCTTTCGGGGCCCCAAAGATACTGGTACGCCACGTCCCAACTGACATGATCATACTTTCGGCCAAAGCCGAGAGAAAAAACGTGACGATCTGTGTCGGGGACGGCGGGGTTGAACTCCTCGTTGGGCACGGTGCGCTGGCTGTAGATGTAGCCGGCGCTGACGTGCCAGAGCCCGAAGTTGCGCGTGATGCCGACCTCGTAGAGGAAGGAGGCGTTGTAGTTGAACGGGATCTTCTGGTCCGGGAGGTGGCGCTGCTTGAGCGTGACGTCGTTCAGCGTTTCCCAGTCCGTCCAATCGGCGTCGAACTCGATATTCCAGTTCTTGGTTGGGCGGAACGAGTAGCCGGCGGTGACGTGTTGTGGGAATTGCATGCGCGCGCTCGCATGGCGATTGCCATCGACGCCGGGGATGGTGATCGGCGCGAAGACGCCGGGCGCGACCGGGACGATCCGGTGCTGGTCTTCAAAGTGGGTGACCGTCTCGCCGCGATAATCCATCGTCGTCTGCGAGACGTAGGTGGCGCCGAAGCTGTGCATCGGATGCGGCTGCCAGAGCAGGCCGGCGTTGAAGCCGAACGAGGTGTCGCTGCCTTCGAAGCGGAACTCGTCGCCCTGGGAGAAGATCCCCTGCACGAGCGAGGCCTTGGCGTGATTGATCGTGAGACCCGCGGCGATCGAGAAGCGCTCGGTGACTTTCCAGGCGAGGACCGGGTTGTAGGTGACGTACTCGATGCTGCCTTCCTTCGCGACATTGCGGAATGGGACGTCGTCGGCGTAGCGGTTCTTCAGGCCGAAGGGGACGTAAACGCCGAAGCCGAACCAGACCGGCGAGCCGAAGAGTTGATAGGTCGAGAACGACTGCGGCACGGCTTGCGGATCCCACTTGTTGTCGAAGTCCTTGGAGCCCGGCGCCTCGAGATTGACGCGGGCATTGAAGGCGATGCCGTAGCCATTGAGCAGGGCGTGCGTGCCGTTGAGCTGCGTAATGCCGGCCGGATTGTAATAGACGGCCGAGGGGTCGTCCGCCGTGGCGACGAAGGCGTTGCCCCGCGCGGCCGCCGTGGCGCTTTGATCGGGCACGCGAAAGCCCAGACCGTAGGCCGGGATGCTGCCGAGAACGGTGACGGCGGCGAGGAAGACTGGATGAAGGCTGCGTTTGGGCATGGGTGGGGGATTATGGGGAGAGCAGGAATGATGCAAAGGGGAGGGGATTCTCAAAGCTGAAACGGCAGCGCGATGCGGACGACGCCGGAGTTGCCGGAGAGATTGGGCGGAATCTCGAGACGGCCGTGGTGGCTCTCGATGATCTTGCGCGTCACCGTGAGGCCGATCCCGAGCCCGACGTTGCGGGTCGAGTAGAAGGGCTCGGACGCGCGGCGCACCGCCTCGGAAGTGAACCCCGAACCGGAGTCGCGCACTTCGATGTAAAGCTCATGGAGACCGTGTTCGCCTGCGCGGAGATCGACCGCGATCGTGGGCGACTCGGGGTTCGCCTGGAGCGCGTTGAGCATCACTTCCGCGAAGGCGTGGCGGAGCGCCTTGGCGTCGCCGGCGACCTTCCACGGGGCCACGCTGCGGTTGAAGGAGAGCTGCGCGACTTTTTTTCCAGGATGAAAGGTGTGCGCCTCGTGGAAGGCTTCGACGATCAAATCTGAGATTTGGAACGAGTCGAGAAAGTCGCCGTTCCACTCGCGAGCGAGAAAGTTCATCTGGCTGGAGAGGCGCGAGATGCGCTTGACGCCGCCGGCGAGCGCTTCGCCGAGCGACTCCTGGAGCTCCGGATCGTTGGCCGCCTCCCGGAGGAGCTGCTGGTGCGTGGAGATCGGCACGAGCGCGTTGCCGATCTCGTGCGCGAGGTGCTCGGCCATCCCCTTGATCATCCGCAGATTGGAGGTCTCCAACTCCAGCAGCACGGCGCGCTCGTGCTCCGTCACGTCCTCGATGGTGAGGAGCGCGGCGTCGGTGTGCGTCGAGCCGCTGGTGGTGAAGGGCGCGATCGCCACGCGGAATTTCTGGTCGGGCAGATGGACGAATTCGTACTTGGTCGGCGAGAGCCCGACGCCGGTCTTGATGACGGTGAAGACCATGCTGCCGAGCTGCTGCGGGAGGTCGTTGAATTCCATCTCCGCCTTGCCCGCGCGATCGCCGAGCATCAGCCGGTCCGCGGCCTTGTTCGCATGCAGCACCACGAGCGACGAGCTGATGACCACGCAGCCGCTGCCGAGCCGCGAGAGGATGTCGGTGACCATCGAGTGGTTCGCCGCCATCTGGGCGTGAATCCATGCGTTGCGCACGGCGAGCCCGACCTCTTCCAGCAGGTGGAAGAGCATGGCCAGCTCTTCGTTGCCGTACGGCTCGCCGGTCAACCGCTGATCGAACACGGCGACGCCGATGAGCGACTGGCGATCGAGGATCGGGATCGCGAGCTGGGTGCCGAGGATCTGGAATTCCTTGCTGATCTCGCGGCTCGCCTGCGCCTCGTGGCTGTTCGCCTGGAGGATGCGGCCCTGCCGATGCAGATAGCCGCCGATGCCGGCGCCGAGCGACAGCGCGAAGTGGTCGAGCACGGTCGGATCGAGCCCGATCGCGCAGGTGGAGCGCAGCCAGCGGTCCTCCGGCGAGAGCGGGTTGCTGGTCAGCAGCGCCGCCGGCTTGCGCAGGAAGATGATGGCGCGATTGACGCCGATGACCTCGCGGAGGATGAGCAGGAACTGCTTGAGCAGATTGTTGCAATCCAGCCCGTGCGTGAGGAGCGTGGAAAAGCGGCGCAGCGCCTCCAGGCTGCGCGAGGAGTGCGGCTGCGCGCGCGCGCGAAAGCCTTCGCCCTGGTCGAGGTCCGCGACGACCGCGACGGGCTTTTCCTCGGTGGTCGGGAAGAGCCGGCCGAGGAGCGACTGGAGCAGCTTGCCGCGGATCGGCTTGGTCAGGACGTGCTGGACGCCTTGCAGGTACGCGTCTTCCTCCCACTCCCATTGCTTGGTGCTGGCGTAGACGATGATCGGGCAGCCGGGCGCGAAGCGCTTCAGGTCCTGAATGGCGCGCGTCGAGCGGGCGTCCGTCAGGTCGAGGTCGAGGATCGAGGCATCGATCGCGCCGCGGGAGAGGAGGAACTCGGCGTCGGCGATGTCTTCTTTCAGGATGATCTGAAAGTGCGCGGCATCGAGCATCGAGGACAGGGCGGAAGCGATCGACGATTGGGTGGTGACGACGAGCAGGGTTCGCATGAACAGTTTTAGGCGGCGCGGAAGTTCACCGGCGGAGCCGCGGCGGCGGCCGGGAAGATTTGTTTGCTGGGGAGATCGAAGATGACGGTGGTGCCGCGATGGAGCTCGCTGTCGATCGAGAGCTCGCCGCCGTGCAGGGCGGCGATCTTGCGGCAGATGGCAAGGCCGAGTCCGAACCCGCGATGGCTGTCGCCGGTGTTCTTGGTCGTGAAATACGGCGTGAAGACGCGCTGCAGGTCGCTGCTCGCGATCCCCTGGCCTTCGTCGATGACGCGGATGCGCAGCCAGTCGCGCGTTTCCTCCGAGCGCGCCAGTTGGTCGAGGGAAACGGTCACGCGCCCGTGCTCGGGCGAGGCGTCGATCGCGTTCGTGATGAGGTTCGCCAGGAGCCGCTGCACCATGATGTGGTCCATCTCCGCCCAGATCTCGCGCCGGACTTCGTTGACGATCGTGACGCCGGGCGCGCGGCTCGCGCGCGCGACCTCGATCGCGCGCGCCACGACGTCGTCGACCCGGCCCACGTGAAAGTCGAGCCGATGGTGCTCGGAGAAGAAGAGCCCTTCGCGGATGTAGGCGCGAATGGCGGCGACGTTGCGCGCGGCGACCGGGAGCAGCTCGTCGTCGAGCACGCCGCTTTCGTTGCCGAGCTGGAGCAGGGTCGAAACGGGCGTCAGGAGATTGTTCAAATCGTGCGCCATCCCGCTCGACATGCGGCCGAGGAGCTCGAACTCCTGCGCCTGGAGGATCTGCATTTTCATGCGGATCTGGTTCACGACGACGCCCATCCCTTTCACCAGCGCCGTGAAGAGCGTGATGTCCGTGGCCGTGAACGGCTCGCCGCTGAGCTTCGTCCCGACCATCACGAACCCGACCAGCTCCTCCTGCGATTTGAGCGCGAAGCAGAGCGCCGCGCCGAAATCCGTGAGCTGCCGGCGCGCCCCTTCTTCGGCCTCGCCGGAGCCGACGCGCAGAGCGGTCCGCGTGAGATACGTCGTCCCCTGCGAGTCCTCGAAATACTGGCCGAGCGGCGAGTTGAGCGTCATTTCGGGCAGGGTGTCCGCCAGCTCCGCGGGATGCGTGCGATAGAGCTGGAAGGCGCCGGTCACGTCGCGGAGCAGGACGGTGTAGCTCTCCAGCCGGAAGGTCTTGGTCAACAGCAGGTGGAGCTCGCTGAACAGGGTGGGGAAGTCGGTGAACCACGTCATCGCCTGGACGAAGTTGCGCACCTGGTCGCGGTACTCCAGGCGGTCGCCGAGGATCTTGCGCTCGAAGGTGTCCGCGCCGCTGCCGAAGAGGCGGGGGAAGAGAATGCTCGCCAGGACGGCGCCGGCGATCTGGACCACCAGCGCGCCGGCGAACGCGAGCCCGTCCAGCTTGAACGGCACCATGAGGAGGAGCAGGATGCAGGTCGAGCAGAGCGCGAGGAACCCGAACCGCACGATGTGCGCGGTGAACCGGCCGAGCGCCACGTGGACATCCAGCAACATGTGCTGGAGGACGCTGTAGGCGACGATCGTCATGTACAGACAGGCGGCGATATTGCCGAAGGGGAAAAATTTCCGGTCGATGAAAGCACTGACCGCCGGCGCCAGGCCTTCATTGCGCAAGAGGTTCGCCAGGATCGGCAGCAGGTCGTTGGTGCCGGCGATCCAGATGAGGACCAGCGCGATCAGGAGGGCGCGCAGGCGCGTCTTCTGGAGGGAGCTGCTGTGGCGCGCCGCGCTAAAGATGAAAAAGAGCGGGCTGACCGTAAGGAAGGTGTACGAGCAGAGATAGGCCCAGAAAAGCCGGCCGGGATCGGTCCAGAAGCCGTACGGCGCCACGTAGGTGACGCTGAACACGAAGGAGTTGCTGAAGAGCGAAAGGGCGAAGAGCGCGTGCAGGGCGATGAACGCGATCATCATCCGCGGCCGCTCGCGCCGCCCGGAGATGACGCGCGCGGTTTCATACAGCCCGAGCGGCGCGAGGAGGATGCCCAATTGCAGCACCTTGGCCCAAACGATGGCCGCATCGTTCCCGATGTTTGAATAAAGGGAGAGACAGGCGAAATTCCAGATCGCCACCCCGAGGCCCCAGACGAAATACGCCTTGTGCAGCCGCGACCGCGCGTCCTGCCGGAGGACGAAAATGGCCAATGCCAGGTTCATCAGGCATGCAACTAAGGCGGCGATTTCGAAGAGCTGCTTCATCTCGGTTCAGACACGGCGGAAAAGCAGGCAAGCATATCTTCCGCCAAACCCCGCGTTGAGATTCATGGCCACGTCGATCGGGTAGGGCCGCGCCCCGTGGGAGAGGTAGTCGAGATCGCACGCCGGATCGGGGTCGCGATGGTTGATCGTCGGCGGCATTTCCTTGTGATGGATGGCGAGCGCGCAGATCGCGGCCTCGATGGCGCCCGACGCGCCCATGGTATGGCCGGTGACCGGTTTGCTCGCACTGATGGAAAGACGCCGCGCATGTTGTCCAAACACCGCCTTGATCGCTTTGGTTTCCAACGGATCGTTTTTCGGCGTCGCGGAGCCGTGCGCATTGATGTAGCCGACCTCCTCGCCGGTGAGCTTGGCTTTGCGCAGCGCCCGGCGCATCGCGCTGATGTACCCCACCGCCTCGGGGTGCGGGTCGGTCGGGTGGTACGACTCGCAGCTTCGGCCATGGGAGAGGAACTCCGCGTAGATGCGCGCGCCGCGGCTCAGCGCGTGGCCCATTTCCTCCACGATGAAATAGGCCGCGCCCTCGCCGAGCGTGAACCCGTCGCGCGTCTTGTCAAAGGGCCGCATCTGCGTCCCGGGCGGCCCGTCGAGCTCGCTCATCGCCCGCAGCCGGCAGAAGCCGTAATGTTGCGCGGGGAAAATGGCGTCGGCGCCGCCGGCGATCATCACGTCCGCGTCGTCGTCACGCACCGCCTTCCACGCATAGCCGAGGGCGTCGCTGCCGGAGGCGCAGCCCGAGCAGCAGGTGAGCGCATGGCCGAGGATGCCGAGCTCCATGCCGATGGCACTGCTCCCTTCGCCGCAATAGCCGCCGATCGCGTTGTACGGGTGGATCTTGGTCGAGCTGTTGACGCTGTCCTGCACCTTGAGCACGTTGGTCGCCCCGCTCGTCGTGGTCCCTTCCACGATGCCGATGCGGTCGGGGTCCATCTCCTTGACGAGCATGCCGGCGTCTTTCACCGCATCGAGCGCGGCGGCCAATCCATATTGGACACAGAGGTCTTTCTTCGAGCTCCGCGGCTCGTCGAGGTAGCGCGAGATGTCGAAGTTCTTCACCTCGGCCGAGACCTTCACGGGCATTTTCGAGACGTCGTAGCGCGTGGTCAGCCCGACGCCGCTGATGCCCTCCCGGATGCTCTTCCAAAAGGTGGGGACGGTGATCCCGTTGGGTGCGATGATCCCGAGGCCGGTGATCACCACCCGCCGGCCGCCTGATTGATTTTCGAGACGATCTACCATGGCTTGGGGATGAGGGCGGGGGTGGTGCGACGGTATTCTGCGTAGACTTCACCGAACTTCGCGGTGAGCGCCGTCTCTTCTAGGCGGATGCGACGATACAGCACAGGAGCATACAACAGCGGAATAGCCAGCATGGTGAACCAAGCCTGGGTGAGCGTGGTCAAGGCGAGCAATTCCAGCACCATGGTGGCGTAGGCGGGATGGCGCACAAAACGGAAAGGGCCGTGGTGGACGAACTCGTGCTGCGGCCGGATTTCCACGTGCAAGCTCCAAAATTTGCCCAGCGCGGCGATGGCGCGGCGCCGGATGGCGAAGGCGGAAAGCGCGAAAATCCAGCCGAGGAAGAAACATGGCCAGGACATCCACGAGCGCCGGAGGCAGTACTCGACCACCGAGCCCACCGCGATTGCCGTGCCGATGCTGAGGAGGAGGCGAAAAGTGAGTTGTTCGTAGATCCTGCCGTGGATGATGTCGCGGTTGGTCCCCATCTCCTTTAGGCGCATCGCGACAATCACGATGACCGAGACGATTGGAAGGTCGTAGGTGGGGTCAAACATACATCCCCCACTATCCTGGCGGCCATTGCAGGGAGCGCCCCGCGAGCAGATGCATGTGCAGGTGCGGGACGGACTCCCCGGCATCGCGCCCGCTGTTGATGACGATCCGATAGCCGCTTTCCAGGACACCGAGCCGCCGGGCGATCTCGCGGGAGGCGACGAGCATTTCGCCCATGAGCGCGGCGTCCTCGGGCGCGCTTTCGCCCAGTCTCGTGATGACACGTTTCGGCACGATCAGGACATGCACGGGCGCCTGGGGGTTGACGTCGCGAAAGGCGAAAAAGTGGTCGTTGTCGAACACGATCTCGGCAGGAATCTGCTTCGTGGCTATCTTCTCAAATATCGTCATCGGATCGCTTGCATGCCTCCAAAAAATGCCTCTCGCCACGCGGGCGGTCGCCGGAAGTCCATGTCCGGTTTCGCCGACGTAAACTACAGCGAGGGGATTACTTACGCAGGAGCTAGGTTCAAACTCCGCGTTAGGCAAGGGCAAAACTGACCTCTTTTTCGCCCGCCGCCATGACCGTTTGTGTTCTGGTAAAATTAATGATTTCGACCCGGAGACTTTCGCAGTCGCGGGACCACGCTTTCCGCGCCATCAAAAGCTTAACGCATTTATCCAGTCCGCGGAACTCGAAGTCACATGATTGTTCGCACACCAGATCAACAATGAGTGTACGCAGCCTCGCAAAAAAGGTGAGCTCATAGCCGGCGGCGAGCGCCTCCCGGGCCAGGTCGACCAGCGAAATCTCGACCCGCGGCTGGCTCGGCTCGAAGACCTGCGCCACGTCCGAGTAGCCGATGCCCTCCAGCGCGGTCTTCACCGCCTGGTTCAGCCGATCGACCGGGACCACGTTGCATTCACGCTGCTGGCGCAGGTACTCGGTGACGCTCATCGCGACGTGCTCGGCGAGCCACCAGTGCGCATAGCCGGCCTTCGCCGCCGCCCGGGCGAGCGAGCGCGTGAGCCAGTCGCGCTGGAAAGCGGCCACGTGGCCGTTCACGTGCTCGATCAGCGGCAGGTTATCCCAGAAGGCGATCATGGGTCACTTGAAGAGGTCCGGTTGCAGCGTCGTCCGCTTCTGTTTGTGCTCGAGCGACTGAATTTCGTCGATGAACTCCCCGACGTCCTGGAACCGCCGGTAGACCGAGGCGTAGCGCACGTACGCGACCTCGTCGAGCGTGTGGATTTGCTCCATGACCATGGCGCCGACCTTGTGCGAGGGGATCTCCCGCGCGCCGCCGGCCTCGAGCTCCTGCATGATCTCCTCCACGGCATTCTCGAGCTGCTCGTGCGTGACGGGCCGGCGCTCGCACGCCTTCTCCATCCCGCCGAGGATCTTCTGCCTGTCGAAAGGCTCGCTGCTCCCGTCACTTTTGATCACGCGCAACTCCACGCGCTCGATCTCCTCGTAGGTGGTGAACCGGTGGGCGCACTTGATGCATTCGCGGCGTCGCCGAATGCTGCGGCCGTTCTTCGAGAGGCGCGAATCGACGACTTTGTCTTCCAGTTCCCCGCACTTTGGGCAGATCATTGTGTTGTGGCCAAGGCCCTGATGAGGTGAGGTTTAACACAAGGGGTGGGGGAGGCAAGGGAAATTTCGGATTGCGGATTGCGGATTTGCGGAACGTCGGGGATCCAGGCGATCCGCAGCCGTGCCGGATTCGCCTTTCCCGAGCTGCCAAACGGAGGTAGGCTCCTTCAGCTTCATGCCACAGGAACCCACAACCAAGTTCGTCGGACACCGCCGGCCTCCGGAAACTCCAGAGGCGCGTCTCAGACAATCATGGCGGCTGGAACGCGAAGTCGATCGTCTTCATCCGTGGCCGCGCCCGCGTGGATTTGTCTTCAAGGCGAAGACTTGGGCGGAGTGGGAAAGCTGGCGTGCGGCGCATGAAAACCCGCGGCTCTGGTAGGGCACGTTCGCGAACTATCTTGCGTTCCACGTCGAGATCCGCGCCTTAATCTCTTCATTGGAAATCAGACGCCCTTCGGCGATATCTTCCTCGGCCTCACGCACGGCTGCGAGAAACGCGATTTCCTCCGTGACATCCCGGTATTCGATATCATCGGGCAGGCTGTGAATGGCCTGGAGGATCTGTTCCTTGATGCTCATGAGAGGGATGCTTATTTCGCCGCCGGCTCCCCCACCGCCACCGGCCGATGCCGAGGCAGTTGCGCCTTGAAGTCCCCGAGGCTCGGCCACTTCACCTGCTTCCCGAGGTCGACCTCGGTGACGGCGACGGTGCCCCACTTCTCCGCCTCGACGAGCCGCTCGCCTTCGTAGCCCCAGACGGCGGAGAGCATCCAGTTCCGATCCGGCGGCTCGTAGGTGCTGCTGACCAGATAAACTTGGTTTTCACACGCGCGGGCGGAGGCGAGCATCGGGTTGCAACCCCAGACCGGCCACGCGATGACCTCGGCGCCGCGATTGCTCAGCTCCCGCGCGACCTCGGGGAAAAAGCCGTCGTAGCAGACCATCATCCCGAGCTTGCCGAAGCGCGTGTCGAAGACCGGGTAGTCGCTTCCGGGCGTGACGCCGGCGAGCACTTCGGAGCGCGGCAGCGCCACCTTGCGGTACTTGCCGATGAACTTGCCATCCGGCCCGACGAGCGCCGCCACATTGTAAATGAGCGCCCCTTCGCGCTCGATGAGCCCGGCGACGATGTAGAGATTGTGCTCCTTCGCGAGGGTGCCGAAGTACTCCGTCGAAGGCCCCGGCACCGGCTCCGCGCAATCGGCGTACGTCTTGTGCAGGTTATAATAGGTCAGCGTCTCGGGCAGCACGACGAGGTCCGCGTGCTGCTTCGCGGCGTCGGCGATGAGCGGTCCAAACTCGCGGCAATTCTCCTCCATCGACTTGCCCTGTGGCCGGTAATGTGCCGTCGCGAGTCGCGCGAGGCGGGCCGCCGGTTTCTCGCAGGGCTCCAGCGTCGCCTGGCTCCAGCGCACGGTCGAGCGCGGCGCCCATTGCAAATACAGCTCGATGCGCGCCTGGGTCGCCGTGGCCGGCACGCGATAGACGCCGCTCACGTTCGCCCACCCTTGCGCATCGGTCTCGCCGTCGGCGGGATACTCGGGCTCGGCCTGCGCCTTCCACCCCTTGAGGACGCTCGTGACCGTCGGCCCGTCGTGCGGCACCGGGTTGCCCTTGTCATCCTGCCAGAGGATGCGCGCCGGCGCCTCCCGGCGCGCGGAGGGGACGCCGTCGCACTTGCGCGCGACGCTGAACCGGTAGTACTGCCCGCCCTGCACCGGCACGGTCTTGAACCACTGCCCGGTGAGCCCCTGCCGCGCGTCGCTCTGGATGACGAGCGCCGCCGTCCCGTCGCGCCCGCCTTTTTCCTCGAAGAGGAACGCCGGCGCGATCTCTTCGCGCGGCGCGGCGTGTTGCCACGAGGGATCGATCAGATTGGTCGCGGCGACAAGAGGCGCATGGAGCGTGAAGGCAAGCGCGGCTGCGGTGAGGAGATGAAGGCGCATAACAGGAGTGGCGGGGGGGAAGCGGCGGAATATAGCGCATTGCGGCGCGTGTTCCAACGGAACGTGAGGGAGCGCGTGGCCGGGGCGCCCGCGGCGCCATCAAGGCGCCACAGTGTAAGTCAGGTCGTCGAAATAGATCGCATGCGGTTTGCCGCCACCCTTCCGGTGGGTCAGCAGCCCAAAGCGGTCAAAGGCGAAATCCGCGCCCTTCGCCCCTGCATCCAGGTCGTACACGACGGGCGTGCCGTCCTTGCCGAGTTGCAGGGTCAACCGGCCGCGCCCGCCGGCGCCGTCCGGATCGTACTCCATAGAGAAATCGCGCCACTCGCCGTCCTCGTAGACGCGCGTGGCCGGGTTCCAGGCCTTGAGCGTTTGCTCCTCGGGCTGGAGCGGCGAACGATAGCTCGGGATCATCCCGTAACCGTTGCTCCCGGCGGAAACCGTCACGCCCAGGAACCGGTTGGGGAGACTGTGTCCTTTGCCTCCGACGACCTGGTCGCAGGCGGTGGCGCTGTTATACCAGCCAAACAACTCGCCGGCATCCACGTTCGCCCAATCCATCTTGAACCGGCCGGTGGCGTACAGGTGGTGATCTTTGGTATTCAACGTGCCATGCAGGCCGGCGCCGTACGAAGCGCGGGGAACATTCAGGTTTTCGAAACTCGCCAGATAGATGATCCCGCCCATGCACCAGCGCTCGGTGTCCCGGATGGTGTACATGGGAGTGAAGCCATTCAGTCCGTCCAGATTGGACAACGCCTTGGCCCAGCCGAATTGATGATACGGTCGGATAATGTAGTCTTTGGCGGTGAAGGCGTTATTGAGGCCGACCCAGCCGGCCGGTGGCGAGTCGAAGTTGTTCGAAGCCGGATCGCGCCGGCCGTTGGTGGTGTTTGTCACGTCGTCGAGATACGCGGTCATCACGCTTTCCTCGGCCGGGAGCTTGCCATTCCACATCCCGAAAATCTCGAGGTCGCCGCCTTTCGGCAATTTCTCCTCACCGAAGTAGAAGACCTTCGAAGTGCCATCGATTTCGATCGTGAAGGTGCCCAGCCCCTTGGCGCCCTTGGGATCGAGCTCCATGATATAGTGATGCCACTCGGGACCGGCGGGAAAGGTGACGACCGTCCCCCAGCCGGCGCCGCCGTGGCCCTCGTAGTTCTTGAGGGTGCCTTCCCCGGCGATGTTGATGCAGGAGCCCGTGCCCTTGATGTGGGTGCTGCTGATCCGCAGCGCGAGCGTGCTCGGCTCGTGCCAGCTCATCCCGTGTTTGCTCGTCCACCCGAGGTGCACCACGCGGCCTTCATAGTTGGGGATTTGGAACCAGCCCTCCGAGCGCAATTGGTCGCTGAAATGAAGCATCTTCGCGCCGTAGTCGTAGCCATAGTAGGAGAGCCCGATGGCAGGCGTGAAGCGCCCCCCGACGCAGCCGCCGGTCCGTCCGCCGGCCGGTCGATAGCCATAATCCTGGATGACGGTGACCGGTTCGTGCGGGCTGAGATTATTGACCGCGAAAAACGTCGAGTCGGTGGTGGGATCGGTGTCGAAGAACGCGGTGCGGGTGTGCGCAACCGCGGCCGCGTGCGGCACGGGAAAGCCCGAGACCTTCGTGTAGGCGAGGTTGTCGAGCCAGAGGGTGCTCGTCTGGGAGCCGGTCCCGGCGGAGACGATGCCGAAGCGGTTGAACTTGCGGCCGGCCAGCGCGTCCCGCTGTCCCTTGGTCAGCGCGAGGGTCGACGCGGCGCCGCCCATCGACAGGGTAATCTGGCCGCAGGAGTCGGCCCCGCCGGTCGGCGTGTAGCTGAGCGTCCATGAGAAGGGCTGGCCATTGGGCATGGCCACGGGTGGACCTTCGAGGAAAGACGAGCCGGTGTGGCCCACCGCCGCGCGCAACGTGGCGCCATCCTGCCGCCAGCCGAGGAAGGCGTCCGGCGCCGCAGCGGGGGCCGCGTACGCCGCGGAGTTGAACCAGCCCAGGTGGGCGTGACCCTGCGTGGCGCTGAAGGTGCACCAACCCGAGGCCCGCAGCGGTGTGTCCAGATCGAGCAGGATGGCGTCGCGGGCAATGTTGTCCGCATACCAGGAGATGGCGCCGCCGGAAACCGCACCGCCGATCTCGCCGGGAGCGCAGCCGGCGGCGGCCAGGTGGTTCGTGTTGGCATAGCCGTAGCCGGCGTTCGCTTGACCGCCACGATTGTCCTTTTGTTCCCAGTTCACGCTCCGATCGAAGTCCTCGGTGGCTTGGTACGGATTGGAAACCGTGGGCGTAGTGGGTGGCGACGGGACTCTGGAGGGGGCGCCTTCGGGGCGTTGTTCGATGCGCTTGAGCATGCTCTCCCGCTGTCTCTCTCGCTTCTGCGCTTTGAACTCTCTTTTGGTCACGCCTGTGGCGGCGGCTTGTTCCTTCGGCGGCAACTTCGGGAGCGGAGTGGTGCTCGGGGGCGGCGGCACCGGCGTGGCCTTCTGACCCCGGGCCGGCGTGACGATCAGCAACGCCCCGAGCATCGCCAACGTGCCCGGGAGAAAACTTGTCCGGCAAAGGGGGAGATTCATTTTGGATCCAAGGGATACTCAGCACAAAACCGCGGACTACGGAAAGTTGTGCGTCGTTCCGCTCTCCCCCCGGAGGCGCGTCGCAATCCGCAGCGCGGCTCAGCTCTCGACCGGGGTGAACTTGCCGAGCCACCGCCGCACTTGCGTGTCCATTTGCAGCCAGAGGCTCATCGGGCGCACGGCCTTGAAGCGCACCCAGGCTGTTTCGCCGGCGAACAAACCGGCACCTTCCGCGAGGCGCGCGGTGGCGGTGAAGCGCGGCTCGGCGAGCTCGTAGCCTTCGGTGGGTGCGGGCTCGCGCTTCGCGGTCTCCGGCTCCTCGGCGCGGCGCAGGGGCAGGGGACCGCCGGCGATGGCGGTCAGCGCGGGCTCCGTGATTTCGCGGGTGGCGCGGCCTTCCATGCGGATCAAGGTCGCGCGGCCCGCGGCGCCGCGGCCGTCCACGCGCACCTCGGCGGCCTTGCCCAGCGACCCGCGAAACCAGGCGGCATCGCCCTCGCTGACGGCGAGCTTCACGTCGGCGCCCGCCTGGCCGATCCGCAGCACCTCTTGGCCGGCGGAGAACCAAGTGCCGGACAAATTCGCGAGCCGGCGATTGGTCACGCGCCCGGCAAACGGCGCGCGGATCTCCAGCGTTTTCAGGTAGGTGGATTTCTCGGCGACGGTGCGGCGCAAAGATTCCGCCTTCGCTTCCTCGGATTGAAAAGCGGCCACGTCTTCCCGTGTATACGCAAGACGCGCGCGGAGCTCCTGCTGCATGAGATCGAGACGCGCACGCGTGAGTTGCGCGGCGGCTTCGTCGTTGCGCAGCGAGACGAGCAAATCGCCGGCCGCGACCTCCTGGCCGTCGCGGACTCGCACCGTCTCGACGAAGCCGGGGCAATCGGCCCGCAGCGGCAGCGCTTCCGCCATTTCGACGATGCCGGGAGCGGAGACCGAGCGTTCCCACGGCACGAGCACCACGGCGGCGGTCGCGCCGGCGAGCACCGCCAGGCGCGCGGCGACTTTCAGCCACCGGCCCGCGTGGCCGACCTCCGTGGCCAGCGCCGTGCCGAAGCGCGCGAGCGGCAGCGCCAGCCACGCGATCGCCGCCACCGCCGCGAGGGCGAGGCCGCCGCCGCGCAGCAACACGCTCGCGCCCATGAGCAGGCCGGCCAGCACCAGCACCTGCCAGACCCACGACGCGGCGCCGTATGCCGCGATCAGCCACTCTTCGCGGCCGCGGGGCCGCACGGTGCGCCCGGCGCGCGAGCCGGCGAGCACCGCCATCCATGCGCGCTGCATCCACTGCCGCCCGCGCGTGGCGAGGTTCGGCAGCTCGAGCAGATCGCTCAAAATGAAGTAACCGTCGAAGCGCATCAGTGGGTTGGCGTTGAAAAGCAGTGTCACCATCGTGCCGGTGATGACGACGTTGTGCGCGATCGTATGGACCGTGCCGGGCTCGCTGTGCGCCCAGACGACGGCGGCGAGGCCCGCGAGGAAAAACTCGACCGCCATCCCGGCGCACGAGACCGCGATGCGCCGCCATTTCGAGGCGAACCCGATGCTGGCGGTGGCGTCGACGTAGCCCATCGGCACGAACAAGACGAAGATCGCGCCGACCTCGCGCACCGCGGCGCCGAAGTGTTTGCAAATCAGCCCGTGGCCGAATTCGTGCGCCACTTTCAGCCCCGTCCAGGCGAGCGCCAGCCAGAGCCAGTTGTCCCGCGCGAGCAGGCCGCTGGCATCCGCGGTGAAGCGGCCCCACTCGGGCGCGAGTTGCGCGGCGCCGGCCAGCAGCACGATGAGCCAAAGGGCGAAGCCGCCCCATCCGAGGAGTGGGTGAAGGAGCGCGGCGGCGCGGGTGAAGAAGCGATCCGGCCGGCCGAGCGGGATCTTGATCGTGAGCGGATTCAGCCACGTCGCCGCGGCCTTGAGAGCGCGCTCGGTGTGCTCGCGGTCGGGGGTGGCGCGGTTGCTGTCCACGGCGAGCAGGTGCTGGTCGCGCGCCCAGCGGAGGATTTGCGCGGCCTCCGCTTCGCTCCACGTCTCGCGTTCGCCGGCGCGGGCCAATTGCGCCAGCAGCATCGCGACCGTGCGCGTCCCGTCGAGCGAGCGGAGAAAACGGAATTCCTCCAGGCCGACCCGGTGGAAGCGCGACGCGGCCCGATCCTCGATCACGCACACGCGCCGCCCGCCGTGCTCCTGGATGGAAAACCGGAGCCCCTCGCGGAGGCGGGGCCGCAGCCCGTCGATCTCGCGGACCGAGCGATTTTCGGCGGGCGGCGTCATGACCAGAAAAGCGTCGTGACGAGCCAATCCCAAAGCTGATGGCCGAGGATCCAGCCGAGCGGCCGGCGGTCGCTTTCCACGGAAGCGCGTCCGCGGATGCCGGGACGGAAATCGGCGGTGCCCGGATTGCGCAGAGCCGCTTCGCAGATGAAAACGTTGCGGCCGTCGCGCGGCTCGCTTTGCGGGTGAATGCGCTCGACCGTGGTCGTCCAGCTTCCGCTCAAGCCTTCGAGCCTCACCTTCACCGGCCGGCCTTCGCGGACGCGTGAAATCTCGCGCGCGGGCACCTCCACTTCCACGATCATCTCATCGAGCGGGGCGACTTCCCACAACACTTCGCCCTGCCGCACCGGCTGCCCTTCCGCGCGGCGCAGATCGCCGGAGACGACGACGCCGGCGAGCGGTGCGGTGACTTGCAGGAGACTCAGCTTGCGCTGCACGAGCGCGAGCTCCTGCTCCAGGCTCTGCGCCTCGAGGTGCGCGACCTGCGCGTTGGCGAAGTCCGCGCCTTCGCCGGAGTTGCTCATCGCTCGGTCGCGCTGCTTCAGCGCCTTGGCGCGGGCGGCGATGAGTTCGCCTTCCTTCATCTTGAGCTCGCGATTGTCGAGCTCGCCGAGGGCCGCGCCCTCCGCGACGCGATCGCCGGGCCGCACCATGGCGTGGCGCAGCACGCCGTCGAACGGTGCGGCGATGACGCGCTTGGTCACCGGGGCCACGCGGCAACTCGTGCGGATTTGATGGTGAAAAGGACACGCGAGCAGCAAGGCGACCGCGCCCAGCCCGCCGAGCCAAAGCCGCCGTTTGCGAATGCTCGCCGCGAGCCACGCGCGCCGCACGGAGAAAAGCGTGGGATGCGGTCGGGCGCGCTCGATCAGGTCAAAAAGCACGGGGACGAATCCCGACGCCGCGGCCGCGAGTGCCGGCCCGCGCAACGGATCCGCGCCTTCCGCAAAAGCGTTCCACTCGAGCACCAGTGCGCCGCGGCCGCGGGGCAGGGGAAGGGTCAAGAGCCGGCCGGCTCCGGTTTCACGGGCCAGCAACTCGTGCGCAGCCGTGGCCGCGGAGGCCGGCGCGCCCGTGGTCCATTCCAGTTTATCGCCTTTGGCCAGCGCTTCTTTCATCACCGCCTCATACGGCTGGTGCGCGGCGTTCTTGGGGTCGATATGCGCCACGCCGGAGATCGTTTGCACTCGCACCCCGCCGCGCCGCCGGTACCCGAGCGTGATCCGTTCGCAGGCAAATTCTTCGCGCAGGGCGGCCACCGCGAGCGCGCACGCCTTGTCGAAATCGAGTTCCCCGCCCGCGTGGCGAAAGATCTCCAGCAATCCGGAGGCCCGCTCCAGGACGCTCCCGAGCTCGGCAGTGGCGCTTCGCTGTTCGCGATACAGGAACAAACCGGAGGCCGCTTGCAGCAGGGCAAGGTAGGCCGAAAGATCACGCGGATTGGGCGCCGCCAGTTGCCCCACCAGCCAGCCGCGCAGGGCGCCTTCGCGCAACACCGGCGTCGAGAGATGGTAGATATCGGCGCCGGCCTCGGGCGCCGGCAGCGCGAGCGCGCGATCCGGGGCGAGCGAGGCGCGCAACGCCACGAGGCTCGCGCCGGCGCCCGCACGCTCCGCCGCCACGCAATCGATGGGCGCATCCGCCACGCCGGGCGCGCCCAGCCACGCCAGCGCGCGCGCGGCGAGGAGCTCGCGCAGAAATTCGAGGAGCGGGCGCAGGCCGGCGGGATCCTCCGCACGCGCTGCGAGCTGCGGCTGCAGGCGCTGGACATCCGGCGCCGCGCCCGCCGATGGGCGTGCGGGAGGTCGGGCGGCGGCGCGCTGGGATTCAGGCGCGCGGACGGGTGCGGCAGGCGTGGACATGGGCAGAGATGAGAGTAGCTAGGAGCGTGCCAATGAGGGAGGGTGTTTCAGGCGCGGAGCGCCCCGGGCCCCGGGTAGGGCGGGCGTCCCGCCCGCCCCGGCGGGCATCTTGCCCGCCTCGATTATTTCAAGAGCCGACGCGCCAAGAG
>DASYIS010000137.1:0-22170 GCA_035997375.1 Chthoniobacteraceae bacterium
GTGAACCTCCCGTGGTGCGAGGCTTTCTACAAAGCCGGTGGCGGCAAGCTGGTCGATATCGTCTCCATCCACGACTACGAAGGCCACGAGGCGCTCGACCCGATCCACTGGCGCTGGAAGATCGGCGAGCTGCGCAACATCATGACGCAATACGGCGACGAGCAGAAAGAGCTGTGGCAGACGGAGCGGGTCTTCGGCGCCATTCGCGGCGGCGATTTCATGCCGCTTTACCAGGCCGTCAACATGGCGCAGCACCGCGACTTGCTGGAGACGCTCGGCATCCCGCCCGATCACAACAATCACTACTACGTGAACCAGATGGGCTACCAGGCGGTGCCGAGCTACATCTGGGGGAGCAACGGCGTGCACGCGGCGGCCCTCGTCACCCGCACCCGCTATGCGCAGACCGTCGCGCACACCTACGCCGGCACGCTCGATTTCGGTCCGACCGGCAACCAGATCTTCTCCGGCCTGCGGTACATCACGAAAGGGTACGAGACCGTGGTACTGCGCAACGAGGGGACGACCGACCAAAAGCTGAAGGTGATGGTGAGCGGCGGAGAGGTGCCGAAGGAGTTGGCGGTGATCGACGCCTGGGGCAACCGCTCCACGGTCCCGGTGCGGGACGGCCTCGCTGAGGTGACGGTGTCGCAACTGCCCTGCTACGTCATCTCGCACCTCGACGGAAGAATCGAGCCGGCGGAGCAACTCGACTTCGGCCGCAATCTCGCGGAACTGGCGACCTTCACCTACTGGGGCGCGACGCAAAGCCCCATGTCGTTGCTCAACAACGGCATCGTCGAAGTCATCCACGCCGGCCATCCCGACGGCGGCACGGATGGCAAGAAAATCTGGACCGGCGACCTGCCGGAGATCGACGGGAAGATCGTGCCGCAAACCCTCGAGCTCGACTTCGGCACGCCGCGCACGTTCGACAAGATCGTCCTCCACGGCCTGCGCGGGGACAACACGTTCTGCACGCTGCTCGACTACGATTTGCTGGCCGAGACGGCGGAGGGGAAATGGCAGACGCTCGCGGAAGCGCGCTCCAGCGTGCCGCCGTCGGATGTCGTGTCGCTCCCGCCGACGCTCGCCACGCAGTGGAATGGGAACGAGAACCTGTTCATTCATCGGCTCTCCGCGCCGGTCACCGCGCGGCGGGTGCGGCTCGTCGCCCGGCGGACGACGTATGGCTTTGCCTTCGATCGCACGGCGGCGGAGGCGACGCAAAAAGCGTGGGGCGGCATGAGCAAGCCGCGGCTGATGCTGCGCGAGGTGGAAGTCTTTGCGCCCGCCGGCCCGCTGGAGATCACCCTCTATGGACCCGAGCCCCGCAAGAGCGGCGGGTTCGAGCCCGAATTGGTGGGGGTGATCCTGAAAAATCCGTCCGCGCAGGAAATCATCGGCACGGCGAAAATCACGGCGCCGGCGGGCTGGAAAGTCGAGCCGGCGGGGGGGCAGCTGAGCGTGCCCCCCGGCACCGACCGGCAGGTGGACTTGCGGATCACACCGCCGGCGCTGCTGCCGAGCGGCCCGGCCCTGGTGGTGTTCGAGTTGAAGACCGGCGCCGATCGCCCGCCGCAGATCGCGTGGTGGCGTTATCAGATCGTCGCCCCGCTCGAGCTCCTGCCCGGCAGTGCGCGCGAGATCGGCACACCGCAGCAGGCGCTGACGGCCCGGGTGACCAACTCCACGCAGTTCGAGCTGTTGGGCACGGCCCAAATCGAGGTCGCCGGCATCACCGTCGGCCAGTCGTTTGGCCCGCTCGAACCCGGCGCGTCGCAGGAGGTCGGCTTCCCGGTGCCCACGCTCGACCTCCTCGGTACGCATCCCGTCGCGCACTACACGGCGGCGGCACTTCAGGTCCAGGTCAGCGTGGATCAGCCGCTCGGCGTGCGGCAGTGGAACGTCATCGGCACCTGGGAAAAGGACCTCGACCAGAAGTTCGGCCCGGAGAAAGACCTCGCCCGCGGGGTCGACCCGGCGCGCAATTTCACCGACGCGATGGGCAACGAGCAGAAGTGGCGGATCATCGCCTCCGAGCCGAGCGGCTACTTGAATCTCCTCTCGCTGCAACCGCACGAGAACGTCACCGCCTACGCGCTCATCTACGTCACCAGCCCGACCGCGCGGCGCGCGATCTTCTCCGCCGGCACGGATGACGGCGGCAAGGCGTGGCTGAACGGCCGGGAGGTCTTCGTCGACCCGAAGGCGCACGATTCCGCGCCCGGCCAGGTGCAGGTGCCGGTCGAGCTGAAGGCCGGCCGCAACGAAGTCCTCTACAAGATCGTGCAAGGCAAATTCAACATGGGCCTGCACTTCGATCTGCTCGACGGGGAGGGGAAGCCGATGACGGATTTGACGTTCGCGCCGCGGCCGTAACGCGTCACCAGTCGACGCAGAGTCCTTCGGCGTCCGCCACGTTCTTCTGCACGATATCGAAAGTCAAAAAGCGGTTCGCGTTCAAGAGCAGAGCACCTGCGATGTGAATAGTGTCCATGGTCCGGCAGCCGTCGGACCAAGTTCGTCGATGCGAGATATCGCATGCCTTTCTTACGAGCGCGTCGAGGTCACAGGGCTCGGAGCGCAATCTTCCCCACTCCAGATCGGATTGGAGCGCCGCGAGGGCCGACGTAGCGAACTCGACGGAGATCCCCTTGGTGCGGTCCTGGCGGCGCAGCCAGGCGGAATGCCGGATGGCATTTTCCAACTCAAAAACCAGCAACGAGGTGACGATGATCGGCTCGCTCTGGGCCTCCATGATCTCGGCCGCTTTGGCCGATCCAGATCGTGGAATGTACAGCCGAAGGAGGAAACTGGCGTCAGCAGAGGTCATTTTCGACACCGCTCTGTGCGTTTTTCAGCAGATCGTCGAATTCTTCATCTGCCATGACGTAATCACTATAAATCGCCCGCAGCCGCGCCATGTAATCCATTTTTGGCGGTGGAGGTGTCAGTGGGACTGGGGAGGCGGGCTGCGGTACGAGGGTTACGAGCAGCGGCGCGTTCAGTGGGATGTCCGATGGCTCGTCGAGCACGATGTGCTCGCCGTCGTAGTGCGCCTTCAGGGTGATGGTCGGCATAACGTACCGCGAGCGTAGGCTGAGGAGAGGGAAATGTCGAGAGCCTCCGCGGTGATGAAGATCAAGATCAAGATGAGGAGGAGGAAAACTTCCCCTCCACACGCGCCCGTTTCGGTCTATCTTTTCCCTCCCTATGGCCACCGACTCTTTCGTCCATCTCCACCTCCACACGGAGTACTCCACGCTCGATGGAGCGACGCGCGTGGCGGATATCATGAAGAAGGCCAAGGAGTACAAGATGCCGGCGGTCGGTATGACCGACCATGGCGTGATGTACGGCGCGATCGAGTTTTACCAGGAGGCGGAGAAGGCGGGGATCAAACCGCTCGTCGGCTGCGAGGTCTACGTGGCGCCGGGGTCGCACCTGGAAAAGAAGGCGACGAGCCAGCGCGAGGCGTCGTTCCATTTCACGCTGCTGGCGAAGGACCTCGTCGGCTACCACAACCTCGTGAAGCTCGTCTCCACCGCGCATCTCGATGGCATGTATTACAAGCCGCGGATCGACAAGGAGCTGCTCGCGAAACACGCCCAGGGGCTCGTCGGCTTGAGCGGCTGTCTGAAGGGTGAGGTGCCGTACGCGATCAATCTCGACCAGGAAAAGGAGGCGCTCGAGCTGGCGGCGACGTATCGCGACATCCTCGGCAAGGATAACTATTTCCTCGAGATGCAGGATCACGGGATCGCGCAGCAGATGAAGATCAACCGCGTGTTGCCGCGCTTCGCGAAGGAGCTCGGCGTCGGGCTCGTCGCCTCGAACGACGTCCATTTTCTCACCCGCTCCAGCCACAAATCGCACGACGTACTCGTCTGCATCGGCACCGGCTCGAACGTCGATGACGAGCGGCGGATGCGCTACCAGGAGGAGCTCTATTTCAAGTCGCCGGCGGAAATGGCGGCGATGTTCGGCGATCATCCGGAGGCGCTCTCGAACACGCTGAAGATCGCCGAGATGTGCGACCTGAAGCTGGAGTTCGGGAAGCCGAAGTATCCGAACTTCACGCCGCCGGAGGGGATGACGCAGAACCAATACCTGCGCGACATCTGCGACCGCAACATGGAGAAGCGCTACGGCGAGCGGGCGATGGAGAACCCGGTGATCGCCGAGCGCCTGGAGCGCGAGCTGAAGCTGCTCGAGTCGCAGGGCTTCGTGAATTACTTCCTCATCGTCTGGGATTTCATCAACTGGGCGAAGGAGCGCGGCATCCCGGTGGGCCCCGGGCGCGGCTCGGCCGCCGGCTCGATGGTCGCCTACCTGATGGGCATCACCGACATCGATCCGATCCGGTTCAAGCTGCTGTTCGAGCGCTTCCTCAACCCCGAGCGCGTGAGCCCGCCCGATATCGACGTCGACTTCTGCCAGACCCGCCGCGGCGAGGTCATCGAGTACGTGCGGCAGAAATACGGCGAGCGCGCGGTCTCGCAGATCATCACCTTCGGCACGCTGAGCGCGAAGTCCGTGGTGCGCGACGTGGCGCGTGTGCTCGGCTGGAGTTACAGCGACGCCGACCGCATCGCGAAGATGATCCCGAGCGGCCCCGGCAACCTCGACATCAAGCTCAACGGCGTCGACAAGAAGAACAAGGAGACCGGCGAAATCGAGCACACGGCCGGCGCGATCGACAAGAATCCCGAGCTGAAGAAAGCGGTCGAGACGGAGCCCGCGGTTAAGCAGCTCTGGGAGCACGCGACCAACCTCGAGGGCCTGACGCGCGGCACGGGCGTCCACGCGGCCGGCGTCGTGATTTCGGATCGCGATCTGTCGGAATACATCCCGCTCACGCGCGGCAATGACGGCGGCATCGTCTCGCAATACGAGATGGGTGCGCTGACCGACCTCGGCATGCTGAAGATGGACTTCCTCGGCTTGAAGACGCTCACCGTCATCGACGACGCGGTGAACCTCATCCGCCCGAGCGTGCCCGACTTCGACATCGCGACCATCCCGCTCGACGACCAAAAGACCTTCGATCTGCTCAATCGCGGCGAATCGATCGCGGTCTTCCAGTTGGAATCCGGCGGCATGGTGGGCCTGTGCAAGCAGTTCGATATCCACGACATCGAGGACATCAACGCCATCCTGGCGCTCTATCGGCCGGGCCCGATGGACCTCATCCCGGATTACATCAAGCGCAAGAAAGGGCTGACCAAGATCAAGTACGCGCACCCGGCGCTCAAGAGCGTGACCGAGGAGACGTACGGGGTCATGATTTACCAGGAGCAGGTCATGGCGGCCGCCTCTGTCCTCGCCGGCTACACGCTCGGCGGCGCCGATTTGCTCCGCCGTGCGATGGGCAAGAAGGACAAGGAAAAGATGGCGAAGGAGCGCATCAAGTTCGTCGCCGGCTGCGAAAAGCTGCACGGCATGGAGGAGAAAAAGGCGAACGAGATTTTCGACTTGCTCGAGAAATTCGCGGGTTACGGCTTCAACCGTTCGCACTCCGCGGCCTACGCGTGGGTCAGCTACCAAACCGCGTACCTGAAGGCGAATTTTCCAGTTGAATTCATGGCCGCGGTCATGAGCAACGAAGTCAATAACACCGATAAAATCAGCACCTTTGTCGCCGAGTGCGAGCGGATGGGCATCCCGATCCTGGAGCCGGACGTGAACCGCAGCTCGCTGAAATTCGCGCCGGAGAAGGTGGGCGACGTCGCCGGCATTCGCTACGGCATGGCGGCGATCAAGAATGTCGGCGAAGGCGCCGTGCAGGCGGTGATTGAGGAGCGCGTGCGCGGCGGGGCGTTCACTTCGCTGGAGAATTTCTGCGTGCGGGTCGACTCGCGCAAAGCGAACAAGAAGACGCTCGAATCGCTGGTGAAATGCGGCGCTCTCGACTGGACCGGGGTGGAGCGCGCGGCGCTGTTTGCGCAAATCGAAGGCGCGATGGCGGCCGCCTCGAGCTCGCACAAGGATGCGCAGTCGGGACAGTTTTCGATGTTCGACGCGTTCGAGACGGCGCCGCCGCGTCCGGCCAAAAAGAGCGACCCCTTGGTGACGCCCTGGACGAAGGCGGAGAAGCTCGGATACGAGAAAGAGCTGCTCGGTTTCTACGTCACCGGCCACCCGCTCGACGAGTACCGCGGCGCGCTCGAGAGCGGCAAATACGTGCCGATCGCGAACCTCGGCGAGCAGGAGGACAAGGCGAACGTCGCCATCGCCGGCGCGCTCATTTCCGTGGAGAAGAAGTTCGCGAAGAAGAGCGGCAAACCGTTCGCCGTCGTGATTCTGGAAGACTTCACCGGTTCGCTGGAAATCATGATCTGGTCCGAGACCTACGATCGCTCCATCAAGCTGCTGGAAACCGGGAACGTGGTGTCGCTCACCGGCCGCCTTGATCTCCGCGACGACGGCGTGAAAGTCGCCGCCAACGAACTCGCGCCGCTCAAGAAAATGGAGCCGAAGGAGAAGCCCGTGGTGCTGAATCTCGCCGTCGGGTCGACGACGGAAAACGACCTGCTGGCCATTCGCGACATCATCCGCCAGCGGTCCGGCAAGCGAAAGGTCGAGCTGCGTTTCCAGAGCGGCGGTGAGCAACTGCGGCTCATCCCCGCGGATGAGTACCGGATCGACTGGACGCCGGACGTGCAGGAGAAGCTGGCGCGGTGGTTATGAGGAAAATCCTTTGCGATTCTGAGCGCCCCTTCTATGCTAACCAGCGATGAGCATTACCGTCGAAATTGAGATGCCGGACGCCCTCGCGGATTTTCAATTACCCATCGGACTTGCTCAACGGCTGCATCATTTGCTGGATCGCCAGGACGAAGGAGTGGCTTTGACTGAGGCGGAGCGGCTGGAAGCAGAGGGATTGGTGGACGTCGCCGACATGCTCAGGCTTCTTGGTGAAAAAAGCGATCAGGCGGCCCGGCTGAAAGCATAATTATGGCCATTCCGGCAGGGCTGCGACGTCGCGTAGTCGACCGCGCCGCGGGTCGATGCGAGTACTGCCTGCTGGCGCAATTCGGACAAGAGGCGGAGTTTCACGTCGATCACATTGAGCCACAGGCTGCCGGAGGCCCGACGGTGTTCGAGAATCTCGCACTGGCTTGTGTGTCGTGTTCGCTGCGCAAAGCCGCCCGCCGCACCGCGCTCGATCCCGCGACAAAGAAAGAAGTGCCGATCTTCCATCCTCGGAAGGATCGTTGGTCCGCCCATTTTCGCTGGCACGGTGCGCTCATTGTCGGGATTTCATCCAGCGGCCGGGCGACGGTGGATGCATTGGCCTTCAACCGGGCAGTCGCGTACGCCATCCGGGCTCAGCTTCTTCTCTAGCGAGCCTTCCCTGTTCGGGTTGCCGGTATCGTCAGGCTCCCGTACTCTGCCAATCCTTTCTTCGAATGAGATCAATCACTCTGGGCTTCCTCATCCTCCTGGGCCAGACTTGGCTTCGCGCCGCCGAGTTCTACGTCGCGCCGACCGGACGCGACACCGATCCCGGCACGCTGGAGCAGCCCTTCGCGACGATCCAGCGCGCGCAGGAGGCGGTGGCGCCCGGCGACACCGTGCTCGTGCGCGGCGGCATTTATAAGATGCAGGAAGCGCAGATCGCGCGCCGTAAGGGCATCTACGCATACCTCACTTCGCTCGAGAAAAGCGGCACGGCCGAGAAGCCGATCACCTACCGCGCGTATCGGGACGAGCAGCCGGTGTTCGACTGCTCGCTCGTCGCGCCCGAGCTGCGGGTCGATGCGTTTCACATTGCCGGCTCGTGGCTCCGCCTGGTCGGGCTGGAGGTCGTCGGCGTGCAGGTGACGTTGAAAGACCACACGCAATCGGTCTGTTTCGAGAACGACGGCAGCCACAACATTTACGAGCGCCTCTCGATGCACGACGGCCAGGCGATCGGGATCTACAGCGTGCGCGGCTCGGACAATCTCTTTCTCAACTGCGACGCCTACAACAACTGGGACTACACGTCCGAGAATGGCCGCGGCGGAAATACCGACGGGTTCGGCTGTCACCCGACGTCGGGGAGCACGGGCAACGTTTTTCGCGGCTGCCGGTCGTGGTTCAACAGCGACGACGGGTACGACTGCATCAACTCGCGCGAGGGCGTCACCTTCGAGAACTGCTGGGCGCTCTACAACGGCTGGTCGCCGAAGTTCGAGAACCTGGGCGACGGCAATGGCTTCAAGGCCGGCGGGTATGGGACGCTCGCCGCCGACCGGTTGCCGAATCCGATCCCGCGCCACACGGTGCGCGGCTGCGTGGCGGTCGGCAACAAGGCGAGCGGCTTCTACGCGAACCATCATCCCGGCGGCGGCGACTGGTTCAACAACACGGCGTACCGCAACGGCGCCAACTTCAACATGCTCTGCCGGTTGGCGGACAACCTCACCGAGGTCGACGGCTACGGGCACGTCCTGCGCAACAACCTCAGCTACAAATCGCGCGGGCTGCTCGTGAAGTTCGACGCCGCGAAAAGCAAGGCGGAAGCGAACTCCTTCACGCTCAACCTCAAGCTCACCGACCAGGACTTCGTCAGCCTGGACGAAGCCGAGTTCTTCCAGCCGCGCCAGGCCAACGGCGACCTGCCGAAGATCGGCACGCTCCATCCCGTCGCCGGCAGCCCCGTGATCGAGGCCGGCGTGGCGACCGGGCTGCCCTTCCACGGCGCGCGGCCGACGATCGGGGCGTTTGAGCGTTGAGCGGGCAGTGTGCGCGGACCGGGCTCGCCCGCGATCTCCAACGCCTCTCCTTTTTCCGTATCTTTCCGCGATTTCGTGGTTCAAAATCCTTAGATGAAATTTTGCGCTTCTCTCTTCGCCGCTGCGCTCTTGCTCGCCACGCCCGCGCTGTACGCCGCGCGCATCGTTCTCCTCGTCGGCACGGAGGGGAGCCCCCTGCACGAGCCGTTTGGGGCCGAGGCGGACAAGAAGGGGAACGTCTTCATCATCGAGATGATGTCCGGCAATCGGCTGCTGAAGCTCGACTCGCACGGCGTGCTCACGACCATCGCGGGCACCGGGATGCCGGGCGGCGGAGGCGACGGCGGCGCGCCGTTGGAGGCGCAGTTCCAGGGGCCGCACAATCTCGCGCTCCTGCCGAACGGCGACATCCTGATCGCCGATACCTGGAACGGCCGCATCCGGCGGTTCGACCGGAAAGCCGGCCGCATCGTCACGGTGCCGGGCTTCGGCGTGCCGGCGGAAAAGGCGCGCGCGGCCGGCCCGTATTGCATCGCGGTCGATCCGGCGGGGACGCACGTCTACATTGCCGATCTGCTGCGCGTGCACGTGCTCGATCTCGCCACCGGCACGGCCAAGGTCGTCGCCGGCAATGGCAAGAAAGGGAAGCCGATGGAGGGCGACCTTGCGACCGAGTCGCCGCTGGTCGATCCGCGCGCGGTGGCGGTCGATGGGCATGGCAACGTCTACATTCTCGAGCGCGGCGGCAATGCGTTGCGCGTCGTCGATCCCGCCGGCCACATTCACACGGTCGTGAACGTCGAGGGGAAGAAGGGAGCGACGGGCGACGACGGTCCCGCCGCCGCCGCGACAATGAACGGCCCGAAATTCATCTGCATCGACCGCGATGACGGCGTCCTCATCGCCGACGCGGAGAACAACGTGATCCGCAAGTACTGGCCGAAGGAAGGAAAGATCACGCGCGTCGCCGGCACGGGCGTGAAAGGGAGCTCCGGCCTCGACGGCGACCCGCTGAGCTGCGAACTCGCCCGCCCGCACGGTGTCAACGTCGATCCGAATGGCGATCTGCTGATCACGGACAGCTACAACAACCGGGTGCTGAAGCTTTTGCGGTGAGCAGGTATGTCACAGCGCGGCGAAGCCGCGGCCCTGGTCCGGGGAGCGCACGCGCCCTCGCGTGCTCTGGCCGGCGCCCTCGCCGGCCAGTGGTGTTCAACAAGCTGCGCGTGCAAATTCACCAAACGGTGTGCTGCGCACACCGGGATTCGGCGAGGGCGCCGAATCCTGCACGCGGGGGCGCGTGCGCTCCCCGGACCGTCAGCGCTTCGCGCTAGAATCCCATGCAGCGCATCCCCGAGGACATGATCGAGCGGATTGCCGCGTCGAATGACATCGTCGAGGTCATCGGCTCGTATTTTCCGCTGAAGCGCGCGGGGGCGACTTACAAGGCGCTCTGCCCTTTTCACCAGGAGCGCAGCCCGTCGTTCACCGTCAATCCGCACAAGCAGCTCTTCAAGTGCTTCGGCTGCGGTGCGGGCGGCTCGGTCTACCGGTTCGTGATGCTTTACGAGAACCTCAGCTTCGTGGAGGCGATCCGGAAGCTCGCGCAGCGCGCGGGCATCCCGCTCATCGAGCAGGAGTTGACGGCGGAAGACCAGGCGCGGATGGATCTGCGGCGCCGGCTGCTCGCGCTGCATCGCGATGCCGCGGAGTGGTTTCACCTGCAGCTCATGCGGCAGAAGTTCGCGGTGCCCGCGCGCGATTACCTGAAAAAGCGGGGTCTCACCGCCGAGGTCGCCAAGAGCTGGAAGATCGGCTTCGCGCCGGAGGGATGGGACCTCTTCGGCGCTTGGGCGCGGCAGCAGGGGTACAGCGTGCGCGAACTGCTGGAGAGCGGCCTCGTCTCCCGGCGCGGCGGCGAGGACGAGGACGCCGACCAGAACACCGACGACGCGCAATACTACGACCGCTTTCGCAACCGCATCATGTTCCCGATCTGTGAGCACAAGAACGGCGACGTCATCGCCTTCTCCGGCCGCACGCTGGAGGCGAACCCGCGCGCCGCCAAGTACGTCAACTCGCCGGAGACGATGATCTTCACGAAGGGCGAGGTCCTCTTCGGCCTGCACCGCACCATGCGGTCGATCATCGACAAGAAATCGGCGATCGTCTGCGAGGGGCAGATCGATCTCATCACCGCCTACGAGGCTGGCGTGACGAACGTCATCGCGCCGCAGGGAACCGCCTTTACCGACAAACAGGCGCGCATGCTCAAACGCTACGCACAGGAAGTCGTGCTCTGTTTCGACTCGGACGCCGCCGGCGAAAAGGCCGCCGAACGCTCGCTGGAATCGCTGCTCGCCGAGGATCTCGGCGTCCGCGTCGCCGCCATGCCGCCGGGCGAGGATCCGGATTCGCTCATCCGCAGCCAGGGCGGCCCGGCCTTTGCCGAACGCATGGCCGCCGCGCAGGATTTCTTCTCGTTCCAGGTCGATCGCCTCGTGCGCACCCCGGAGTTTCAGTCGCCCAAGGGACGCGCGAATATCGCGCACAAGATGGCCGGCTGGATCAGCCTCATCAAGGACGCGGCGTTTCGCGAGGCGGTCATGGGGCAGGTGACGACGCGGCTGGAGATTTCGATGAAGGAATTTGCGAACCTCGTGGTCCGCGTGAAGCAGCCGGGGAAAGGGAAGGGCGCCGCCGACCCGGTCCCCGAAAACGTCGCGACGCCGCTCACCGACCCGAACTTTCGCCTGCTCGCCCTGGCCGCGCTGCACGACAAAGAGGCGTGCGATTGGTTGCGCGCCGCGCCGTTCCGCGACCTGCTGGCGCGGGAGACCGATGCCGGCCTGGTCCTGCAGATCCTGGAGAGCGCGTTCGAGCCCGGCGACCGCGGATCGCAGAACACCTTCCTCGCCAGCCTCCCCGCGGGAGATGAGGCCACGATTTCCGAGCTCCTCTCCGAACCGCCGCCGGCCGAGCCCCTGGCCCAGGCGTCGGATTGCTGGAACGCGCTCGCCCGGCGGCAGATTCAGCGGCACATCGAAGCCTTGCAGGCGCGCTTGCGGACGCCGGGGATCAGCCTGGAGGAGCGGCTGAAGATCATCGGGGAACTCACTGAGCTGACCGTCAGTTTACGCGAGGTTCCGCCGCCTTCGCGTCCGTTTTTGGGGTAAATCGAACGAAATCCGCGAAAATTCGTCAAAAACACTTAACCTTCGGAAAGAAGTACTTGACCCGCACCCGTCTCTCCCGGAGATTGCGCGGCCTTTGTCCCCGCCCCTTTTGTAGAAAGTCGACATCTACAGGAGAAGCGGGGCCGTTCCTTCTTTGTCTGGTATGCCCAAAACTTCGCCGAAATCTGTCTCTCCGAAAACCGCAAAATTAGCCACTGGAAAAACGCGCGACCCAAGGAAACCGGAAAAGAAAGCCACTCCCGCCAGCACCAAAGCCAAGGCCCCCGTCGCCGCGGAGCCGAAGAAGCCGATCGCCAAGGCGAACGGCACCAACGGCCACGCCACACCCGCGCCCTCGAAGTCCATCGCCTCCGAAAAGAATGGGGCGATCAAGGTTCCCGCTCCGGCGACCACGAAAAGTGCTCCGGCCGCCAAAGGCGCGGCCAAGGCGCCGGCGACTCCGATCATCAGCGTGATCGACCAGCCCGACGTGCAGGAAAAGCTGCGCGAGCTCATTCGCCTCGCCAAGGAGCAGGGCTACCTCACCTTCGACGATCTCAACGAGGCGCTCCCCGAGCAGTTGAACGACCCCGATGAGATGGAGATCATCATGGGCCGGCTGCGCGGGATGGAGATCGACATCATCGATGCCTCCGACGTCGACCGCTACAAGGACGGCAAGAAGGACGCCGACGGCGATGAGGAGGACGAGAAGGACGAAAAACCCGAGCAGCGCCTCGACATTCTCGATGACCCGGTCCGCATGTATCTCAAGCAGATGGGCCAGGTCCCGCTGCTCACCCGCGAGCAGGAGGTCGAGATCTCCAAGCGGATCGAGGAAGCCGAGCTCTGCGTGCAGAAATATCTCAACCGCTTCGGCTTCACCGTGCGGATGTACCTCGACCTCGCCCGCAAGCTGCACGAGCAGCGCGAGCGGTTCGACCGCGTGATCCTCGACAAGAAGATCGAGAGCCGCGAGCGGTACATGAAGAATTTGCAGAAGCTCTGCCAGCAGCTCGAGACCGCGAGCAACAACGCGACGACCGCGTACAAGAGCTACATCGCGCATGGCGGCAAGAGCCACGACGCGAAGTCGTACCAGGACTTCAAGAAGGCGCACGAGGCCGTCCAGCGGCTCTACCCGAAGTTCTTCTTCAAGCAGAAGGTGACCGAGGAATTCGTGAACCAAGCCGACGAGATGAATCGTCTGCTCAACTCGCTGAAGGACACCGCCGACAAGCCGAAGAAGTCGCCGAAAGCCGACCTCGCGCCGAAGATCGACTACAGCGCGAAGCTCAAGGAGGCGCAGATCCGCACCTGGATGAGCCCCGAGGAATTCAACGAGGAATACCAGGGCCTCAAGCTCTGGCTGCGCAACGCGCTCAAGGCCAAGACCGAGATGGTCGAGGCCAACCTGCGCCTCGTCATTTCCATCGCGAAGAAGTACACGAACCGCGGCCTCTCCTTCCTCGACTTGATCCAGGAGGGGAACATGGGCCTCATGAAGGCGGTGGAGAAATTCGAGTACCGCCGCGGCTACAAGTTCTCCACGTACGCCACCTGGTGGATTCGCCAGGCCATCACCCGCTCGATCGCCGACCAGGCGCGGACCATCCGCATCCCGGTCCACATGATCGAGACGATCAACAAGCTGATGCGGGTGCAGAAGCAGCTGGTGCAGGACTACGGCCGCGAGCCGACGCCGGAGGAGGTCTCCGAGGAGATCAATCTCCCCGTCGAGCGCGTCCGCGCGGTGCTCAAGATGGCGCAGCAACCGATCTCGCTCCAGTCGCCGGTCGGCGAGAGCGACGACACGAGCTTCGGCGATTTCATCCCCGACACCACGGCGGAAGACCCGAGCGACGTGACCGCGATCACGCTCCTGAAGGAGAAGATCCGCGACGTGCTCGACACCCTCACCGAGCGCGAGCGTCAGGTTCTTGAGCAGCGCTTCGGCCTTGTCGACGGCTACAGCCGCACGCTGGAAGAAGTCGGCCGGCAGTTCAAGGTCACCCGCGAGCGCATCCGGCAGATCGAAGCCAAGGCCCTGCGCAAAATGCGCCACCCGACGCGCATCCGGCAGCTCGAAGGCTTCCTCGAGGCGCACGAATAGGGCCGCCGAAGGGCGCTTCGCGATCCACGAAATACACGAAAGACACGAAAATACGGAAGGCTGCGCGGCATGCTTGCCACTCTCGTTCCCAAAGTAGCGAAGCGATTTGGGAACGGCGGAAGCTCCCAAAGGGCGGGACGATCACTCGTCCCGCCCCTGTTCACTTGAGGTCAGTTCACGGGCAATCCGGAAGACGCAGCAGATTGTCGGGTTGCTCGCCGTCGTTTTGGGTCTTCAGGTACTTGTGTCCATAGCGACTCACCGAGACGACGAGCCAAACGGTGTGGCCGGCGGCACTCACGTAGAAGCTCCACTTTCCGCTCTCAATTCCTTGGATTGCCACTTGTTGATCGAGCTTCCAGCGAGTCCCGTCGCCGTTTACGCCTCCGATGTGTCTAATGCGATCATGCGCATCGTTTCGGTCGGTTTTGTTGATGCATTTAACTTCGTGGCTTTGAGCCATATCATGTACTTTCTAACCAGGGCGACAGCGGCACCCAGAATTGAGGTTGATCGGAAACCCCACATGGGATACATGAGCAGTTCCTACGCTGATTCACGTCTCTCATGGCGGCTTCAGATATTCGACCCCGGTTGGCGAAAGCTGGCCGGGGTCGTTTGCTGTAGTCGTGATGTTGGTTCAAGAGCCCGAACAAGTCCAGCGAAATGTTACGCCAACACGGCTCATAAAGAGTCTTGCAATAGACCTGCGGCAGTGGCATGTTCGAGACGCTCCGTGGGCGCGGCTCCGTTGAAGCATGAGTCGTGTCGGCGTAACGACCCGAGTCGGCAGTATCTCCGCGCCCACGGATGCATTTTTCCTTTCCCCCTTTTCGTGTCTTTCGTGTATTTCGTGGACAAGCGAAGCGCCCTTCGGGAATTCTCGCAACTTTCCCGAACCCGCGCGGTTATACAGGTAAGCCATGAACACCGAAGAACACGACGACCTGTGGGAACTCCTGGGCAAAGCCCGGCAGCCTGCTCCCTCGCCCTTTTTCTCGCGCAATGTCCTGCGGGAAGTCCGGGGCTTGCAGCAGGAACGTCGCTCGTTCTGGGCCGGCTTCTTCTTCCGGTGGCAGCCGCTGACCGCGACCGTCTGCGTCGCGGCGCTCATCACGGGCAGTTGGATCGCTTCGAACCGCCGCCAGGCCGAGGAGCGGCAGCAGCTTTTGGTCATGGCGGAGAAGGTTTACACCAGCCCGGATTACGGCGTGATCAAGGATCTGGACGAACTCCTCGACTCGGAGAAGAATTCCGCATGGCTCAGTGCAGACGTGAATTGAAAGCGGTCCTCGCCCTCGCGCTCACGGCGCTCCTGATCGGGCACGCTTTCGCGCAGAATACCGCCACGCCGGTCGTGCTCAGCACCCCGGCCGGCAAGAAGAAGCCGATGCGCGACGGCCCGCCCGCCAGCCCGGCGGCGAAGCTCAGCCCGGAACTGGAGAACGTCCGTAAGGCGCTGGAAGCGCTCAACCCTGAGCAGCGCGAGCAGTTCCGCCAGAATTTCGCCCGCTGGATCACCATGACCGCCGGCGACAAGCAGTCGCTGCGCGATCTCGCGGAGATCCGGCGCAAGCACATGCAGGACGAGATCGAGGAGGCGATCACGCAATCCGGCCTCCAACTCGACCCCGAGCGCCGCCAGATGTTCATCAAGCGCTACACCGAGGAGCGGAAGAAGATCGAGGAAACGCTCCGCAAGGAGACCGAGGAAAAGCGCGGCCCGCGCCTGGAAGAGATGCGCAACCGGCTGAAGTCGGAATTCAGCGGGCCGGCGGCGCCGGCCACCCCGCCCAAATAGCGCGCCGCGCTGGCGCCGCCGCTCCCGCAGTTCAGGAGCGTCGTCCCCGCTACTCCCGTCTCCCGGTTACTTGTGGGGGAACCGCACGACGACGCACTCCGCCGCCACGCCATCCTGCTGTGAGATGCCGCCGAGATACCACCAGCCGTCGTCGCCCACATAGACCTGGACCGCTTCCCCGCCCCCCTCGAAAGCTCCGGTGACCTTCGTCAGAGCGCAAAAACCCTCCTCTTTGCGAATGAGCCGCACCGCGGGTTCGCCTTGCGCCCACGCCTTGATCTCAGTCGACCAGCCCGCTCCCTTCTCTTTCAGGTTGATGGAGTTCTCGGTACCCGGGTTGCCGCCTTGCGCTTCAGGCGCGCGCTCCCGCCGCAACTCGAACTCGCCGGCCTGGCTGCGGCCGCGGAAGTAGTCGGGCTGAAACATGGTCGCGGTCTCCGCCTGCCATTGCGCCCAATCCAAAACCAGGACCAGATGCCCCTCAGAGCTCGTGAGCGACCAATGCCCGTATTTGTCGTCGCTCCGCGTGACGGTGCCGTCGCTCTTTAGTTCGAGCAGGGCCTCCCAACTTCCATTCTTCACCTTCCACTTTCCCACGACCGACCATGGCTCCGGTGCCAGCAGTGCCGCGGAAAGGGCGAGCTTCAGGGAAAACAGAAAAAGCAGGGCGAGGGTTTTCATCAAAGGAGAATACGCGCGATCCGCGGGGTTCTTGCAAGGAATCAACCGGCCGGTCGCCGTTGACTCGGCAATGCCCGACCGCCGGCGGGTTCCCACGTTCTCGCTTTGCGCCGCCTTTAAACTCCGTTTCAACTGGAACCGAGGGTTTGACGGTTCGAGGGCGTAGCCATACCGTCAACGAAATGAGCCTTTCTGAGATCAAGGAAGAGGTCCGACGGTTGAGCGTCCCCGAACTAGATGAATTGGCGGCCTGCGTTCGCCTGACGCGGAAGCAGAGCGATCCCTCATGGCTGGAGCGAGCCGTGGCTATCAACGCACGGATGGATGTGGGCGGCGGGACGTCCGCGGAGACGCTCCGAACGCTTCATGAAGACCTCAGAGCAGCGGGACGGTGAGTCGCCGGTGGTCGGTGTCGGATGAGGTGTTGGCCGAATGAGGCCACGAATACACGAACTACACCAAAGGTCCTCCCGTTCCCAAAGTTAGCGAAGCGCTTTGGGGACGCCCGTGCCGCCTTGAAACTCTGTTTCCGAGAGCATCCATAGCGTGGGCGGCGGTCGCTTCAGCCGCCGCGTTGCAGCAGGTCGCGCGGAGGAAACGGAGTTTCGACGACCGCCCGGCGTTCCCAAAGCGCTTCGCTAACTTTGGGAACGAGAGGGGCACATGCACGCGGTGGATGATTACCTTCTGGATCGATCCAGACCAGGAGGTGGTACGGTTTGTGGAGATCGAATTCGTCGCCTGATCGAGATCCCGGCGGAGTTGGCTCCGCCAGCCCCCGCCACTTTCCCTTTCCCTTTTCGCCCGTTTCGCTTTTTCTGCGCGGCTGTGGTTGCGCTTCCTTTCTCCCGTCTCCGGCTTGGGCCGGGCATTTTCGCGGCCGTGCTGGGGGTGATCGTGCTGCTGTTCGCAATTCGGAACCTGCCGTGGCATCTCGACGACTACGACCAGGCGAAGCAGGCTTACGTCTCCTTCGAGATGGTAAAGGAGGGGCACTGGTGGCTGCAGCACACGCCGGCCGGCCGCATCGCAACGAAGCCGCCGCTGGTCGGGTGGGTCTCGGCCGGCTTTTGGGCGGCCATGGGCGGGCACGCGTGGTCGCTCGCCTGGCGGCTGCCGGGCATCATCGCCGCGGCGTGGCTGGTCTGGCTGCTCGCGCGGAAGGGGCGGGCGATCTCCGGGTGGGAAGGCGCGACGCTCGCGGTGGCGGCCTTCGGGTTGAATCTCGTCGCGCCCCGGCTGACCACGCTCGTGCGGACCGACATGGCGCTGACGCTCTTCATCGCGCTGGCGGGGTTCCTCATCTACGAAAAGCTGCGCGTCGGCACCGCGTGGACGGCGGCGGACCGCTGGAAGATGTTCGCGATCCTGCTCGCCTCCATGCTCACCAAAGGGCCGATCGTCTATGCGTTCCTGCTGCCGGGGCTCGTCGCCTTTTGGTGGCTGCAACGGAAGCGTTTGCAGCCGGTGCCGGCGTGGAGCGGATGGTGGAGTTGGTTCGGGCCGCTCGTGTTTTTCGCGGCGTGGGCCGGCGTGGGTCTCGCGACCGACCAGGAGTTTTACGACCAGGTCGTGCGGCGCGAATTCCTCGGGCGCTTCACGGTCGGCGAGCAGGCGGTGCATCACAACCAGCCCGTCTTTTTTTACCTCTTTCACATCCTGCGCGATTTCTTTCCCTGGAGCGTCGTGCTCATCGCCGCGGCGTGCGTACGCGATGTCCGCGAAAAGCTCCGCCGCGATCCGGCGCTGCTCTGGCTGGTTTGCTGGGCCATTGGCGGATTGGTTTTCATGTCGCTCGTCCCGTCGAAACGCGGCGACCGCATTTTTCCCGTCTACCCGCCGCTCTGCCTGCTCGTGCCGGCGGTCCTCGCCATGTTGCCGGAGCGGTGGCGGATCACGCGGGAGCAGCGCGCGCTCGTCCTCATCGTGGTGGCGCTGGTGCCGGCTGGTAGCTACGCGACGTATCGCTGGGTGGAGAGCATCCGCTTTCACGACGAAGCGCTCACCGCCTTCAGCGCGCAGGTCCGCGCGCTGGCCCGCCCGGATCGGGTCGCCGTCATCTCGGGAAAGGACGAGGGGGAGGGAATGCTGCTCTATCTCGATCAGGTGCATTTCACCACTTGGGACGACGCGAGGGACCGGTGGAAGAGCGGGGCGATCGATGTCTTGGTGGCCCCCCTGGAGGACGCGAAAAGTGTCGCGCGGGAGCTTCCCGACTCCAACGTCGCCTTCACCTCGGTGCGCCGAAAAAAGCCGTTCCAATACATTTGCCTCACCCGGCGCCCGGAATGATGGTCGCGATCACTTTGCAAAACCAACTTACGGCGCGGATCGAGCAGATCCGCCAGGCGGCGCGCCTGGAAGCGGTCGCCGTCTCGGTCTTCGATACGCAGACGGGGGCGGAGTTTTCCTGCGCCGGCGACCGTTGGTTTCATGCGGCCAGCACGTACAAGGCGGCCATCCTGCTCGCCTTCGTGAAGGCGGTGGAAAGCGGCGCCGTGCGGCCCGCGGACCATCTCCAGATTCGCAACCGCTTCCTCAGCATCACCAGCGGCGCGCCGTACCGGATCGAGCGGGAACGCGACGGCGACAACAGTGTCCACGCGCACATCGGTCGTTCGCTGCCGCTGCTCGAGCTGGCGCGGCTGATGATCGTGCGCTCGAGCAATCTCGCGACCAATCTCCTGCTCGATTTCCTCACCCTCGAGCGCGTGCGCGGCGTGCTGCGCGAGGCCGGCGTCGCCGGCGTGGAAGTGCGGCGCGGCGTGGAGGACATCGCGGCGCACGAGGCCGGGATCAACAACGAGGCGACGGCCGACGGGCTCTGCCGGCTCTTCCGGTGCTTCCTGCCGGAGGGCGGGGTGGGGGAGGGGCCGCGCGCGCTCGCGATGGAGATCCTGTTCGCGCAGGAGTTCAAGCGGATGATCCCCGCGCGCCTACCGAAGGGCGTCCGCGTCGCGCACAAGACCGGCGAGATTTCCACCCACGCGCACGATGCCGGGCTCGTCTTCCCGCCGGCTCGCGCGCCGTATGCGGTGGCCATTCTCACGCAGTTTCCGCCCGACGCCGATCGTCCCCAGCGCGCCGTGGCGGACATCTCCGCCGCGATTTACGAGCATTTCGTCTCATGAGCGACTCCCTGTCCGTCGTCGATGCCACCACGCTTTCGCCCGCTCACCGCGCATTGCTCCGGCCGGGCGAGCCGCGCGGTGCAAGCCGCTGGCCGCGTTTCTTCTACCGCGTCGATTCGTGGGAACAGGCGCGGACGACGAAGCTCACGCCGCACTTCGCGCTCGCGGAATTGATGTCCGTCGACTGCCGCGAAGCGCCGCTGCTGCTCCACGAATTCCCCCACTACGTCCCCTGCACGGTGTCCATCCTTGCGCGGTATCTCGAGGTGTTCCGCGAGCGCGTGGAGGCGCCGGTCTTCGTCTCCGTGAATGGCGGGTATCGCTCGCCGGCGCACGCCTTTTCCAGGAAGCCCGACGCGCACTGCTGGGCGACCGCGGCGGACGTTTACCGCATCGGCGACTGCTGGCTCGACGACGAGAAAGGCATCGAACGCTATGCGCGGATCGCCGAGAGCATCGGCCAGGAGGTCGTCGTCGCGCCGTATGGACACGGGGAAGACCAGTGCGACGATCATCTGCATCTCGACCTCGGAGAAATCCATTGGTCGCCGGGCGCATGGCGCGTGGCCGAAGTAAGCAGTAATCAGTCGGCAGTAATCAGTCCTGAAATCCCCGTACACGCGCCTCTGGACTGATTACTGCCCACTGATTACTGATTACTTCTGTCCCAAACCTCAACGTCCCCATGAAACTCCGCCCCTTTCTCCACACCCTGCTCGCCGCAGCTCTGTTCCTCCCCGTTTTCTCCGTCACTACGGCTGCGGATGAAGCGAAGAAGCGCGTGGCGTGCGTCGGCGACAGCATCACGCAGGGCGTCGGCGCGGGCAAGGGCGAGTCGTACCCGGCGCAACTCCAGAAACTGCTCGGCGACTCATGGGAAGTGCAGAACTTCGGCGTCAGCGGGCGGACGCTGCTCAAGCAGGGCGATCATCCGTATTGGAAGGAGAAGGCCTACGAGCAGGCGCTCGCCTCCAAGCCGGACGCCGTCGTGATCATGCTCGGCACCAACGACACCAAGCCGCAGAACTGGAAGTTCAAGGAGGAGTTCACGGGCGACTACCGCGCACTGGTGAAGAGCTTCCAGGAACTGCCGAGCAAACCGCGCGTCTTCATCTGCCGGCCGGTGCCTGTGCCGGAGCCCGGCAATTTCGGGATCAATGAGAAAGGGGTGCAGGAGGAGATCCCCATGCTCGACGCGCTGGCGAAGGAGCTTGGCGCCGGCGTCATCGACATGCACGCCGCGCTCGAAGGGAAACCCGAAATGCTCCCGGACCACGTTCATCCCAACAGCGCCGGCGCCGGCGAGATGGCCAAAGCCGCCGCCGCCGCGCTCAAGGCGGCGAAGTAGTAGCGGCGCTCGCGACGTCCGCCGCAGCGGAAGCACGCCGCGATCCATTGACGATCCGGCGCTGCTCTGTTTAACAAGAGGAGTGGCCAGCCAAATCACGAAGGGTAAAGGCGGCTTCGCTTTTCTGGTGAGACGCATGCTCTGGAGTTGCGTGGCGGCTTGGGCTCTCCAGGTCGCGCCGGCGGCGATGGCGAAGTCGACGTTGGTGATCGTGACGCCCGGGATGCTGGATGAGGCGAGCGATGCCTGGGTGGGAGTCGCCTCGACTCTCTCTCCGACGAGGAACCGCTGGGCCATCGTTCAGGAAGGCGTTCCGACCAACGTGGACCTGAGGCACGTCGAGAAAGATCACATCATCGCCATTCCCACCGGGGCGTCGGCGGAGTGGATTCGCCGGAGGGTGACAGAATTGGCGGCGCAGGAAAATGCCACGGTCATCGTGGACATGAACCTCAACGGCGTGGATCCCAAAGGAGCTGCCAACCCCACGCGTTCGGCTGACGTCATCGACTCATGGAAAAGGCCGACGGCGTGGGCGGCGACCGTGGTGGATGTCCTCGCCGAGCAACACGTCAAGACCCATCCGGATTCGCATACGATGTGGATCGGCCACAGCGCGGGGACCGAGCCGATGCGCACCGTGCCTGTCACGGTGACCGTGCGCGATGCCCACGGCCAGGAAAAGCAGCGGCGCCTGTTCGACGACATGTACGCGATGTCCGCCCGGCGATTCGACAAAGGATATCCTCCAAATACCGTGATGGTGTTTGCCGACGGCGATTTCCTGGCGACGCCGGCCGGGGACGTGCCGTTCGGCACCTTGGCCGGCTCATTCCGGGAAGCAGACGCCAAGGCGCTGGCGAAACTGGGCTATCCTGTCCTGCGCCTGGCCGGCGAGAGCGGGCACGCCGCGGCGATGACGGCGTTGTCCGGCAACATTCTGGCGGCTCTGGTGGTCGAGGCCCGCGCGCGCATGGCCGCGCATACCGCCGCCACCAATGTCACTTATCCTGACCGGCAGATTTTCTACTACTCGCCCTTTGATTCATCCCGCACGCAGATGCCCACCCAATCTCTCGGGCGCGCGCTGTTTGCCGTTTCCCAGCTCGTCGAAGGCAAGAGCAGCAGCCTGCCCGACGTGATGAAATACTTGCGCCTCGAGGAGCCGACGCCGGGCCTCGGCGGAGTTTCGCT
>DASYIS010000138.1:0-2965 GCA_035997375.1 Chthoniobacteraceae bacterium
AACCCGGTCGGCATCACTTTCACGACCGGTGAAAGCACCGTCTACTGGAAGGGCGGGCAGGGGAGTGGAGGGCAAACCTCGACCTGGACCACCGACCTGCTGGGGCAGACCAATTTCTCCGACATCAATGGCGTCAACAAAGGGACGCTGCCCGGCCTCGCGACGGAAGTCATCTTCCAGGCGACCGGCGCGACCAATCTCAGCACCACGCTGGGGCGTGACTTTTCCATTCGGAAGCTGACCTTCGCCAGCACGGCGACCGCGCCGGTTTCCATCTCCGGCAATACCCTGACCATCGGAGCCGGCGGCATCGAGGTTCAGGCCGGCTCGGGGAGTCACACCATCGGCAGCAACCTCGGCCTCGGGGCGAACCAGACGTGGAACGTCAACTCCGCCGGCCCGCTGACGGTTACCGGCGTGGTCAGCGGCGCCGGCAGCCTGACCAAGGCCGGCAGCGGCATCGTCGTCCTCTCGGGCGCGGCGAAGAACACGTACACCGGCGCGACCATCGTCTCCGCCGGCCGACTGGAGGCGCGCAAGGACGGCGCGCTGGACAAGACTTCCTCGATCAGCATCACCGGCGGCACGCTGCTGCTCGGCGACACCGGCAGCGCCGCGCATCGCCGGCTGAACACCGCGGCCAACGTCACCCTGGGCGGCGGCATCCTGGCCAGCGAGCGCGCCAGCCTGGCGGCGAACACCATCACGGAGTCGGTGGGCACGCTGACCTTGACCGCGGATTCCACGCTCGACTTCGGAGACTTGGGTGCGAAGGGCGGCAACACCTCGCTCACCTTCTCCGGCGCGACCTCCTGGACGGGCATGCTCACCATCCTCAACTGGCAGGGCGAGGCATTCCAACACTCGGATTTGCCCACGAGCGATCATCTCTATTTCTCCGACACCACCAATGTGAACCTCGGACAGATCCGGTTTCTCGTCGACGGCCAGTACGTCGGCGCCTCGCTGGTCGGCAACGAAGTGATTGCGGCCATCCCCGAGCCCACCACCGTCGGCGCCGCGGTGCTCCTCGTCGGGGTCGTTGGCTGGCGCGAGCGCCGCCGCCTCCGCGCGCTGGCGACGAATACCTTCGGACGCCGCGCCCCGCAACCCCTTTTGTCATGAAATTCCCCTTCGGCCGCGGAGCCCTCCCGGCCGCATTCTGCCTTCTGGTCCTGCTCCTTCCGGCCACGGTCTCCGCGGGGCTCAAATACGACCTTCGCCTCACGAGCGGCGGAGGCAATACCGCCTTCGTCACCGCGAACGGCCAGGTAGTCTCCATCGACCTTTATGCGGTCGTGACGGGTGCGTCCGGCAATGCCGCCGTCGAGGGGTTCCAGAACGGCTTCGGCGCCATCTCGAGCACCACTGGCGGCAACATCATGGGCAACCTTTCCGCCTCGCTCGTCAACACCTTCAAGGCCAGCGGCGCCACCTCCGGCGTCTCGCAGGATTTCGATGCCGACGGTGACATGGACCTGGGCAGCAAGCTCAACTCCTACAACACCGATTTCCTGTTCGCCCGCGCCGGGTCGATGCAGACCACCGGCGGCACGTCGATCACCGACGGCACCGAGTTCAAGCTCGCGACCCTTTCCTTTACGGTGACCGGGATCACCAGTTTCAACGATTTCAGCCCCATCACCCTCAGCTTCCGCGTCCCCTCGTTCGCGCAACCCCTGGAAATCTCGGCCCTCTGGACCGTCGACGGCGTGGCGCAGAATTCCAACGGCATGGGCGGCGGCACCGTCCCCACGGTCGGCTCGAGCGTGATGATCGCCGTCCCCGAGCCCTCCAGCCTCGCCCTGCTCGGCCTGGCCACGCTCGGCCTCGTCGCCCGGCGGCGGGCGCGAGTGGCCTGAGCGGGGCGCGAGTTCGCAGCGCCAGAAAACAGCCTTGCGCTCGGCGCAATCGCACTTAGCCTCATCACCCCTCCGCGGCTGTTGAATCCGCGGTAGACGCATCCGTAGCTCAACTGGATAGAGCGTTGGCCTCCGAAGCCAAAGGTTGTGGGTTCGACCCCCGCCGGATGCACTCCTTTCCAAATCTACGAGTGAACGAGTTTCCCCGCGTGCTGCGTGTGCGGCAGAATTTCCCGCCGCCGTCTCCGCTCGAGATCGGCGCGACGCTCGAGGCGGAGTTCGCGAAGTTGCGTCCGCACATCCGGATCGGTGCCCGGATTGCCGTCGGCGTGGGTAGCCGCGGCATCACGAATCTCGCCGCGATCGTCTCCACCATGCTCGACCTGTTGCGCGGTGCGGGGGCGAGTCCGTTCATCGTGCCCGCGATGGGGAGCCACGGCGGCGCGACCCCCGAGGGCCAGCGCGAAATCCTCGCCGGCTACGGCATCACCGCGGAGGCGATGCGGGCGCCCATCCACGCCTCGCTGGAGGTCCGGCAGGTCGGCGAGTCTCCCGACGGCGTGCCGGTCTTTTGCAGCACCGAGGCGCTGTCCGCGGACGGCATCGTGCTGATCAATCGCGTGAAGCCCCACACCGATTTCAGCGGAGCGCTCGGCAGCGGCTTGTTGAAGATGTCCGTCATCGGCCTGGGCAAGCGCGCCGGCGCGACCGCGATGCACGTCGCGGCCAGCCGGCTCGGCCACGAGCGGGTGATCCGCGGCATGGCCCACGTGCTCCTCGGCGCCGCGCCCGTGCTGGGTGGCGTGGCCATTTTGGAGAACCAATTTCACGCCACGGCGCGCCTCGTCGTGCTGCCCCGCGAGGAAATGGAGACGGGCGAGGATGCCTTGCTCGCCGAGGCGCGCGCCCTCATGCCGTTGCTGCCATTCGACGAGATCGATCTCCTGATCGTCGATCGGCTCGGCAAGAACATCAGCGGCGCCGGCATGGACCCCAACGTGATCGGCCGCGGCGTGCACGGCTACTCCGCTGCGCTGATGCGCGAGAATCGCCCCGCCCCCTTCATCCGGCGCATCTTTGTGCGCGATCTCACCCCGGAGACG
>DASYIS010000139.1:0-10964 GCA_035997375.1 Chthoniobacteraceae bacterium
TGACGTTTCTCCCGCCCTTCCAGGGCGGATTCCGTTTTGGCGGGGTCCGGGGGTTCCGCTCGTACCTCGCTTCACCCCCGGCTAATTTCTTCCGGCCCTCCGGGCCGACTGCGCCGCGCCGCAACTCGGTTCAGCTCGTCACCGGCTTCCCGCCCCTTCCCGCCTTCCCTCGCCCACACCGGCACTTGACACTCACGGACCGACCGTTCACAGCCGTCCCAGTCCCGCATCTTATGAATAAGCTCGCGCAGTTGTTGTTGGGTGTCGTCCAAACGGTCATCAACGCGGTGAGCAGGTTGCTCGTCGGCTCCTCCGCGTCGCCGGGGCAGCAGCAGCGCAAGGAATTCTCCGTCGACGTGGTGCGGCCGGACGATCTGCTCGTCGCGACGCTCGACTTCTACAACCTCGTCAAGGTCACGCCGGGCGGCGGGCGGACGCGGCTGGAACAGAGCGCCGCGCCGGGCGACGCCTTCATCGTGCTGCGCATGCCGCCGCAAAGCTTCGCCGAGCAGGCGTTCTTTGAGACGAACGATCCCGCGACGACCGAGCCCGCGGGCTCGCCGCCGATCGGCGCGCGCATGGCCGGCGGAAGCCAGGTCGTCTTCCGCATCGCGACCTCGGAGCTGCCGCTGAAGTATTCGCTCGAGAGCATCCTGGCGACGCTCACACGCAGCCCCCAGCTCGTGAGCACGCGCATCGCCCCGCCACCCGGCGTGCCCGGCGTGGATGGCACCGCGTTTTTTGGCGGGCTGCGCGGGCAATTCACCGCGATCGAGGCGCCGTTTCGGCTCGTGCTTTCGCCCAGCTCGCAGAGCCGTTGGGAGCACGCCGCGAAGGCGGCCGCCGCCTCCACCGGCCGCCGCGTAGAGCTTTGGCACACCCGCCTCAGCGCACAGGCGACCGCGCGCGCGGTCTTCTCACCCGACTACGTTCCCGCGCCTGGCAAGGCGCCGGACGCGAACACGATCTTCCCGTTCCTGATGAGTCTGCGGGAGTACGACCGGCATCGTCTCGTGCGCGTCACGGCGGATCCCACGTTGTCGGGCCGGCGCTCGGCGGATGTCGATTTCCTCGCGCTCAGCTCGCTCGGCGCGTGGCTGAACATTCACGGGAAATGGGACACCGCGCTCGGCCTCGCGGAGTGGAAGCATCTCCTGACGATGGGGCGCGACGAATATGTGCGCGTGGTCGATGAAGGGGTGCTCTTCGAGACCGGCCACCGCGCGGTGCTCCTCACCATCACCGAGCGCAAAATCGAGCTGATCAAGAACAGCTCGATGGAGGGGAGCCCCGGCGCGTATCTGCGGCAGTGGAAGATCATCATCGTCCGCGAGCCGGTGAAAACGTACGGCCATCGCCATGTGCCGTTTCGCCAGCTCACGATCAAGAATCCCGTCACGCCCAAGCTGGAAAACGCGGCCTCCTCGCAGATCGGCGCGCAGGGGGAGAACGCGTTCTGGCCGCGCGTTTCCGTCGGCGGCGTGGCGGCTGATTTCCAGTTCCATCTCGTCGGCGTCGATTGGGAAGGGCGCGCGGTCGAGTACCAGAAGCCGCTCGCCTTCATCGCGAAGACGCTGCACGACGACCTCAGCCCGGTCGACATCGCGGACCTCAAGGCGAAGCCCGGCGTTCCCGCGACCAACCCGCCCTTCATCCAGGCGCTGGTTGCGCGGTACAACGGCGCGCCCGACGCGCGACGCAACGCCGACTTCGGCGGCCAGGGCATCGCCTTCGCGCCGGCGAAAACCGCGGGCGACACGACGCTTCACGCCGGCGCCATGACCTTCGGCGCGCTCGATGCGAGCGGCTGGCCGCGCTTCCTCCCCGGCATGACCACGGCCGACGTCGATGTGCCCGACGCGCGCAATCTCACCGGCAACGCCGCGCTCTCGACGATCGCCTTCGAGACGTCGTTTCTCGCCGGCGCGGGCGACGTGATCGGCAATGCGTCGGATGTCTTCGCGCGGCTCGTCACGAAGTCGCCGCTCGCCTTGCCCAAGGAAAAAACCGGCGGCCTCGTCGCGCCGAATCTCGACATCAGCGGCCTCTCCCGCGCGCTCGGGCCGGTCGGCGGCGATGTCGGGAAAATGGTTGCCGGCCAGTTCCGGCCGCTGGACATCTTCGGCGACGTGACGATCCTCGGCGGGATCAAGCTGAGCGCCATCCTGCGCGATCTCGATTTCGGCTACCTCGACACGGTCGGAACGAAGGTGCCGAACCTGAAAAGCGTGCGCCTCACCAAAGGCGGGAAGGAAGTGATCGAGACGAGCTATCGCTGGAATCTCGACAGCTCCGGCCTGGTCGACGCGGGGATGTTTACGTGCCAGAACGACTCGCAATTTTTCATCGAAACCGTCGTCGATCAGCCGCTCGATGGCTCCGCCGCGGAGATGACGGTGAGTGGCGGGCTCACGAAATTCACCGTAGTCCTGCTGCCCGGCGCCGAGCTGGTCGGGCTCAACTTTGACAGCATCGGCTTCACCGCGAAGAAGAACGCGAAGGTCGATGTCTCGATCGAATTCAAGGGCTTCGAATTCCTCGGCACACTCTCCTTCGTCAACAAGCTCAAAGACGTCATCCCGCTCGACGGTTTCAAGGATCCGCCGTATCTCGACATCGTCCTCCCGCCGGAGCCGCGACCGGGGATCAGCGCCGGCTTTACGCTGGCCATCCCGACGGTCGGGATCGGCATTTTCACGCTCGCGAACATCTCCTTCAGCGCGGGCTTCGATTTGCCGCTGCTCAGCGATCCCGCGAATCTGCGGCTCGCCTTTTGCACGCGCGAGCAGCCGTTCACGCTCACCGTCTCGCTCTTCGGCGGCGGCGGCTTTTTCGCGATCGACATCGGGATGGCGGGCGTCACGCAGATCGAGGCCGCGCTCGAGTTCGGCGCCGCCATCGCGCTCAATCTCGGCGTGGCGGCGGGCGGCGTCTCGATCATGGGCGGCGTCTACTACCAGAAGAGCGGCGGCGGCTTCGCGCTTTCCGCGTACGTCCGCGCGAACGGCTCGCTCGAGGTGCTCGGTATCATCACCGTCTCGGTGGAATTCTACATCGCGCTCAACTACGAGTCGGACAAAGGCGCGCCACATGGAGGGCAGCTCTGGGGCCAGGCCTCGCTCAAGGTGAAGGTGAAGATCGCCTTTTTCAGCAAGTCGGTCACGCTCACCGTCGAGCGCGAATTCGCCGGCTCCGATCCGACCTTCGCCGACTCGCTGACGCCGGTGGACTGGGGCGAATACTGCGCCGCTTTCGACGACTACGCCGCCTAATTCCATATGGAAAAGCAAACCGTCATTTTCACCGCGCTGCCCGATGGGCGCGAAGCGGACGGCGCGCTTCGCCTTTCCGTTTTCATCGCCCCGCGGCTCTGGAGCGACGACGCGTCGGTTGGCAAACTGCCGCTCTCGAAGTTCGCGGACTGGCTCGATTGGCCGGCGAAAATCAGCGCGGCCACCTGGACCGTCGCCATCGACGGCGGCGCGCCCATGCCGGCCACGGTCCGCGGCGCGGCGCCGCAGACGGAGCTCTGGCAGGCGCTCTTCAAGAGTGACACCGACGTGACGCCATTCCGTTTCGAGGATCTGCGCGGCACGCCGATCGAGTCGATCGATTCCGTCTCGCTCATCGATTTGATCGCGGGCCTCTACGGCCGCGCGGCGAGCGATCCCTCGTATGGCGGCGGCAAGGACAAACCGTCGCTCGAAACACTCGCCGCCGATCCGGACCTCGACGCCATCGCGCGGCCGAGCGAGCCGGAGTTGCCGGTCGACTACGGCGAGCGTCCGCCGCCCTTGCAACTCGGCGGCGAACTTCCGAAGCCGAAGCCCGAGCCGGACCCGACGCCGACCCCCACGCCGACGGCGCCTCCCGCCGGCGGCGCGCCCGGCTGCGGTTGCGGCTGTCTCGTCTGGCCGCTGGCGGTGCTCTTCTGGTTCTTCCCCAAGCTCAAGGCGCTCTTCCCGTCGGGCGGCGGAGCGGCGCCGATTCCCGACGATCCGCCGTCCAACGACAACGTTGTCACCTCGACGGTGCTCCCCACCCCGTCGTTTCCCGTGCCCGGCTCGCCGGCGCCGGCCGCGAGCAGCGCGACCGCGCCGCCGCCGTCCGGACCAGTCGTTGTTCATCCGCCCCTCACGTCCGCGCAGGCCGCGAAAAAAGCGCTGTTCGATCGCGTCGCGAGTTTCGTCGCGGCGACCGGCAAGTCCGTCGCCCTGCCGACGCAGGTGGAGCTCGAGGAGATCTACGACTTCCACAAGATGGTCTCCGCGCTCGGCGATTTCCCGTTGCTCATGCGGAAGCTCGGCGTCGTCGTCGACCTGAAGATTGAGCTCAATGGCGCGGCGCTGCCGGCGTCGGGCACGGTGCAAGTGAGCGCCGGGCTCGCCTTCTCACCCACCGGCGTCGAGGTTTCGCCGCGCACGCATTTCGTGTTGGAAGCCGACGCGTTCTTCGCCCAGCCGCGCGCTCTGAATCCCGAGATCAGCCGCGGCCTGCTACGCCTGCAGGACGAATCGCAGTTCCAGGTCGTGCAGGTCGACGCCGTCGGCGCCGCGCTCAAGGTGCAAAACGCCGCCACGCATTTCCGCGCCTTCGCGCTGAAGAAGAGCCGCCCGCCGAGCATGCCCGACGACGGCGGCCTGCCCGCGCTGCGGACGACGGGACTCTCCATCGTGCGACGCAACACCGTCACGGAATTGCAGGGCGCCTTCGATCGCTCGGCCGCGTTGCAGGCGAAAGTCGCGTTGCTCGATCTCGCTCCGCAACTCCCGCCTCCGCCGGCGGCCGGACCCGCACCGGCGCCGACCGATGAGCTCTTCGCCGAGGATCTCGTGCGCGGTTATCGCGTCGATGTTTTCGATGCGAGACTCGCCGGCTGGCGTTCGCTCTGCCGGCGCGTCGGCACGTATGATTTCCTCGACGACGTCGCGGGGCTGGGCGGACACTTTGTGGAAGAAGACGAGGGGTTTGTGCAATTCAGCAGCACCCACGAGGCGGACGAAACGGCGCCGACGAAGCTGCGCACAAGCGACGCGATCTTCGTCTGGGACGGCTGGAGCCTCTGCGCGCCGCGCCCCGGCAAATCGATCCTGAAAGACGAGCCGGTGCCGCCCGGCACGCCGCCGCCGGATACCAAGCTGGCCGAGCTGAAAAGCCAGGCCGCGACAAAGTTCCGGCTGGAGGCGAACTTCACCGCGAAGGAGCGCTCGCTGCCGCGCCTCCGCTTCGGTGGCAATTACCGCTTGCGCGCGCGCGTCTGCGATCTCGCGGGCAACAGCATCGCCGCGCCCGATGCGCCGGCGGAGCAAACCGCCGAGACGGTCTTCAGCCGCTATGAACCCGTGAGCCCGCCGGCAGTGATGCTGCGCAAGAGCCCGGTCGAGGGGGAATCCGTGGAGCGGCTCGTCGTGCGCACGCCGAATGTCGGCGGCCTCGGCAAGAGCACCGAGCGCCACATCATCCCGCCGAAAGGCTCGCAGCTCTTGGCCGAGCAGTCGGGGAAATTCGACGGCGCGCCGGCGATGCAAGGCGATCAAACCGGCTACGACAAAGCCGCGCGCGAGCGTTTCACGCTGGAGACGGGCGCCACAAAAGACCCCGCGCACGACACGGTTTGGGTGCGCGACACCGACGAATTCGAGGTGCCGTATCTGCCCGATCCCGCCGCGCGCGGCGCGCTGTTGCTGGGCCTGCCAGGGCTCGGCACGGATGAGGTGGGCGTGGTCAACAAGATCGCGTACGGCAACAGTTGGCCGGGCCTGAAGTCGTTTCGTTTGCGGCTCGTACGAATCCCGGCCGGCCAGGCGCCCGCAGCGCCGACGTTCATCGGCGGCGTGGTCGAGGTGCAGCTTGCGGCGTCGGAAAAAGCGGTCGTCCGCATGAGCTCATTCTTCAACCCGGAGGACCTCGAGCAACAGGGCGTCTGGGGTTGGACGAAGCGCCTTGCGCCCGCGAACCTCGCGACGCTCGAAGCCGAGGCGAAGGACGGCCGGAGCTGGGCGCATCTGCCATGGCGCGAACTGACGCTGGTCCACGCGGTGCTCCAGCCGATCGAGAAGCCGAAGCTGACCGCGCTGACGCCGGCGAAAAATCTCGGCGAGACTGTGGCGCTCCTCACGGCAACGGTCGAGTCGCACGCCGCCAGCACTGGCAAGGTCGACGTCCTCGCGGCCTGGACCGATCCCGTCGACGACCCCGCGAAGCCCGCGCCTGGCTCCGAAGCGCACACCGCGCACGTGTGCGAAGTGCTTGTGCCGGAAGGCGCGGCCTCGCTTCCGCTGACCGAAGGACCGGCGCAGAAACCGGTGAGCCAGCCGTTCAACGACACGAAGTACCACGCGGTGACTTACACCCCGGTCTCGACCACGCGCTACCGCGAGTATTTCCCCGCCGCCGTCACCGCGAATCCGGCGGCCGTGACGCTCACCGGCGCGGATAGCCCCGCCGTCGACGTGCTGAATTCCGCGCGGCCAGATGTGCCGAAAGTCCTCTATGTCGTCCCGATGTTCTCCTGGACCAACGGCCCGACATCCAGCGTGCGCCAAGGCGGATTGCGCGTCTACCTCGACCGGCCGTGGTTTTCCTCCGGCGCCGGCGAGCTGCTCGGCGTCCTGTTCATGCCGGGCCTGACGTTTGTCTCGAAGGATGACGAGCCGCTGCAGAAATTCGCCACGTGCTGGGGCGCGGACCCGATCTGGCTGTCCGCGAAGACTGACACCGCGGCGCAGCTCGCGAACTTCACCGCGTTCACGGCCTCGCAGCCCGGGCTCAGTCTTGAGGAGACGAGCGCTTTGGTCGACGTCGCCGGTTACACGGTCGAGTTCGATGCGAATCGGAAGCTCTGGTTCGCGGACATCCAGTTTGATCTTGGTACGTCTTACACGCCGTTCGTGCGGCTCGCCCTCGCGCGTTACCAGCCGAAATCCGTCGACGGCGCGCACCTCTCGCGCGTCGTGCAGGCGGACTTCGCGCAGCTCGCGCCCGAGCGCACGGCGACGGTCGTGCCCGGGGTCGACGCGGTGAAAGTCACCGTCACCGGGCCGACCTTCGCAGGGTCCGCGGCGATGCGCGCGCTCTCCGCCTTGCCCCGCCAGGTCGACCCCGAATCGGGCAGCAGCGGCCTTTCGGAGATCGAGGTGGAGGTGCAGAAGCGCGAGCCGGGCGTCGAGACGAACGACCCCGACCTCGGCTGGAGCGTGGTCTCGACGACCAAGCTCACGCAGCAACCCGGCGCGCCCGGCGTCTGGTCCGACACCATCGCGCTGCCGAAGGGGATCCTGCCGAACACCTTCCGCATCCTCATCAAGGAATACGAACTGCACCGCACCGACTTTCTCGCGGAAGCGGTCGACCGCGCGAGCATCGCGGGCGGAGAAGGTCCGACCTTCGCGAGGCGCGTGGTGTATGCGGTGCAGTTTCCGGTGTGAAGTCGCGGACGACGCTTGGGAACGCCAATCTCCCGATTGGCGAGCATGCAACGCGGTTCCACCGCGGAGCAGTCGCGCACACGGACCAAAGCCCGAGGTCGCGCTGAACAACTCGTTCGCCTTCGGAGGCCACTACGTGACGCCGGCGAGCCGCGCGTTTGCGTCGCGTGGATTGGGGGTGCCAATCTCCCGATTGCGCGTTTGTCGATGCGCTCGACTGCTCCGCGGTGGAACCGCGTTGCATTCTCGCCAATCGGGAGATTGGCGTTCCCAGGGGCCTTCTCGGCCCTCCGCCGCCCCCTACTTCAGCGCGGTCGGCATCACGCCCTTCTTCTCCCCGCCGAAGCCGTAGAAGCTCGGCTTGTACTCGCCGATGAGATCGATGTTCGCTTTCGCCGGCACTTCGAGGCCGAGGTCGGCGTAGACCGCGTTGACCAGCAGGCGCCGGAGGGCTTCGTTTTCGAGGTCCGTGGCCGCGCCCATCGTGGTGGTGAGGATGTGCGCGGTTTTGCCGCTCTCGCTTTTCCACTCGCGGGTCCAGACGACCGGTTGCATCGGCTCGTTTTTCTTCCCCTCGACCGGACCGTCCGTCGGCAGCATGCCGGTGAGCACCTGACCGCGGACGAGGATCTTCGCGTCGGCCGGCGGGTTGGCGGTGTAGACGTCGGTGGTGCCGAAGATGTCCTTGACGCCGCGCAGGATCGGGTCGCTCTCCGCGCCGGGCTCGATGATGCCGCGCGTCGCTTCCTTCTTGTGCGCGCCGTGATGCGCGACCCACGTCTCGCCGAGCACCTGTTTGCCGTAGCCGCCCGGCCACTCCTTGGCGTTGTAGCTGAACTTCGCATACGGGCTGGTCGATTTGGGGCCGTAGGCGAAAGCATGCGTCGAAGTGCGGAGCGCGAGGACCGGCTTGCCCGCGTTCACGTAATCGACGAAGTGCTTCATCTGGTCATCGGGCCACTCGCGGAAGCGCAGCAGCATGATGCAGAGGTCCGCGGTATCGAGCGCTTCGATGCCGGGCTCGTTGTTCTTCGTGCCGGGATCGATCGCTCCGCTTTTCGGGTCGATGGAAAAGAGCACGGTGCATTTGAAGCCATGCCGCTCCGCGAGGATCTTGCCCAACTGCGGCAGCCCTTCCTCGGAACGGTACTCTTCATCGCCGGCGAGCAGGACGATGCTCTTCCCTTTGCCCGGCCCTTCCTTGCCCTCGTACACGACCCACTTCGGTTCGTCGGCCAAGGCCGGTTTGGCAACGAGACAAAGGGCGAGGGCGGAGACGTGGAGGAAGTGGCGGAGTTTCATGGGAGGAACGAGGGGAGGGAGGAATGACGGAGTGATGGAGTAGAGGAGTAGTGGGTGATGAAAACGCGAGCAGACTGGGGCGATTACGTTCCGGGAGTGGCTTCGGCGACCGCCTTGAGGTTCGCGAGACCCTTCTCGAAATCCGGCCCGACCATCTTTTCGCAATCCATGAAGAGGCTGAAGGCCTTCGCCATGAAGTTGTTTTTCCCCGTCATCGTCCAGGTCACGAGCGTCTTGCCATCCTGCGGCTGGAAGGTGAACTCGGTGGTGTTGGTGGCGGTGAACGGCTTGATGAATTCCAGCCGCAGTTGTACCAGGTCGCTCAGGCGGCTCTCGGTGATCGTCATGCTCCCCTCGCCGACCTTGTTGTTGCCGGCCCAACTGAACTTCGAGCCGACTCCTTCCGCCGGGCCCTCGAACGTGTTCTTCGCATTCGGGTCCATCTTCGCCCACGGCGACCACGCGTCCCATTTGTGGAAGTCATTGACCTGGGCGAAAACGACCGCCGGCGCCGCGGCGATGGTCGTGCTGCGCGTCAGGCGGAAATCGGCGGGCCGCGTGAGGACGAGAATGACGAAGCCGATGATGACGAGGGCGGCGAGGATGAGGAGTTTCTTGAGCATGGGACGGGAGTGGGTTGGGCGGGAAGTGTTGCGCCCGGCGCGTGTACTTGTCGAGTTTGCGGATGCAGGCCCTGCACCGGAGTTGCCAACGAATCACTCGAATCCGAACGAATGGAAGACGCGTGAGACCTCCCGACAAGAAATAAGCCGCAGGCCCCCACCCCGAAGGCCTGCGGCTTTTGCTGGACGATTCCGGGCGCCGTAAGCGCGGCGGTCTCGTACTGCATGACAAGGCGGCTTGCGCCGGCCTCGCCACTTTCTTTTTGGCCGATTGCTCAGCCGAAATCCGTGGTTGCTATGTCTTCGCCACCCGACCCATGCGCGGTTGTACGATTTTGAAAAATTTTGTCTAAGGCGGAAGATTCGGTGCGCGCGGGATCTCCCGCCGCCGTTTGCGCTTTCCCCGCCGAGCCGTTATGGTCCACGGCTTCGCTCTTCCCTCCATGAAGTCCCTCTTTACCCGCGCCGCCGCGCCGCAGCCGTCGTGCCGCGATTATGGGACCTGCACTTGCGTGATGGACCCGGCCACGATCGGGAAACACGTCTTCATCGAGCTGAGCTCCGTCTGCAATCTGCTCTGCGAATTTTGCGCGTACACCTGGTCGGAGCGGAAGGGGACGATGATGCCGCTCGATCTGCTGGAGAAGATCCTGAAGGATCTGCGCAAGCTGCGGCCGGTGGAGTACATCATGTTCTCCGCGCTCGGGGAGCCGACGCTGCATCCGCAGTTCGGCGAGGCGTGCCGGCTGGTGCGCCAACACGGCTTCCATCTCATCGTGACGACGAACGGCAGCCGGCTGAATGAGTCGATGAGCCAGTTGCCGATCGACGAAATGTTCGTGAGCTTTAACACGCCGACCGCCGAAGCGTACGTGCTCAAGCACGCGAAGGGGCTCGATTTCGACGCCTATGTGGAGAACCTCGGGCGGTTCCTGGAGTCGGTGCCGATGTACGACACCTACATCTATCTCTTCACCGAGAACCGGCGCGATTACCCCGGCAGCCAGGGGATGATCGATCGCCACTGCCCCGAGTCGGCGCGCCGGCTGGAGGACCTCATCCGCCGGCTGAAGCCCGGCATCATTGTCCCGACACCGATCCCCGATTACATCGAGCTCTATTCGAACGTCATCGTCGCGCTGAAGCGCTTCACGCTCTGGGCGAACTGCAACGTGCCGCCGCATTTGTACGTCGAGGAGGCAAAGTCGATCCCCGGCTCCTCGTGCAACTACTACAAGCATCACATCAATGTCCTCGCGAGCGGCGACGTGACGCTGTGCTGTGGCGACTACGATGGCGGGATGCGCATCGGCAACGTGAAGGCCGAGCCGCTTTACGACATCTTCGCGCGCAAGGATCCGAACATCGATCTCGCGCAGCACGAGTTTTGCCGGCGGTGCAAGGGGACGGTGAAGGAGCGGGCGTGCGCGGGGTGCGAAGCGCCGGTGGCGCCGATCACTGGCGAGTTGTAGCAGTTGAGCGCGAAAGCGCGAGCGGCTTGGGGAGCGCACGCGCCCTCGCGTGCTGGATTCGGCGCCCTCGCCGAATCCCGTTGTGCGCGGCACACCGCTGCGTGAGTTTGCACCCGCAGCGTATTGAACGCTGCCCGGCG
>DASYIS010000140.1:0-2712 GCA_035997375.1 Chthoniobacteraceae bacterium
GCGAAGTTCTACAGCGAACCGCCCGCCGCCGGCGCGGTGGTGACGGCGACGGTGTCCGCGATGTCGTTCATCCCGCGGCCCGGCACGGTCCCGTACAAGGACCACATTTTCTCCGTGCATCTCGAGGAGATCGAGGGGACCGGGCAGCCGGGCAACGTGCAGGCGGTCGCCTACCTCTGGAGCATGCGCGACAGCATCTGGACCTCCGCCGCGCACTGGCGGCCGGGCGACCGCGTGAAGCTGCGCCTCACCCCGTGGCCCGGCGCGCATCCCGAGCGGTCGAGCTTCAATCTCAGCTTGTTCACGGATGCGGACCTGAGTTTGGAGGAGCCGGTCTGGGCGGAGGTGGAGTAGGGGGAGCGGCTCTTCGTCGATGGGTGTGCTCCGGTTGTAGCCACAGCCCTGTGGGCCGTATGCGCGTAACCAATGCGAAGGAGCCCGAACTACGCTCAGTCTCCGGCGCGTGCGCGACGCGCAAACGGCCCACAGGGCCGTGGCTACAACCGGAGTTGTGCGCTCGCGTCTTTTCCGCCGCGCGCTCAGCTCCCCGGATAATTCGTCCACCCCACGTGCAGCTTGTGGCCGTCCTGCGTGGCGCGGAAGTGGAGCGAGCCGTCGCGGTTGGCGACGATGTGGCACTGGATGGTCTGCGCCGCCGGCGCGGGCTTGAGGTCGCGCGCGAGGAAGACGCCGAGCTCGAGCGGCTCGTTGCCGATCACGCTCTCGCCTTGCTGCAGGGCCACCGCGGCTTTGTCGCCGGAGGCCCTCCAGGGGAAGGTGGCCTCGGCGGGGAGCGGCACGCCGGCGGCGACCAGCACCGCGCCGTCGCCATCCGGCAGCGAGATGACGAGGGGGCGCGGGAGGAAGCCCGCCTTGTGGACCTCGAGGCGGACGCCGCAGCCGGTGAGCAGCCCGATCCAGGCGTCGACGGTCATGTCGGCCATCTTCTGGAAATCCTCCGGCGCGCCTTTCGCCGCCTGGCGGATGACGGCCACGGCGTCCGCGGTCATGTGGAGCTGGCGGAGGACATGGGCGTAGGCCCAGTCGAGCCGCTTGCTGTATTTGCCGCTCTCGACCGCCGGCTTGATGAGCTGCGTCAGGAGTCCGAGCTCCTTCATGTCGCCGATCGCCGAGGCGTGATTGACGAGCACCTCCTCGTTGTCCGGCGCCATCTCCATCGCGCGCTTGGTGTGGCGGAAGACGGCGGGGTGATCGCCCCGCTCGCGCGCCACGGCGCTGGCGAGGAGCGAGGCCATCCACGAATTGTGCTCCTTGCTGTACTCGGAGAGCTTGTCCTCCAGGGCGGGATCGTGCTCGCCCGGCGCGAGGCGGAATTTCGCGAGCAGCGCCGGCTGCGAGTTGCGATCGAGCTCCAGCACGCGGTCGAGCGCGGCGAATTCCGCCGCCTCGTTTTTCAGCGCGTTCTGCGCCTGCGCGAGCTGCAGGTGGCCGACCGGCTCGTCCGGAAACATCGTGACGAAACGCTCCAGCGTCTCGCGCATTTTCTCCGCCTGGCCGGTGACGCGATAGGCTGCCGCGAGGGTGAGCATGATGCGGCCGTCGCCCGGCGCCAGCTCGGTCGCACGCTCCGCGGCGCGGATGCCGGCCTCGGGCGCATTGCCGTCGCGCAGGAGTTGGTCGGCGTACGTCAGGAGCTGCTCGGGATCGGTGATCGCGTTGACCTGCTGGTCCGCCATCTGGCGAAACTTCTCGACCTCGACGAAGCGGCAATCGTCAGGCCGATTGGGATCGACCGAGCGCAGCTTCACCAGCGCGCGCAACGCGGTCAGCCCCTCGAGCGCGACACGGTCCTGCGGATTGATCTCCAGCGCCTTACGAAACGCCGCCTTCGCCGGCTCGACCTCCTCGCGCAGCGCGTACAGCGACCCGAGATTCCCCCAGATCGGCCCGACCATCGGCGCCTTCTCGGCCGCTTCCTTGTATAGCTCGATCGCATCCAGGTCGCCGCCATCCGCGCGCGCGATGTGGGCGCGGTGATAGAGCGCAAACGCCGTGCCGGGGTGGATGCGATCGATCTCGTCGAGCGCCTCCAGCGCCTCCTCGTGGTCCCCGCCCTCCAGCGCATCCGCGAGTTTCTCGTGGTGCTCGGAAGCCTCGAGAAACGCCTTCCACGGATTCTGCGCCTCGGGCCCGAGCTGCTCGATGGCATTCAGCAAATGCTCGACCTCAAACGGCGACTGATTGGCGACCGCGGGGTCAACGTCAGCCGGCCACGGGATCTCCTGCGGCAGGCCGAAAAAAGGGAGTTCCCAAGAGGTGGATTTGATCCAGCGGACGTTGCTCATAACTGATGACATGGTGAAAGGGTGATTGGTGAAAGGGTGTTTCGCGCGATGCGCACTCAACGACGAGGCGCGTGGCCTCGCGCGCTCTTCCTCTTCCTCTTAATCTTCCTCCTCGGGATGCCGGCTCGAGGCTATGGAGGAAGATTAAGAGGAAGAGGAAGAGGAAGATTGGCAGCAGCGCATCTGGTAACTGGTTGGCTGCGATCGTGAAGCGGGCTACAGGTTGATCAGCCGCCGGATCGCGTCCTTCTCGGCCTTCGCCGGAATGATCCCGCCGGCTTGCTCGCGCGCGATGTCGGGGTCTTTTAACCCGTGGCCGGTCACGGTGCAGACGATCCGCGAGCCCTCCGCGAAGCGCGTGTGGGAAAAGGCCGCCGCGCTCGATTCCAGGGTGCGGAAGAGCCCC
>DASYIS010000141.1:0-10837 GCA_035997375.1 Chthoniobacteraceae bacterium
TAGCGGAGGATGAACTTCTTTTTCTCCAGCGACCCCTCGAGCTCGAAGCGGGTCGGCGGCTTGCCGAAGTCGCCGACGAAATTGAAGTGCAGATCGAGCGCGCGGGCCTCGGCGCTCGGCACGGACTCGTATTTCAGCCGCTTCTTGCCGGTCATGTTTACGCCCGCGATGCGGCCTTGGGCGATGGCCGCTTCCCAGTACTCGAAGCGCCGGATGCCGCCGAAAATCTTGCACGGATAGGCGGCCACGTCGCCGGCCGCGTAGATCCCTTTTTCGTCCGTCTCGAGGTGCTCGTTGACCGGCGTGCCGTACGGGTAGGCGAGCGGCGTCCCCTGGACCAGCGCGAGATTCGGCTCGCAGCCGATGGCGACGATCGCCAGCTCGGCGGGGAACCGCTGGCCGCTCTTCGTCTGGATGTTCTTGAGCACCGTCCGCCCCTCGAAGCCGTTCACCGTCTCGCCCATCTGGAGCTTCACGCCGCGCTCGGCGAATTGCTTGGTGAGGAATTCGCCCGTGGCGGGGTCGACCTTCTTGTCCCAGATCGTCTTGCCGCGGTGCAGCAGCGTGAGCTTGATCCGCGGCCGCGCGATGAGGATCGTCGCCGCCTCCGCCGCGAGAAAGCCGCCGCCGACGATCACGACGTCGCGCTCGAGATCGAGCATCTCGCGCAGGGCGAGCACGTCGCGCATGGTGCGCAGATAGATGACGTTGCCGAGGTTGTTGCCGGCGACCGTCGGCTTGCGGGCGCGCGCGCCCATGGCCAGGCACGCCTTGCGAAACTCGACCGCCTGCCCGTTGCCGAGCACCGCCAGCCGGCGCTCAATGTTGAACTGTGTGACGAAGGTGTCGAGCCGCAGATCGACCCGGTTTTTCTCAAACCACGCCGCATCGAATTGCAGCAGTTTCTCCGGGACGAGCGGCTTGCCGTTCAGGCAGTGCTGGAAGAGGAGCGGCCGGTGGTAGGGGGCGTACCCCTCGTTGCCCACGAGCATGATGCTCCCCTTCGGGTCGTGTTCGCGGATGCCTTCGCACACACTGGCGCCAGCCACGCCTGCGCCGACAATGAGGTAATCACGCCGAATCATATTTTGGGGAGTACAAGATGCATCGTGGCAGAAGATCGTGCCGGGTGGAGAAAAAAAAGTCCGGGGTAATTCAGGCGGCCGGGGGATCCCTGAGCGCGCACCGCTCCGTCGGTGCCAAGGGCGGACACGCCCGGTGGAGCGGTTGGGCTGCGGCGGCAGTCTGAGCCGTCTGGAATTCGCCGGCCGGCCTGGCGCCGGCGGAGCGGTGTGCTCCACCGCCGGTGCTCCGCGATCACCGAAATTCCCCGAAGAAGAAAAATGAGTGAATTAGTCCTTGCTCACGCGGAAATTGGGTATGTGATACGCACTCCGTCACAATAACCATCCAGCCATAATTCATCCCAGTCATGCAAAACTTCCTGACCCTCACCCTGCCGGTGAAACAAGACGCCGCCACCCTCGCAAAGGCCAAGGCCTTGGTCGCCGGGTTCAGCCAGCAGTTGCAGCCGAAGGTTGAAAAGGCCTTGAGCGGTTCGGCCATCGTTCATTTTGCCCGATTCGTCCTGATCGGGACCGAATACATTCAAGTCCTCACCACCTATGATGGGGATGAACGTGCTTACGCCGTGTTTTTCTGGAACGAGTTGAATGAAGTTTTCAAGGCGGCGTACGAATTGGTCGAAGGCGCGCCGACCGGCGCCGACTGGACCGAGGAGAATTTTTTCGCCTTCAACAAACTCCCCGCGCACCAGCCGGTGCCTTTCTATAAATTCTCGGCGTATCCGGACAAGACTGTGAAGATCATCAATTCGGTTGCTTGATCGGCCGGTCAGTTGGTTTCGAGCACGCCTAAGTTGGTTTGAACGGCCGTCAGGATCGCCATGGCTTCATCCACTCCCACCCTGGACAATATCCAGGGGCTGATCGTCCGGCCATTTACCCATCCCTACTCCAGGCACCTGCTGTTTCGGATGGATGACGCGGCGGCCGGCCGGGCTCTGCTGAAGGACTTGAGTCCCCTCGTGACCAGTGCGGGACATTGGGGGGAGGTGAAACCCGTCGAGCTGCTCAACCTGAGCCTGACTTATAATGGGCTCACCGCCTTGGGCGTGGATCCCGTCGTTCTGGATGGCGAAATGGGATGGAAGAACGGATTCGCCGATGAGTTCAAGCGGTCGGGCGGGATTAATCCCGACTCCACCGGGCAGGCCGGGTTTGCCGGCAACTCCGATCCCGCCACTTGGTGGTCGGATGGGACTCCGAAATTCACCTCATCCGAAATTCACCTGATTCTCCATTTATATGCGATGGAGACGCCGCAGTTGGATGATTTTACCTCGCGAATTCGCAAGTTGCTTTCCGCTTCCATCACCGAACTGCGGCCGATGATCGGGGGCGAGACCTTGGATTCCTATCGATTTGAAGAGGGAGGGGTTCACTTCGGCTATCGCGATGGAATCTCCCAGCCGGTGATCAATTGGCCCGGCCTGAGCGGCGCGACGCCGAACTCGGATTTTCGAGACTTTCTCCTCGGCTACGCCGATGCGGCTCATCCAAGCGCGCCCCCCGGCGAATTTGGGGCCGACGGGAGCTATCTCGTCTTTCAGGTCATCCATCAAGAGTGCGCCGCTTTCAATCGTCTGTTAAGAGAGGCGGCGGCCTCGTTGGCCGCAAACATTCCGGAAGGCATAGCGAATGCCGAGGAGTGGATTGCGGCCAAGCTGCTCGGACGCTGGCGCGGAGGCGCGCCGCTCGCGAATTCACCGCTGGCGGACGTGAAGAGCCTGGCGCTCGATAACGGTTTTGATTACGGCAGTGACAAGGAGGGCCGGCAATGCCCGTTCTCGGCGCACGTGCGCGTGACCCATCCGCGAACGCAAACCGTGAACGCGCTGGCGCAACCGGCTCCCCGCATCATCCGCCGGGGTGCGCCGTATGGCCCGCCGCTCGTCGGTGAAGTGGACGATGGCGTCGATCGCGGGTTGATCGGGATGTTCATCGGCGCGAGCATTGCGAAGCAGTATCTGAAGATCACGAAATGGATGCACCGCAACGATTTCAGCGACGTCTTTGTGGATGCGGCCGAGCAGGATCCGATTCAGGGAAATCGGACGCTCCCGCAAGCCTCGGGAAAGTTCAGGATTCCCGATGCGCGCGGCGACCTTGCCTTGGACGGCGTGCCTCCCTTGGTGAAAACGAAGGGCGCCGCCTTTTGCTTCCTGCCGAGCCTCTCCACCATCCAGAAGCTCGGCGACGGTCATTGGCCCCGGGCGACGTGAGCGGGTCGGGCGGCCTTGGATCGAAGGACCGCCTCAAAGATGATAAGTCAGCGCACCCTCTGCCTCGGCGACCCATCCGTGCTCGAACAGCGCGTCCACCAAGCGCTGAATCTCTTTCGCCGGCCGCTGGTTCTTTCCTTGAAACATGCCGGCGACTTGGTGCGTCAGGCTTTTGGGTTTTCGTGCCCTGGCCTTCTCATCGATGCCGGCGAGGATTTTGCGCACGCGCGTGAGCTCGGCGTCATCGTTCTCCAGCGCGAGGGCGAGCTGCCTTGGCTTCGAGGCCGGCGGCCGCCGGCTTTGGCTTTGGAACCGGCGTGGACGGCTTCGGCTTCGGAGCCGTGGCGGTCCGCTTTGGTTTCGACACGAGCAGTTCGGCAAAGGCGCCGACGCGTTTGCAGGCGACTTTCTTCTCCAACAGGTGCGCGATGAGCGCGTCGAAGCCCCGGTCATTGGAGAGGATGAAGAACGACGCCGCGGGGTGGCCCGCGCTGAGCGTTCCCAGGTAGTACGCGAGGTGAAAGTCGAGGTTGTTGCGCCCGTCGCCCTGGATCTTGATCCACTGGAGCCGCTCGCCGAGTTTTTGCGCTTCTTCGGTGAGGGCGAAGGGGATGTGATTCTGGGAGCGGCCCACGAAGATCCGCACCGACCACTCCGGGGACAACTTGGCGAGCGCCAGTTCCCGGACGTTCTCGAAGTCGACGAGCAGAAAGGAGTGGGACATGCCGGCGCGAAGCGGAAGGCATAGCTTGGCGGTGGTGCGGTTGTCGATAAAGCGTCCGCTGAGATTTGCAGGAGAGGAAAGAGGGGGATGAGGATGAAGATGAAGATTGCATTGGCGGCCGCCCCTCGGTCTTCCCGCCCCGCCCCTGCCGCCCTTGTCGCCCTTGCATTCCCGCGAAAAACCTCTTGCCACCGAAACCCGACCCGCTACATTCCCCATCCCTTTTTATGGCTAAAACCTGCTGGATCGAACGTGAGAAGCGCCGCACGGCGCTGGCAATCAAGTATGCCCCCATCCGTGCCAAGATGAAGAAAGAAGGCGACTACGTCGGCCTTTCGCTCCTGCCGCGCGACGCCAGCCCTTCGCGCCAGTCGCGCCGCTGCCAGCTCACCGGCCGCAAGCGCTCGTTCATCGGCCGCTTCAAGCTTTCCCGCATCGCGTTTCGTGAACTGGCCTCGCAGGGGATGATCCCCGGGGTCACCAAATCGAGCTGGTAACACCCCGCTGCTTTCGCATTTTTTCGAGTCGCGAACCGTGCGGTTCGCGACTCGTTTCGTTTGCACGCAATCCAGCCATGGGAGGTTCACGCAAGACACGAAAAGAGACGGTGCGGCGCAGCTATAAGGGGCGTGCGCAGCACGCGGCCCGGGGAGCGCACGCGCCCTCGCGTGCTCCGGTCGGCGCCCCCGCCGATCGGCCGGCGCTCCGCATACACCCGGTCGTGGCTTTCACGTTCGGCGTGCGCGCGGCGATTCGGCGAGGGCGCCGAATCGAGCACGCGAGGGCGCGTGCGCTCCCCGGGCCGTGCCGCCTGCGGCGGCACATTCCGAAACCATGAACCTGGAGCTTTTGCTCGCGGAGGCGGAGACGATCGCCGTCCATTGGGACGAGCCGGCGAAGATCTTGCTGAATCTCTTCGGCATCCTGGTCATCGTCTTCCTGAACGGCTTTTTCGTCGCGGCGGAGTTTGCGCTCGTCAAGGTCCGCGGGAGCCAGCTCGATCCGCTCTGCGAGGAGGGCGACGGTCGCGCGAAGACCGCGAAGTACATCCTTTCGCACCTCGACTCGTATCTCTCGGCGACGCAATTCGGGGTGACCCTCGCCAGCCTGGCGCTCGGCTGGGTCGGTGAGCCTTACGTCACGCATCTGCTGCAGCCGTTGTTTTTCCTCGTCGGCATCACGTCGCACGGCGTCATCACCACCTTCTCGGTCATCCTCGGGTTCACGGCGATCACCTTCCTGCACATCATCATCGGCGAGCTTGCACCGAAGTATCTCTCGATCCGCGATCCGCTCGGGATGGCGCTGAAGCTGGTCAAGCCGCTCGCCTTTTTCTACGCGACCTTCAAGCCGGCGATCTGGCTGCTCAACTTTGCGGCGAACCTCATTCTGCGGAAGCTGCTGCGAATCGAGGCTGTCGGCGAATCGGAGCTCGCGCACAGCGAGGAAGAGTTGCGGGTGATCCTCGCCGAGAGCGCGGAATCCGAAAAGGTCACCTCGCTCGGCAAGGAGATCCTGATCAACGCGCTCGACATGCGCCGGCGCGTGGTGCGCGACATCACCACGCCGCGCAAGGACGTCGTTTTCCTCAACATCGAGGACACCTTCGATGAGAACCTCAAGCGCGCGATCGACAGCCGGCACACGCGGCTGCCGCTGTGCGAGGGCCACCTGGACAACGCGGTCGGCCTCGTCCACGTGAAAGATCTCATGACCTTGCTCCGCGTGGAGAATCCCGATCTCCACTCGATCCGCCGCGAGCTGCACCCGGTCCCCGAGATGATGCCGCTGGAAAAGCTGCTCGCGTTTTTCCTGACCAAGCACGCGCACATCGCCGTGGTGGTGGATGAATTCGGCGGCACCGTCGGCATCGTCACGATGGACAACGTGCTCGAGGAATTGGTCGGCGAAATCCAGGACGAATTCGACGCGGAGAAGCCAGAGTTTCGCAAGGTCAACAACGATGAGTTCGTGGTCGAAGGCTCGATCGGGCTCTATGAAATGCGCGACCACGCCGGCCTCGAGCTGGAGAGCGAAGACGTGAGCACGATCGGCGGCTACATCACCAATCTGCTCGGCCACCTGCCGAAGCCCGGCGAGCACGTGCGGATCGAGGACTATCGCGCGACCGTCACGCAGGCCGATGCGAAGCGCGTCATCCAGGTCCATTTCAAGCGCGAGACGCGAAGCTCCAAACCACAGTGACCAAGGGCCAAATAAGCTCCAAACGCCAAGCACCAAACGCTGAGCGCGCGGGCGCGGGTTGGCCTTTCAGCCCTTTGAGCTTTGGAGCTTATTTGGCCCTTGATCATTGTGTTTTGGTGCTTCCCTTTCAGGGTTGATCCGCGCGGCGCTGCGTGAAACCTTGCCCCGTGCCGCTCGACGACTCCTCCACGCCCCGGATCTCTCCGGGCACCCGCACCGCGCTGATCATCGGCGGGTTCTTTTTCGTCTTCATCGCCTGGGGCTCCTTCTGGGTCGGCAAGGAGGCGATGAACGTGAAGCATCAGCGCGAGGCGACGAATCTCGCGAGCTCGCCGCTCACCGGCGACATGGTCTGGATTCCCGCCGGGAGCTTCACGATGGGCGGCGCCGGCAAGGACGCGGCCCCCGATGAGCTGCCGCTGCACGACGTGAAGCTCAACGGCTTCTGGATCGATCGCACGGAGGTGACCAACGAGCAGTTCACGAGCTTCGTGAAGGCGACGAATTACATGACGATCGCGGAGCGGCCGGTCACTTCGAAGATGATTCCACACCTGCTGCCGCAGTACGAGGGGAAGACGATGTCGCTGTGCTTTCGCAAGCCGCCGCCGGGCGAGGATCTCAGCGGCAGCAACTGGTGGTGGCAGGTCGTCATCGGCGCCGACTGGCGTCACCCGAACGGTCCGGGCTCCGACCTCACCGGGAAGGAAAAGCATCCGGTCGTCCACGTCAGCTACGAGGACGCGCAGGCCTACTGCAAGTGGGCGGGCAAGCGCCTGCCGACGGAATCCGAGTGGGAGTACGCGGCGCGCGGCGGGCTCGTCGCGCAGCCGTACGTCTGGGGCTCGGAGATGAATCCCGGCGGCCGCTGGATGGCTAACACCTGGCAGGGCAACTTCCCCTTCGTGCATGACGTGAAGGATGGCTTCGAAGGGACCGCGCCCGTCGGCAGTTTCCCGGCCAACGGCTACGGCCTGCTCGACATGTCGGGCAACGTCTGGGAATGGACGAGCGACTGGTACCGGCCCGACACCTACCAGGCGATTCGGGACAGCCCGGCACGCGTCGCCCGGCTGAATCCGCACGGGCCCGACGACAGCTACGATCCCGACGAACCCGGCGTCTGGAAAAAGGTCACCCGCGGCGGCTCCTTCATGTGCAGCGACAACTACTGCCGCGGCTACCGCCCCAGCGCCCGCATGAAGACCTCGCCGGATACCGGCCTGCAAAACACGGGGTTCCGGTGTGTAAAGGACGGGGCGCAGTGAGGTTTTTGGTCCACGAAAGCCCGGAAGGGCGCTTCGCTTGTCCACGAAATACACGAAAGACACGAAAAGGGGACAGAAGGAAGGGGCCAACGAATCGAGCGAATTGAAACGAATTGCTGCACTCCTCCGATTCGTTTCACTTCGCTTTATTCGTTGGCAAGTCCCGGTCCCTTTTCCGCCCCTTTTTCGTGTCTTTCGTGTATTTCGTGTATTTCGTGGACCAACATTCCGGTCTCTTTAATCTCCGAACATGTCCAGCCAAACAGGCCACGCTTTCCGCATCTCCACCTGGGGTGAATCCCACGGGGGCGGGGTCGGCGTGGTGGTCGATGGCTGCCCGCCGCGGATCGCGCTGACGGAAGCCGACATCCAGAAAGACCTCGATCGCCGCCGGCCGGGGCAGAGCGAAATCGTCACGCCGCGCGCGGAGGAGGACCGTTGCACCATCCTCTCCGGCGTCTTCGAAGGCCGGACCATCGGCACGCCGATCGCCGTCTCGGTCACCAACAAGGACGCGCGGCCCGAGGCTTACAAGGAGGTCGCGGCCGCGTTCCGGCCTTCGCACGCGGACTACACGTACCAGGCGAAATACGGCATCCGCAACTGGCAGGGCGGGGGACGCGCCTCGGCGCGCGAGACGATCGGGCGCGTGGCGGCGGCGGCGATCGCCAAGCGCGTGCTGGCCGAGCTCGCGCCCGGCCTGGAGATCGTGGCCTACGTGAAATCGATCCACCGGATCACCGCCGAGGTCGACCCCGCGACCGTCACGCTGGAGCAGGTCGAGTCGAACATCGTCCGCTGTCCCGCGGCCGCCACCGCCGAGCAGATGATCGCCTTCATCAAGGAGATCCGCAGCCAGGGCGACTCGGTGGGCGGCGTCATCGAGTGCGTGGTGCGCAACACCCCGCCCGGCCTCGGCGAGCCGGTCTTCGACAAGCTCGAGGCCGATCTCGCGAAAGGAATGCTCAGCCTCCCTGCGAGCAAAGGCTTCGAGATCGGCTCAGGTTTCGCCGGCACGCTCATGCGCGGCTCCGAGCACAACGATCCCTACTACATGGAGGGCGGCCGCGTCCGCACCACGACCAACTTCTCCGGCGGCATCCAGGGCGGCATCTCGAACGGCGAACCGATCTTCTTCCGCATCGCCTTCAAGCCGACCGCCACCATCTTCAAGGCGCAGCAAACCGTCACCGCCGCCGGCGAGGAAACCGAGCTGACCGCCCGCGGTCGCCACGACCCCTGCGTCCTCCCCCGCGCCGTGCCGATGGTGGAAGCGATGGCCGCGCTGATCTTGTGCGATCACGTTTTGCGCCAGCGCGGGCAGAATGGCTAAACGCCCGCCTCGCGCGCACCGCGAGGTTTAGCCTGATCTCACTTCTTCGCCTCGACCGTGATCTGCAACGGATTGCTCGGGTAAATCACGCGCGTCTTCTTGTCCCCCGTGGGGACTTGCGCTTCGGCGTTAATGACGAAACTATACACGCCCTCCTTCATCTTATCCGTCGTCGGGATGGTCAGCTTGGTTTCGGTCTGGTCGGGATTGATCGTCGTGACGGGAATCGTGAGGCCGACGGGGAGCTCGATGCCGGAGCCGTTAAGCTGGATGGCGCTCGGCATGTCGGCGCGGCGCTCGGCCTTGACCGTGACGTTGATCGGGTCGCCGGGTTTGATGGTCTGCGTCGTGGTCGCGGCAGTGACGGCAAAGGGGGTCTTTTCGCGCACGGCGATGACGATGCTTTGCGTGAGACGACACTGCGCCGGCGTGTTGACGGTGTCCCAGACGATGATGCCGCCGCGGGCCTGGCGCGTGAGTTTTTTCCCGTCGCTCTCGCTCGTGCCGACGAGCTGGATCTCGCCTTCGCCGATCGGGGCATCAACCGCGGCGGTGATGACGAAGGCGCCCCATTTGTTGCCGGGACCGATCGTGATCGGCTCCGCGGTGACGCCGGGCGGGAGGTGGCGTGCCTCGACGGTGATCGGCTCGTTGTGGCCGTTCATGCGCCAGACGAGGACATCGAGCCGCTGCCGGCCGCCCTGGTAGACGACGGGCGAATCGATGTGAATATCGTGCGCCGGCGTGCAGACGAGGCGGAAGTCCGGCGCCGGCTGCTTCTGGATTTGCAGGCGGTACTGGTACTGCGCGCCGCCCTGCACCTGCGTGTAGACGTGCTCGAGCCGGATGGTGAAATCCGCGTCCTTCGGCGCGGCGAAGCTGTAGACGATGTCGCGCGTCATGGTCGGGAATCGGAGCTGCCCGATGTTCTCGCCCGTGTCCTGGGCCGACTGGACGATCTTCCCGTCCTTCTCGGAAATCTCCATGTCCGGGTCGGCGGGTGAATTGATCCGCTCGGAGGAGACTTCAATCAGGAAGATTTCGCCCTTCTTCGCGCTGAACGTGTAAAGGTCGGCGTCCTTCGCCGCGCCGAACTGGCCCGTCACGGCGCTCGGCACGGGGATCTTTTGCGCCTCCTCAATGGAATCGTTCGGCTCGATTTCGCCGAGCTCCGGCACGTCGCTGAAGAGGAGCAGCCGCGCGTTGGAGGTCCCGGTCTCGCCGTCGATGCGCACTTCCATGCCGTCCATTCGCGAATCCGGCGGCCGCAGCATTTCGCGGAAGCGCATGCTCGTGATCGTCTCGGGATCGGACGGTACGGCGATCTTGCGCACGACTTTTTCGAGCGGCCGGCCGTTCACCTTGATGTCGGTCTTGACGCCGCCGGGCAGGTTGCGCCCGAAGAACGTGATCTCCGCCGTGGTGCCGGGTTTCGCGCCGGTCGGCGCAATGAAATCGAGATAAGGCTGCGTGCCGATGCTGAGGCGGTAGAAATTCTCGACCCCGCCGTTGTACATGAAGTCGGTGAACCGCACGTAGTAGTCGCCGTCCGCCGGCACGTCGAAGTCGACAAACGGATCGCGCTTCTGGTCGCGGATGTTTTCGTCCTGGCTCGTCGCCAACTCTTTGCCGGCGGCGTTGTAAAGCGTGAGCGTGCCGTCGAGCCGCGAATCGATGCGCGAGGCGCGGCACTCGATCAAAACGCGCTGCCCGGCCTTCGCGGCGAAGACGTACCAGTCGACGTCCTCCACGGGATCGACACGGCCGTTGACGACGCTATTCAGCGCGACGCGGTTCGCTTTTTCACGGTCATTGTTCGGCTCCTTTTCGTTGGACTCCTCAACGCCGCCGACGCTGAACGCCCGCGGGTTGCTGACGCCATTCTGCCCGATGCTCCGCACGTCATGATCGCCGATCGGCACGCCCGGCGCGACGGTGACCTTGAAGCGCGCCGGCGGCTTGGCGGGATCGGAGATCAGTTCCGCGGTGATGCCGGGGTCGCT
>DASYIS010000142.1:0-27993 GCA_035997375.1 Chthoniobacteraceae bacterium
GGATGCCGTCTTCTTTGCCGAAGCGAAGACGCCGGTCTTTGGGAATGGCGTCATCAAGTTGGCCGACTTAACGGGCCGCACCTTGGTCGGCTATGTCTATGGCGGCATCGAGTCGACCGCGCCGTACAGCTTCCTCTCGAAAGTCGATCCGCCGACGAGCGCGAGCAAGCGGTTGTTCCAGGTCTACGTGACCCCAGGCGCCTCCCAGGTCATTCCGCTGCCGCCGTTGCCGACGGTCGAGACGCCGGTGCCGTGAGGGCGAGCACAGTCGCTCAAGGCGCGAATGCAAACGGCCCCGGGTAGGGTGGGCGTCCCGCCCGCCCCGGCGGGCATCTTGCCCGCCTCGAATATTTCCCGGATGGCGAGCCAACGTCGAGGGGCTGCTATTCGCGTCGGGCGAAGACGCCCTCCGCGGCGGGCAAGATGCCCGCCCTACCCGAGGCCGACTGCGCCTCCGCCGGGCCGCGTATTCACACTCCCCGTCACCGCGCGCGCAGCCACGCGATGATGTCGGCGATGTCCTGCGGCTTGAAGACGGTTTCCATGCCGTCGGGCATGAGCGATTTGCCGGTCGGCTTCTGGCCGGCGAGGTCGCTGCGGAGAATCGGGAGATCGGTCCCGCCGGGGAGGCGAACGACCACGTTGTTGGCGGTCTCGGTGGAGAGGAGGCCGGTGACTTCACCGCCGGCCTTGAGCGTGAGCGTCTGGCTGCGGTAGCGCTCCTCGACCGCGGCGTTCGGATCGAGGATGGCGGTGAGGAGCCAGTCGAGCGGCTTGTCGTTGGCCATGCCAAGATCGGGGCCGACTTCGTGGCCCTCGTTCTTGAGCCGATGGCAATTGGCGCACTGCTGCTGGAAAAGCGTGTGCCCGCGCTGCGCGTCGCCTTTCAACGTGCCGACGACGGCGTAGTTCGCGAGAACTTTGGCTCGATCGGGCGTACTCGGTTTCGGCAGCTCGATCTTCGGCGCCGGCGCGGTGGGCGCGCCCTGGTTGAGCTTCGCGAAGAGCGGGCTCTCGGGCGCGAGCGAGCTCTGGATGGCGATGCGCATCGCGGGGTTTGCGCCGTCGCGCTCGGCGAGCTTTGTAAGGGCCGCGGTGGCGCGGTCGTCGCGGAAGGCGCCGAGTGTGAGGGCGAGCTGGTAGCGCACGGCGAACTCGGGATCATCAATGAGGGCGGCGACGGCTTGCACCAACTCGCGCGCGGTGGCAGCCAGTTCTTCACTTGAGCGCAGCGCCTGCATGCGCACGGCGGGATGTGGGTCTTTCAGTGCGAGGCGAACCGTCGCCTCATCGAGTTCTCCCAGCGTTCCCAGGGTGGCGAGCATTTGCAGGCGGGACTTGGGATAGATCACTTCGCCAGTGGCCGTGGGGCGCTTGAGCCCGTTCACAGGCGGCAGGTTGTTAAATTCGATGGCCAGCGTGCGCAACAGCTCGGCGACATCATGCGCTTTCCGTTCGCAGAGGAGCCGCTGCGCGGTGTCTCGCAGCCAGCCATTTGGCATGCTGATCAAGGCGACGAGTTCGCTGTTGCTGAAGTGATTTAGGTCCATGATGGGACGAAGCTTCACGCCTTTGCGGTAGACTCTGTAGATGCGCCCCTTGTCCGCACCCGCGCGCAGGTCGAGGCGGCTCTGCGTTTCCGGCGCGATCCACTCGGGGTGCTCGATCGCGAAGCGGTAGATGTCCGCGACGTAGAGCGCGCCGTCGGGGCCGGTCTTCAGGGTCGTCGGGCGGAACCACGGGTCGGTGCTGGCGAGGAATTCGCGGTCCGTTTCCGACTCCGCGCGGTGGCTGGTGAAGCTCTCGTCCACGGGCACGAGGACCTCGCGGTGCACGAGATTGTGGACCGGTTCGCTGATGAAAACGCTCGTCGCAAATTCCGGCCCGAACAGCTCGTCGCGATATGGGCAGAGGCTGCAGCCGCTGGTGAGATGGCCGGCGGATTGCGGGTTGTTGAAGCGCAGCGGCAGCTCACTGATGGGGAAGCACCGCGAGGCGTCGGGGTAGGTCGCGAGCGTCTGCTTTGTGGTCTTCACCGCGAGCTTCGGGTTGCGCCGCAGATACGCTTCGGAAAGCGTGTAGTGCCAGCCCCAGGAGCTGTTGTTGTTGCCGAACCAGTGGCCCCAATCGTCGCGCCGGCGGCCGTATTGCGTCTCGCCGCTCTCCGCCTCGAACTCGCCGGTGTCCGGCCGAAACCGGAAGTCGCGCCCGCTGATCGAGACCGGCTGTCCGCCGGGTTTCGCGATCGAGGTGACCGTGCCGCCGCTGTTGCCGTTCGCGCCGTAGACCCAGCCGTCGAGCCCCCACTCGAAGCCGTTGAGCCGATGCTGCTGGTTGCCTTCCTTGAAGCCGGTGAAGATGACGCGGCGCTCGTCGGCGCGGCCGTCGCCATCGGTATCGGCGGCGAAGAAAATGTCCGGCGCGGAAGCGACGAGCACGCCGTTGCGCCACGGCATGAGGCTGTTGGGATACGGGATGTCTTCCATGAAAACCGTCGCCTTGTCGTAATGCCCGTCGTTTTTGCTGGAGGTCAGAATCTTGATCACGCCGCCCGGTTTTCCATGGCCATCCATGCCGAGCGGATAGTCGCGCATCTCGACGACCCAGAGCCGCCCCGCGGCGTCCCAATCGAAATAGACGGGGCTCTCGATCAGCGGCTCGCTGGCGACCAGCTCGACCGTGAAGCCCTCCGCCGGCCGCAACGCCGCGAGCGACTTCTCCGGCGAGAGCGGCGGCGGCACGTCGAACGCGATGAGCTCCTGAAACGTGCGCGCCACCGAGACCACGCCGAGCGGCGCGAGCGCCTCGTTTTGCCAGACGATCGACTTGCCATGAAACCACGCACCGTTGTTGCGCCCGCCGATCACGAACGGCAAGACGCGCGCTTTCGCGTAGTCGGTCGAGGCCGGGCCTTGCGCGACGAGATGCGGCCAGCCCTGGGTCCAGCCGAGGCCTTTCCTCACGACGCCGGCCCAGAGGTAGATCGCGTAGCCGTCGCCGTTGGATTGAATGACGTCGTCGAAACCGTCGCCGTTCAGGTCGGCGAAACGCAGGCCGTTGTCGCGGCCTTCCTTGTCGAGCACGGCGCAGCCGGGCGGGAGCTGGAAGTCGGCGGGCTTCCACTTTTTCTCTTGCTCGCTCCAAGTGAAGATCCGGTCGTTCGCGAGCAGTTCGCACACGCCGTCGCCATCGAAATCGCGCAGTAGGCGGCCTTTCTCCGGCACGGCGGCGAGCCCCGCGTTCAACAGCTCGGCTTGGACCCAACGTCCATCCTTGTAAGAACGCTTGAGATCGATGCTGAGGCCACGTCCGTCGTTGCCAAAAACTTCCAGCCACCTCCACGCGACGTCTTTCGTGAGAGCCGCCGGCCATCTGCCCTCGACTGCGGGCATCGCGACTCCGGTGCGAATCATCCCAAACGTCGCGCCGGCCGGCTCAAACGGTGTCTTGTATTCAATCCAGCCGTCGCGCTGCGGCCGCCACACGCGGGTCATCGCTTCCTTCCCGCCGATCACTACATCCATCAGCCCATCCCCATTTAGATCCATCATCCGCACCCCGCCCGGCGTCCCATCCGCGTTGCGCAGCGCATGCCCGCCGAGCGCGTTCTTTTCCAGCCGCTCCAGCACCTCGCGGAAGTTCAGGAACAGCACTTTTTTCCCATACGTCTGTTGCGCGTAGTCGATGAACTCCACCCACTGCTCCGGCCCGCTCCAGCCGTGCGGATGAAAGACCGCGGTGAAGACGCCCTGCTTCTTCACCACGTCGTCGAGCGCGGCCTTCCAGTCGTCGAGCATCACCTGTGTTTTCGGCCCCTGGATGTTGAACGACTCCCAGTCGCTCGGCACGATGCACGGCAACTCCCAGGTCACGTTGCCGATGGTGTACGGGTACGGGTAATCCTCGAGGTAACCCGCGTAATCGCCGAGCGAGCGCTTCATCGGCGGCTTCATTTCATCGGGGAAATACTTCTTGAAGCGCGGGTCCGGCGGCCGCGTGAAGACCGAGGAATCGATCGCGAGGTAGCGCCCCTCCGCGCTCGGCTGCTGCAGGATCTCCGAATAGAACCGCGGGCTCGCCGAGTTCATGGAATCGCAGCACGGCATGCGAAACGCGACGGGCGTGTTGCCCGGAATCTTCGCGAGCAAATCGATGCTCTCATGCACGGTGCGCGAGGCCTCCGCGAAGTTCGCCTTGCCGAGCAGTGGGCACGGATGCGTGAGCGTGTGGCTCTCGATCGAGAGCCCTTCCTTCAGCCAGCCGGCGAAGTGCGAATCATCCACCGGCACCGTATTCGTCATGATGCTGACCGGCGCGCGGCCGTCGATGCGCTTCAGCCGCTCGAGGATCGGGCGCAGGAACGTCTCGTACTTCGCGGGGTCGCGCATGTCGTCGATCGCGAGCACCACCACCGCCTCCACGCCCGCCTCGCCGACCCATTGCGGCGTCGTGAGCTTGGGCGATTGCGGTGTCGGCCAGTACGGCGTCGGGTCGTCGAGGTAAGCCAGGCGATTGCCGCCGGCGGGGTCGGCGGCCAGGGCCGCGGAAGCGAGGAGGAGCGTGGCGAGAAACCGGGGGAACGTTTTCACGCCCGCGAGCATGTCACGCCCGCTCTCGTAACGAAACTCCTGTTTCGTTACGTCACGGGTCGCACTGTGGCGATCATGCCGAGATCGGCCATCCAGAGTTCGCCGCGATTAGCTCTGGGCACCGGCTTGCTCCTCTTCGTCGTACATGGAAAAAAGCGTATCTGAGCCACTGAGCATGGCCCGGTAATCGTCGATCCATGCCAGCAATTCGCCGAAGTCCGCGCTCGGCAATTTCTCAATGGAGGCCTCGATCTCGGCAACGGTGCTCATGCGACGAAGGTGCCGCGTTCGTTGGGAAAAAACAAGCCCCCGACGCGACAGGGACGAGGCCTTCGTAATCTTACTCCTGCTCCTACTCCTAATCCCGCCGCCACGGCCGGGCTCTGGAAGAGTAGGAGTAGGAGCAAGAGTAAGATTAAGATTTCCCCCGCCTTCCCGCTTGCGGTGGCATAGGGTCTGCATACGCTAAGCCCGACGCCCGATGCCGCACGAGCGAAGGGGCGCCGGGCTATGCGATTCCAACCAGTATGACGGCGGCCAATCCGACGCAGCAGACGCGGGGGAAGATGCGGGGCGTGCAGCTGCTCGACCCGCTGTTTCCGAGCACCGGCCCGATGGCGGATCGCGTGCGCGCGTTCGACTGGGCCGCGACTCCGCTGGGGCCGCTGCATACCTGGCCGCAGAGTCTCATCGTCGCCGCCGGCCTCTGCCTGAACTGCCGCTTTCCGGCCTTCATTTGGTGGGGGCCGGAGCTGATCAACATCCACAACGACGCCTATGCGCCGGTGCTCGGGAGCAAGCACCCGGAGGCGCTCGGCCGGCCGGCGCGCGCGCTCTGGGCGGAGATCTGGCCCATCATCGGCGAGGACGTCGAGGCGGTGGTGCAGCGCGGGAAAACCATCTGCCGGGAGCGGGTCAGACTCATCCTGCTGCGGAATGGCTATCCCGAAGAGACTTGGTTTACGTACTCCCACAGCCCCATTCCCGATGGCGCCGGCGGCATCGGCGGCCTCTTTCAGGTCTGCTCCGACGAGACGGCGCAAGTGCTCGCGGAGGCGGAGCGCGCCCGCCTCGCCGAGCAGCGCCAGCTCGCGCTCAACGCGGCGCGCATGGGCTGGTGGCACTACGATCCGCGGACGAGGATCGCGCGCTGGGATGAGCGCTTCAAGGAGATGTTCGGCGTCGCCGGCACGCAGCGGGCCAACGAGGAAATCCTCGCCCGCATCGACGCCGAAGATCTTCCGCGCGTCTGGGCGGCCGTCGAGATGGCGCTCGATCCGGTGAACCCGCAGCCCTACGCCTCGCACTACCGCATCCATCGCGATGACGGCTCGACGCGCTGGATCGAGGCGCACGGCGTGGCGACGTTCGAGGGCGAAGGGAGCGCGCGCCAGGCGGTCAGTTTTGTCGGCACCGTGCGGGACATCACCGAGCGGAGAGGCGCCGAGGAGGCGCTGCGGGCGAGCATGGAGGAGGCGAACCGTAACCGCGAAACAGCGGAGGCCGCCTCGCGCGCGAAGGACAACTTCCTGGCCGCGCTCTCGCACGAGCTGCGCACACCGCTGACGCCGGTCCTCATGACCGCCTCGCTACTGCGCGAGGACCCCGCGCTCTCGCCGGAGCTGCGCGCGCAACTGGCGATGATCGAGCGCAACGTGGCGCTCGAGGCGCGGCTGATCGACGACCTGCTCGACCTCACGCGGATCACCCGCGGCAAGCTGGCGTTGCGCGCGGAACCGTGCGACGTGCATGCGCTCATCGGGCTGGTGGTGGAGGTGCTGGGCGAGGAGGCGCGCGAGAAGCAGCTCGCACTCGAGCTCGAGCTGGACGCCGGCCGGCCCGGGCTCACCGGCGACCCGGCGCGGCTCCAGCAAATCTTCTGGAACCTGCTCCGCAACGCGGTGAAATTCACGCCGGCGGGCGGGCGTATCTGGATTCGCTCGCGCAATGCCGGCGACGCCGAGCCGACCATTTGCATCGACGTGAGCGACACCGGCATCGGGTTCGAGCCGTCGGCGAAGCAGCGCATCTTTCAGCCCTTCGAGCAGGCGGCGCCGGGCCCGGAGCACCGCTTCGGCGGCCTCGGGCTGGGGCTCGCCATCGCGCAGGCGATCGTCGATTTGCATCACGGGACGATCACCGCCGAGAGCCCCGGCCCCGGCCAAGGCGCGACCTTTTCGGTCTGTTTCCCCGGCGCGGCCGCCCTGCCCGCCGCGGCCCCCGCGAGCGCCGGCCCCGCCGCTGTGCGCCCCGACGAATTCGCGCTCGACCGCCCGCTGCGGCTCCTGCTCGTGGAAGACCACCTGCCGACGCTCGAGGTGCTCACCCGCCTGCTCACCCGCGCCGGCCATCACATCGTCGGCGCCTCCACCCTCGCCGACGCGCGCGCCGCGGTCGAGCGGGAGCGCTTCGACGCCATCCTCTCCGACCTCGGCCTCCCCGACGGTACCGGCCTCGACCTCATGCGGGAGCTCCGCGCACAGTACGGCCTGCGCGGCGTCGCCCTGAGCGGCTACGGCATGGAGGAAGACCTCGCGCGCTCCAGGGAAGCCGGCTTCATCGCGCACCTCATCAAGCCGGTGGACGTGTCGGAGCTGCGGCGGGCGTTGCGGCTGCTGGCGGGCGGCGCTGGGTAGGGCGGCGAGGCGAGGCCCATCGGTGGGTTCCGGGGCCTCGGGTAGGGCGGGCATCTTGCCCGCCGTCGAGGGCATCCTGCCCGAGAGCGGGCGCAGGTGGGGCGGAGCGGCCGATCTGCGACGCCCTCGGATCCGGGCGGGCAAGATGCCCGCCGGGGCGGGCGGGACGCCACGCCCTACCCGAGGCCACTGCGCCCCCTACTTCAGCGCCTTCTCCAGCGTCTCCTCCGTCAGCTTGGCCGAGAGCCCTTCCCAGATGACCTTCCCCTTGCGGTCGAGGACGAAGGCCCACGGGATCGCGTCGATCCCCAACTGCGCGCCGAGCTTCATGTCCTGATCGAAAGCGACCGGGTAATCGATCGGCGTCTTCTTGCGAAACGGCGCGATGTCGCCCTTCTGGAAATCCTGCGACACCCCGACGATCACCAACCCCTTCGCCTTGTACTTCCCGTAGAGCTCGTTGAGGTGCGGGATCATCTTCACGCACGGCCCGCACCACGTCGCCCAGAACTCGATGACCGCCGCCTTCCCCGCGAGATCCGGCGCGTCGTCCACGAAGACCAGCGACTTCACCGGGAACGGTTTGCCAACCTGCGCCGTCTCCGCCCGCGCCGGCAAGGGCGCGCAGGCGATGGTGAGCAGGGCGAGAAAGAGAAAGCGCCGTCGAGTCATGGCAAATGAGACGGCGGAGCGGCCAAAACCGCTCAAACAAATTCCACGTGGGTCACTCTCCCGCTTCCCTCAGGATGGCTTCCACGATCTTATCGCCCATCCAGTAGCCGTTCTCTCGCATCTGCTCGATGAGCGGGCCAACCTGACCAATCAGGAAGGCACGTTTCGCCTCCACGAGCAGCCTGCCGGTCCCGACGACCGCGAGGTGGTAGACATCGCGCGCAACGCGTCGAGCTTTCGGCTCGTCAATCAGGACGAGGGCCGCGGTTCTTTCGAGAGCCAACGCAATCGTGGCGGCCTCTCCGGCATCCAGGAGAGAACTCAGCAATCGGTCGGCAGGTCGTGCAAGCTCGGCGACTTGCAGCCACGGTGCTGCATCAAAGAGACGCGCACCCGCGCGCGTGCGCTCACCTGCTTCCACCTCCGCTCGGACCTCCGAGGCAACCAGGACCGTGCGGAACAGGTGCCGCAAGATGGGAATCTGCCCCACGCCCGCCAAGGCGATGAGCGGCCCCGCATTGCAAACGATCACGCTCATTCCCGCGCCGGCCAGGGCGCGGCGAACTCAGCCGTCAGCTCGGCGGAGTCCCACTTCACCGTGTCCACACCCCATTGCCGGCAACTCAGCAGAAATTCCTTCCGTCCGATCCCGGCCAACTGCGCCGCCTGGCCGCTGGTGAATTTCCCCACTTCAAAGAGCTTCATCGCCGCCGCCAGTCTCGTCTCTTCGGCGAAGCGTTTGGCGTCCGTCCCCATCGCGGCGAGCCACGCTTCGGGATACTCCAACGTTACGGCGTTCATCCCGGTAGCTTCGCGCTTCGCGCGCCTGTATTCAAGGCGCATCGGAAACTTCCGGCATTCGGTTCAGTTCAGTTCGCCCTCACGGCAACTGCACCTGCACGAGCGCCTGCGAGCGGTCGCTCAGGGTGGCGCGGTAGAGGACGTGGCCGTTGGGCGCGACGGAGCGGGTTTGCGCGGGCGAGCCGGCGACGTTGCCGAGCAGGGTGAGGGCACTGATCGTGCGGGTGGCATCGTACGAGTCGCCGGTGCGCGCGATGAGCCGCAGCCGGCCGTGGCTGTCGACCGCCCACACGCCGAGGTTGTTCGCGGCCGTGACGCGCTCGGTCGCCAGGGGGGTGCGCGGCGAGATGAGCAGCTTGCCGATGAACACCGGGCCGGATGCGCCGTCGGCCAGTGCGACGGACGGGAAGCCCGCCCAGCGCGCGCCGGGCAGATCCGCCGCCTCGTCGCCTTCGCGCGCGACGACCTGCGCCGGCTGGCCGGGTCGATACATCAGGATCACCCCATCCTTCGCGGCGGTCGTGACGCCGCCGCGGAGATGGGCGGCCACGGCCGCCTGGCCCTCGCCATTCGTATCCTGGGCGAGCGCGAGCGCGTCGAAGACGGTGATCGCCGATTGCTCGCCAGCGATGGGTTGGTCGCCCTGGTTGGCAAGCACCGACAGGCCGGCGCTCCCTTCGCGGATGACGTGGCTCTTGAGCAGCCGGGTCACGGGGTCGGCGTAAACGGCGACGAACCCCGCGTGACCCGCGCCGTCCTGGGCGGTCCAGCCGATCTGCGTGAGCTTCGCGGCGACCCCGGGGAGCGGTGCGCCGACGAGCGCGATCACCTCCGTCTTAACCTGGCCGTTCGCGATCGAGACCTGGACCAATGCGGTGCGCCAGTCATCGAGAATCACCCGCACGAGCACGCCGCCGGCGGTCGCGCCGCGGCCCTGGCCGTTCGCGACGGGCATCGCGTTCAGGGTGCTGAAGAGCTTGATCCGGGGCACCCGCACGCCCGGCCCATCGACCGCGAGCGGCGCGCCTTCCCGCAGCGCGAGCAGCGGCGCGGCGCCGCCTTTCGCCAGCCAGAGGCCGGTGTCGTTCGCCGTGGTCGGGAGCCCGCGCCCGCCCGTCTGGAGCGTGGCGGTGAAAGCGAGGAGCTCGTCGCCGGGCACGCCATCGGAGAGGGCGACGGAGTCGAAGCTCTTCCAGTGCCCTCCCGAAGCACCCGGCGCGTCCTGGCCGGCGCGCGCGACCAGCGTGGGCTGGAGCGCACCCGGGAGCCGCTTCCAGAGCGAGCCCGCGTGGGCGGCCGGTCCCGACAGGACGGCCTCAAACACGAGCGTCCCTTGCGCATTGAGCAGCGGCTCCTCGAATTTCACGAACTTGCCGTCCTGGCCGGGCGCGTTGCCGCCGCTCCTCGCAATCACCCCGGCGCTGGAGAGGACGATGCCGGTGAACCGGCCAGTCGGCGCGGCCATCGTTGCGAGCGCCGCGACCTCGCCGCCGGCGTTGATCGACGACTGGCCGAAATACAGGAAGACCGAGCCGCCGGGCACACCGCCCGGCGTAAGCCCGGCGCCGGGCACCGGCCCGAGCGCGGAGTAGACCGGGGTACTGACCGGCTCGGGCGGCAGCACGCCCGCCGTCTTGAAAGTGGTCGCCGCCGCGGTGGTCGAGCCCGCCAAATTCCAGACCCATGGCTGGACCTCGTAGGTCGTCGCCGGAGTCAGCCCGGTCAGGACGAGGCTCGCGGTTTGGGGCGCCGGCGTGCCGTCGAGACCGATCAGGCCGTTGCTCGCGGGGACGTCCACCGTGCCGGCGTCCGCGCCGTTCACGTAAAAGCTCACCTTCGTCGGCAAGCCGCCCGTGGCGACCTGCGTGCTCAACGCCGCGCCCGTGGAGGTGATCTCGTTCACGGTGACGGGGCCGACGGCGGGGGCCACGCCGACCGTGATCTCGAGGCTGACCGCGCCGACATTGCCGAGCGCATCGCGGACGCGGCCGAGCAAAGTATGCACGCCGACGCCCGAGGGGATGGTAAAGTTGAAATCCGGCCGCGCGCCCGGCACGGCGCTCGGGACGCCGTCGACGAGCAACTGATAGCTGAGCGGAGTCTGCCCGCCCGCATCGGTCCAGTTCGTGAAGTAGACGCCGACCGTGGCTCCGGCGGCGTACATCGTGTCGAGCGGGAGCAGGAGCATGTTGCCGCCGACCGGGCCCGCGGTGTCGACGCGCACGTTGGCGCTCTCCGCCGAGGCGACCGGGTGGCCGGCGGCGTCCTGGTACGAGATCCGCACCGTGTAGACGCCATCGGGAATCGCGCTGCCGGAGACGATCGCCGGGCCGACCGGGCCGGCGGGATCGAACGTGAACGCATGATCGCCCGCGCTCTCCTGGTCGGTCGCCAGCGTCAGGATCCGGGTCGTCGTGGCGCTGTCGAAGGTCAGTTTCACCGAGCCGGCGAGGGCCGCTTCCGGCAGGTTGAAGGCGATGGCGATCGAGTGGGCCATGGCCGTGCCCGGCGCGGGGAGCGTCAGCGCGGGGAGCTGCGTCAGGTCCAGCGCATACTCGAACGCGCCGGCGTCCGGCGGTCCCGGAGAGACGCGCGGCTGATGCAGCAGATCGAACGGGATCGCTTCCGTCGTGTCGCCATCGCCATCGAGGTCGGTCGTATCGGCCGCCAGCCGGTTCGTCGCGCCGAAGCGGATCGCGGGACTGCTCGCGACGAGGCTGGCATCCAGAATGTCGTCCATCGTGCCCCAGCGGCCATCCGGGCCGACCGCCGGCGTCATTGAGAACCCCACGGCCGCGACCACGAGATTGTTGGTCCCGGCGGGAACGAGGGCCTCTTCCAGGATGTTGTTTTCGTTCGTGCTTTGACTCCCGGTCTCGACCTTTTGCCAACCGCTGCTCGTCGCCGTATTCCCAAAGATGATGTTATTGAAATACGCACACGTGACGCCCGTATTGGTGCCGATCGCGGCCCCGCGGGAACTGCTGTTGTTGACCACCGTGCAATTGCCGACCGTGAACTGGCCTGCGGAGGCTTGGAAGAGAATCGCGCCGCCGACATACGTCGCGGTGTTGTTGGCAAACAGACAGTTGGTCACAGCCAGCGTAGAGCCGGGGTTGCCCTCGGCCACCATCGCGCCGCCGTAAACGGCGAAGTTCCCCACAAACGAACAGTGCCGAATCTCCGCCACGGCACCCTTCAGGTAGATCGCGCCGCCGCTGCCGCCGACGATCCCGCCACCGAGCTCCCGCGGGTCATTCGCGTTCCCCCCTGCGAAGACGAAGCCCTCGACCACGATCCCGGTCGCGCCGGTCGCCGAATAAGCGATGGTGCGGGTGTTGTCCGAAAACACGCCCGGCTGCCCGATGTCGCCGCTGAGGATCGTCCGGTTGGCCGCGAAGTCGCGCGGACTGCGCGCGGTCTCCGTGCCGGCGAAGCCGCCGAACAGCTTCACGTCCGTCTTCAGTTGGAAACGCAGGTCGCGGTTGCCCGTGTGGGTGCCGCTCGCGGAATCGAAGTCGGGATAATAGATGCCGCGCGCCACCCAAATCTCGTCGCCCACCTGCGCGGCGGCGATCGCGGAGACCAGCTCGCGGTAGGCGTCGGTCCATGAGCTCCCGTTGTTCGCGCCGGCCGCGTCTCCTTTCACCCGGAGCACCGCGGACCAGCCGGGCGCAGCGGAGAGAAAAAGGGCCGCGGCGAGGGCGATGAAACGCCACCGGAAGAAGGCAAGACAGGAGGAAAACATAAGATGAAAAGGAAGACCGCCGGTTGTAAAACACGCGTCCCCCACCATCGTTTACCTGGCCTTTGACCGACGGCCGGGAGGCGCGCGCGCGAGTCTTTCGGCGAGGTCTGCCGCCGCCGCAAGCGATATTAACGCATTTGTCATGCTGCGCGGGCCGTGGTCCGCAACGGCCCCTCGCGGCGAATTCCAAACCCGCCGGGATTGCTTCCAAAGGAGCATTAAACCACGATGCCGGGGTATGTCGAAAACCGTATGAAAGTGATCGTCCTGCTGAGCGGCGGAATGGATTCGGTGACCGCGCTTTACGAGGCCCGCCAGAATCATGAAGTGGTGTGCGCGGTCAGCTTCGACTACGGGTCGAAACACAATCACCGGGAGATTCCGTTTGCGAAGCATCACGCCGCCCACCTCGGGCTGGCGCATCGCACGGTCCCGCTCGCCTTCATCGGGGAATCGTTCGCGTCGGACTTGCTCGCGTCGGGTGGGGAGATTCCGAAGGGGCACTATGAGGCGGAATCGATGAAGAAGACGGTCGTCCCGTTTCGCAACGGCATCATGCTCGCCATCGCCGCCGGCCTGGCGGAGAGCCTCGGCGCGGCGGGCCTGGTCATCGCGGCCCACGCCGGCGATCACGCGATCTATCCCGATTGCCGGGAGGAGTTCATGCAGGCGATCGAGGACGCCATGCGGCTCGGGACCTACGCCGGCATCCGGCTCCTGCGCCCGTTCGTCGCGCTCACGAAGGCGGAGATCGCCCGGCGCGGCGCGGCGCTCGGCGTGGACTATGCGCAGACCTGGTCGTGCTACGTGGGCGGCGAGCTGCACTGCGGCGAATGCGGCACGTGCGTCGAGCGGCGGGAGGCCTTCCTGCTCGCGGGGGTGCCCGACCCAACGGTGTACGCCGGCTCCGCTCCGCTCCCGGCGAGACCGGGGGCGTAGATTGCGATCCGCACAAAAAAAAGCGCCCACCGGCTTTCACCGATGGGCGCTTGGTTAAAAGTGACGGTGGTTTCGGGACCTACGCGGCGGCGCCGGCTTTCGTCTTCAGCGCGGCCTGCGCGGAGGCGACGAGGCCCTTGAAGGCGCCTTCATCGGTGACGGCGATGTCGGCCAGGACCTTGCGGTCGAGGTCGATGCCGGCGGCCTTGAGGCCTTCGATGAAGCGGCTGTAGGTGAGCCCGTTGGCGCGGGCGGCGGCGTTGATGCGCGTCTGCCAGAGAGCGCGGAAATTGCGTTTGCGCGTCTTGCGGTCGCGATAGGCCCAGACCTGGGCTTTCATGATCGCGTTTTTCGCGTAGCGGAACAGTTTCGAGCGGCGACCGCGGAAGCCCTTGGCCTTCTCGAGAAGGATCTTGCGGCGTTTCCGGCTCGCCGGCGAGTTGGTAGCTCGTGGCATAGTGGTACGGGTTGGTTACTTCTTTTGGCGGGCTGTTTTCGGGTTATTAAAATGATCCGCCGTCTCGCTCGCCAAGAGCGCCCCGCAGGAACGGGGCAGGCGGCTGGATCAAGTCTGGCCGGGTTCGGACTAGCCGAACGGCAGACATTCCATCACGCGGGCGACCATGGTCTCGTGGACCTGGCCGCTTTTGCCAAGCTTGCGCTTGCGCTTCGAGCTCTTGGAAGAGGCGAGGTGGCGCAGGCCGGGATGGCGGCGGAGGATTTTGCCTGTCGCGGTCACTTTGAACCGCTTGGCCACAGCTTTCTTCGTCTTGCGACGTGCGATGGACTTTGGCATGGGGCGGGCACGGTAGCGGTCCGCGCGGGGAGCGCAAGCACAAATCCCCGTATTTTTCACGGGGGCGTCGCTTCAGAGTGGAGCTTCACGGCCGGATAGCGCAAGGCGCCGCCACGGAACCTTCCTCTTTTTCTTCATCTTCATCTTCATCCCCAGCCCACATCCCTCCTTACTCCCCTGTGAGGAAAGAGAGACGACCGCCGGGGATGAAGATGAAGATGAAGAAAAAGAGGAAGAGTGTGGTTTCGAACTCCGAGCGTGATTCCTGGTGATTCCTGATCCCGGCCCACCGTCGGGCTTGCATCTCCCGCCGGCTTCCGCATCATCCGCCCCGTGCCCGTCCTCGCCCTCCACGACATCCGCAAGAACTACGGACGCGTGCAGGCGTTGCGCGGGGTCAGCCTCGAGGTGCCGGAGGGGTCCGTCTTCGGGGTGCTCGGCCCGAACGGCAGCGGCAAGACGACCCTGCTTGGGATCGTGCTCGATGTGTTGCAGGCGACCGCCGGCTCCTATGCGTGGTTCGACGGGAAGGAGAACGCAGCCGCCCGGCGCGAGATCGGCGCGCTGCTGGAGACGCCGAACTTCTACCCGTACCTCGACGCTGACGATAATCTCGCCATCACCGCGCGGATCAAGCGCCGCGGTGCGAACGACCGCGACCGGGTGCTGCAGGCGGTCGGTTTGCTGGAGCGCCGCAAGAGTCCCTTCAGCACCTACTCGCTCGGCATGAAGCAGCGCCTCGCCATCGCCGCCGCGCTGCTCGGCAGTCCGCGCGTCCTGGTGCTCGATGAGCCGACCAACGGCCTCGACGCGGCGGGGATTACCGACATTCGCGAGCTCATCAAGGGGTTGCGGAGCGAGGGGGCGACGGTCATCCTGGCGAGCCATTTGCTCGATGAAGTGGAGAAGGTCTGCACGCACGTCGCGATCCTGAAGTTCGGCGAAGTCCTCGTCACCGGCGCGGTGGGTGAGGTGCTGCGCAGCGAGGATACGCTGGTCGTGAAAGCGTACGACATGGCCAAGCTCGAGCGCGCCGTGCGCACCTTTCCGGGCCTCGGCGCGCCGAAGCTGGTCAACGGACACCTGCATTGCGGCGGCGAGAACATCGACACCGCGTCGCTGAACCAGCATTGCTACGAGCAAGGCATCATCCTTTCCCACCTCGCGGTTCACCAGCGGAGCCTCGAGAGCAAATTCATGGAAATCACCACCACGAGCCGCCCGCTCGCGCCCCCTCCCCTGCATGTTCCGCCTCCTCGAACTTGAATGGCTCAAGCTGCGGGGCTACCGCCCGTTCTGGGTGCTGATGATTCTCTTCATCGTGCTCCTGTTCCTCACGAATTTCGTGACCAGCCGCGGCTTTTTTCTCACGCCGCACCTCGACCCCGCGGGGCCTCCGATCGACCCCCGTGCGTTCATCCCGAACTACGCTTTCCCCAAGGTCTGGGACTATGTCGGCTTCTGGGTCCGCATGCTGGGCGGTCTCCTGCCGGTCTTCATCATCATCTCGACCACGAATGAGCTGCAATTTCGCACGAACCGGCAGAACGTGATCGACGGTTGGAGCCGCGCGGAATTCTACCACGCCAAGTGGCTCTCCTGCCTGGTCATCGCCGTGGCCGTGACCCTGGTCGCCGGCGCGCTCGGCGCCGGCTTCGGTTTCCTCACGCCGCAGGACATCCCCGCTCCCGGCACGGTCGACCCGTTCACCCACCTGCTCGTTCAGCAGACCGATCTCCACCCCGAAGTCACGGGGCATCTCGATCGCCTCTTCTTCATGTTCCTGCTGGTGCTGAACTACACCGGCTTCGCGATGACGCTCTCGTTTTTCCTGAAGCGCGGGGTGCTGACCATCATCCTCTTTGTCGTCTTCAGCTACTTCCTGGAAAAAATGGCCGCCGGCCTCGTCAACTGGCAGACGCATACGTACTTCGGCGATTATTTCCCGCTCCAATGCAACGCCGAGCTCCTCAGCTTTCCCACGCCGGATGTGATCAAGAAAGCCATGGCCAATCCCGACGGACACGCCGGCCCCACGAGCACCGCGCTCGCCCTCACCTCCGCCGGTTGGCTGGTGTTTTACTACGCGGTCGGCTGGTGGAAGCTGCGGCGGAGCGACTGGTAGGTTCGCGCTGAAGGGCGTGGCCGCGCAGTCCGTGGTCCGCACAGTCCCTGTGCGGCTCCGCCCACGCGCGGCGGCGTCTTAGGCCGTTATGCGGAGGCAACGAGGTTCTGTTCTCGTTTCGCGGTGGTCTCCTGCCGCCTTGAGTCCGATTCGCGTGGCTCGACTGAGAAATTGAACCACGAATGGACACGAATGAACACGAATCGCGGCCGCTGCTCGCTTTCCCATTCGTGTCGATTCGTGTTCATTCGTGGTTTTTAGCATCCGGGGTTATCAAGGGCGCAGCCCTTGGCAAGTCAGCCCGGCGCGCTACTTCAGCAGCGCCTCGAGCGACGGGTCCTTCTCCGCGCCGAGCTCGGTGGCGCGCTTGTAGAACTGGCGCGCGTTGTCCTTGTTCGGCGGCTGCTGGGTCGCGTAGACGACGGCCAGGTTGAAGTGCGCGTCGGCGTAGTTCGGGTCGAGCTGGGTGGCGGTCTCGAGCTCCTTCTGCGCGGCTTCCTGCCACCCCTTCTGGCTTGCGGTGATGCCGAGGAAGTTGTGCGCGGCCGCGTATTTCGGGTTGATCGCGAGCGACTTCGTCAGCTCGTTGACCGCCTCATCGTAGCGCGTCTGGCTGTAGTAGATGATGCCGAGGGTGCAGCGCGAAAACGCATCCTCGGGCGCAATGGCGATCGCCTTGCGGAAAGCCTCCTCCGCGAGCTTGAGCTTCCCTTCGCGGAAGCGCACGACGCCGAGGTTCGAGAGCGCGTAGAGGTTCGTCGGCGCCTTCGCGAGGATGGTTTCGTAGAGCTTCTCCGCGGCGCCGTAATTGCCGCGTTCGAAATTATCCTTGGCCGCGGCCGCGGTCGGCTGGAGGTCCGCCGGGACCGTGGAGGCGCCAGCGCCCGTCTCCGTGATGTTGCCGCCGGTCGCGGGCTCGGTGCGCGGCTCGCTTCCGCCGGGCGTCGCCGTGGCGGTGTTCTTGGGAAGGTCGAGGCCGCTCGGCTTGTTGAGCCGGCTGGTGTCGAGCATCGCGAGCTCCGGCGTGTCGGACTTCGGCGTGGCCGCCGCCCTTGCAGGGGTCGCCACCGCGCTGGAAATTGCGGTAGCCGCGGGAGTGGCGGCGGGGCTCGTGTTCTTCGCCGGCGTCGGGCTCGTCTTCGCCACCGGCACCGCCTTCGCGGGCGTGGCGGCGGGCACGGGCGGCGTCAACGGAGCGGGCGTCGCGCTCGCCAGGGCGAGGGTCGGCGGCACGGCGGGCGCGGGCACCGGGTCCGACTTCGGCAGCTCGGGCGGGGCGGGTTCTCCGGTCTCCTTCGGCGCGGCGAGGGCGATTTCGTTGTCGCCCACCTCCACCTGCGGCTTCTTGAAGAGCGCCGCCTCTTTCGGCGTCAGTTTCACGACCGGCTCGCCGAGGAATTTGACCCGCGTCAGCAGATCCTCATTCTTGACCTTCAGCTCCTTCAGTTGCTCGAGAACCAGTTTGCTCATCTGGTCGCGGCTGGCTTGTTGCCTCATCTGCCGCACCACGATCCCGTGGAGCAGCTCGTTCTCCTCGCTCATTTTCTTCCGCTCCGCAGTCCCCTTGGTCGCCGCGGTGTCGGCCAGCGCGAGTTTTTCCGAGGTCGTCTGCAGGCTCGCCTGGAACTGGGACATCTTCACCTGATAGGAGGCGCTCGCCTTCTTCGCGTCGTCGAGTTGCTTCGAAACGTCCGTGATCTCCTTTTTCAAATCGGCAATCAGCACGTCCTTCTGCGCATTGTCGGCCTTGAACTGCACGATCTGCTTCTCGGCATCGGCCAGCTTGGTCATGATGATCGCGTTATCCGCCAGCGCCTTGTCGAGGTCCTTCTTGTTCTGCTGCAGCTTGGCCACTTCGCTCTTAAAGGTGTCGCGTTCGCCTTCCACCTTGGTCAGCCTCACCTTCAGGTCCGTGTTTTCAACTTTCACTTTCGTGAGCTCGGTCTGGATGGCGGCCAGCTCCGCCTTGTGATTCTTCTCGATCTCGTCGAGCTGCTTCTTGAACCCGGCGCTCGCCTGCGCGGCCTTGTTCGCGCGGTCGATCCCCGCCTTGTGCTGCGTCAATTCCTGGTCGCGCACTTGCTCCAGCGCATCCCGCTCGTCGGTCAAACGGGTGACGTCCTTCTTCGCGTTCTTCAACTGGGTTTCCAAGTTCAAACGCTTCTCGGCTTCGACCGGCCCATCTTTGCGCACCTTGAGCAGTTGCTGCTCGACGATCTCCGCGCGTTGCTGCACGACGCGCAACTGATCGTCCAGCTTCTTCCGGTCCGCGGCGGCCGAGTCGAGTTTCCGCTGCGTCTCCCGCGCCGACGACTGGGCGGCGTCCCGTTGCGCCTCCGCCTGCGCCAGCTTCGCCCTCAAGTCATTCATTTCCCCTTTGATCTGGTCGAACGCGTCGCCCGTCGCCGGCTTGCTCGTCTTGCCCGTGCCTCGTGGCTGGGGGGTGGCGGACACGCCGGGAATCAGACGAGTATCATCGGGCAGAATATCGGGTACATTGCCGGATCCGCCGTCTGATTTGGGCAGCGTGGGCAGTCCGGACGGCTCCGCGCCGCCCGGCCCCACCTTCGCCTCGAGCCGCGCGATGGACTCGACGATGCGCTTGCGGCGAAACTCGAGAATGGTCGGATTCCAGGTCGGATCCTTGGCGGCGATCTCGTTGAGAATCTGCAGCGCGTCCTTCAGGGTGCGCAGCGCGCCGGCGAAATCCTTGCCGGACTCCAGCGCCTCGCCCTTCTGGTACAACTGGTAGGCGGTCAGAAAGCGGTCGGCCGAGTCACTGGCGGGGGCTTGGGCTCGCAACTCCGGAGTCAGAATACTCAGGACGCCGAGGAGGAGGAGGAGAATAGCCTTGAGACGCATAGGGAGTTCTGCAAAAAGAATCGCAAGTATAGATGAACTTTTCGAATTCGGCAAACCAGAATACCAAGCAGCTGCGATGAGTGTATTCGGGTCGGTCGAGGCGGGGCGTTTCGGCGACCGCTGGCTGCCGCGAAAGGAGCTGGCGGAGTTCGAGCGCAGCGGCACGACCGGGTACCGGCTCTGCTCGCTCGGCGGGGGCTGGGTGGAGCGGCTCGGCGCGGACTTGCTCATCTCTTACAAGGACGACGCGGCGCGCGATGAGCTGCTCGCCCCCTGCCTGGCCTGGCCGGCCTGGAGCGGGGTCGCGATCGAGCGGATCTTCGGGAAATATCTGCCCCGGCAGAACGCCGAGCGCGTGACGCCGGTGCTCCTCCGGGGCGACGCGACCCTCCCGCTGACCACGGTCGTCCGCGAGAACGGGGTCGCGTACGGGCTGGATTTCGGCGCCGGTTACTCGGCGGGGCTGTTTCTCGATCAGCGGGCGAATCGCGCCTTTCTGCGGCGCATCGGTCCGCGCCGGGCGCTCAATACCTTCGCCTACACCTGCTCTTTCTCCGTGGCGGCCGCGCTCGCCGGCGCGACGACGGTGAGCGTCGACCTCTCGAAAAAGTCGCTCGACCGCGGCCGCGCGAACTTCGCCCTGAACGGCCTCGATCCCGCGGGGCACAAGTTCATGGCCGACAGCGTGCTCGATGTCCTGCCGCGGCTGGCGCGCCGTGGCGAGCGGTTCGATGCGATCATCCTCGATCCGCCGACCTTCTCGCGCGACCACGACGGCGCGGCCTTCCAAGTCGAGCGCGACTTCGAGCCGCTGCTCCTCGCCGCGATGGAGACGGCCGCGCCCGCCGCGCACATCCTCCTCTCGACGAACTGCACGCGCCTCGACCGCCGCGCGCTGGAGGCGATCGGCCGCTACGCGCTCAAGGCGACCCGCCGCGCGGGCAGCTTCCACGTCGAGCCGGCGCCGGTGGATATCCCGGCGGACCTCGCCGCGACGACGGTGTGGCTGGATTTGAAATGACGAATGACGAATGACGAAGAGCGGACCTGAGTCATTCGTCATTCGTCATATTCGTCATTCGTCATTCGCCCATGTTCCACGTCGTCCTCATCGAGCCTGAGATTCCGCCCAACACCGGCAACATCGGCCGGCTGTGTCTCGCGACCGGGGCGCGGCTTCATCTCGTCGGGCCGCTCGGGTTCTCGCTCGAGGACAAAGCGCTCCGCCGCGCGGGGCTCGACTACTGGGCTCAGGTCGACGTTCGCCGCTGGGAAAGCCTCGCCGAGCTTCAGGGCGCCGCCGATCCGGCCGCGCGGTTCTGGTTTCTCACGACGAAAACGCAGCGCGCGTATTGGTCCGAGCGGTTTGAGGATGGAGATTACCTCGTCTTCGGCCGCGAGACCAAAGGGCTGCCCGAGCCCCTGCTGGCCGCGAACGCGGACCGCCTCCTGACGATTCCCATGGCCGGCGACTCGACGCGAAGCCTGAATTTGGCGACGGCGGTGGGCATCGTCCTGTATGAGGCCGTGCGGCAAACCAGCACAGCTCCGCGGGCCTGATCCCGAGTACGCGAGCGTCTCCTGGTAAACGCGGGAGCGTCGCCCTGAGGTGTAGAGCGCGGCTCTCCCTGAGCATAGGCGAAGGGGTGCCGCCTCTACACCCGGGGGGAGGTGGAACCGCGCGCTCGCTACTGCAATTCCTTCAACAACCGCAGCGCCTCGCGATACCGCGGCGCGTCCTCGAGCGCCTGTAACACATGGCGCTTGGCCTCCGGTTTCTTGCCGGCGGTCTTGAGCAAACCCGCCAGCGCGTAATGCGCCTCGGGCTCGGGCGAGCCGCCGAGTTTCAGTAGCGTCTCGTACTCGGCGATGGCGTGCGGGGCGTCGCCCAGCTTTTCCCACGCGCGCGCGGCTTCGCGATGCGGCGCGGGCACGAGCGGATTCACGGCGGTGAATTGCTCCGCGTAGCCGGCGACCGCTTTCCACTCCTGGCGCGCGGTGTGGATCTCCATGAGGCGCAGGAAGGCGTCGGTCGCGCCGGAGGAGAGCGTGGCGAGCTTCGTGAGGGTGGCCAGCTCCGCGTCAGCCTCGCCGAGCTCGCGCTGCACGCGGGCGAGCATGGCATAAGCGCCTTCGGCGTCGTGCTGGTCGGGGTAAAGCTCGAGCAGCTTCTCGAGCGGCGCCTTGGCGGCGGCCCACTCGCGCTTTTCCAGCAGGCGTTTCGCCTTCTCCATCAGCGCGGCGTAGTTCGTCGGATTCGCCTCGACCCACTCGGTAAACTTCTGCTCGGTCGCCACGTCGGCCGGCTTCGGATTCGCCCAGTCGAGCTGCGGGCCGACGCTTTGCGCGAGCCGGCGGATGCGCTCGCCGAATTCGCGGTCGAGGTCGGCGAGCGGCGCGGCGCGTTTCGCCAGCGCGGCATTGATCCCGACGCCCTGCGCGAGGTCGGCGAAGATCGCCTTCATCGCGGGCAGCCCGAAGCGCTCGATCAAATACTCCACCGCGAGGGACGACTCGTAATAGGCGAACTGCAAATGCATCGGCGTCTTCGGGCGCAGGAAGGAGCCGGAGAGTTGCGAGAGCGGCACGAGGTCGTTGCCGAGGATCATCGCGCGATACCGCGGCTTCATTTGCTCGCCCCAGTTGCCGCGCGCCTGGCGCTCCTCGTATACGGAAATCCCCTCGGAGAGCCAGCGCGGCATCTTGTTTTTCGTGAGCCCGAGCGTGACGACGTGCGTGAATTCATGCCAGAGCACCGACTCCCAGTTGTGCTGCAGGTTGGGATTCGCGGCGGGACTGTTGGCGGTAATGACGTTCCCAAAACAGACGCCGAGGTACCCTGCCCCGCCGGGCAAACCGAAGGTGCGGATCGCGAAATCCTTTTGGTCCGGGAAGATCTCGACGGTGATTTTCTGCTTTCCGGTGAAGCCGTACTTCGGGCCGACCTGCGCATGCGCGCGCTCGAGCAGCGCCACGACGCGCGGGCCGTAAATCTGCGCCTCCTGCGCTTCCATCTTCACGAGGAAATGCTCGCTCGGCAGTTGCGCGAACTTCGAGAGCGTCTCCTCCAGCGTGGTGAGATTGTACGCGAAGACGTCGTACGGATCGGCGTCGCGGACCTCCTGCGCGAGCTTCCACCCTTCCTCCTCATGGCCGAGCCGGAGGAGATCCTGCGCGAGCTGCAGCTTGGCTTGCAAGTTCTCCGGCTCCCATTCAAGCGCGCGGCGCTGGTGCTCCGCGCCCTCGGTGAAGCGATACTTTTGCGAGAGTTTGCGGCCGATGAGATGCTCCGCCTCCGGGTTTTTCGGCCACGGCTTGAGCGCCGCCTCGCGCTCTTCCTTGAAGCCGGCGGCATCGCCCGCGAGCTCGGCTTGCACGGCGCGCAGCGCATGCGCCTCCGCGCGCTTCGGGTCGATCTTCAGCACCTCGGCGAGCGCCGCCGCGGCTTCCTCCGGATGCTCGGCATCGATGTGATGCTCCGCCAGCAACAGCAGTGCGCCGAGGTGCCGCGGGTTGCCATGCAGCGCGGATTCGAGCGCTTCCATCTCCGCCTCGGAGTCGCTCGGTGCGAACGCTCTGGCGAGGCCGAATTGCACGTCGGGATCGTTCGGGAAGCGTTTCGCGGCTTCGCTGAAAGTCTTCGCGGCGAGGCTGAACTCCGACTTCTGCAAGGCCAACTCGCCGCTCGCGAGCCAGACTTCGCGCAGCTCCGGATGCAGCTTTTTCACCGGCGTGAAAAAGCGGTCGAGCACCTTCTTCGGATCGGCGTTGACGAGCAGCGCGGCGCGCCCGAGCGCGATCTGATCCTCCGGCGCCGTGTACGCCCAGGAGCGTGCGCCGAGGCGGTCCATCTCCTCGACCAGCGCCTTGGCGCGCAGCGGGTCGCCGGTCCGGCGCATCAAGTCGTAGCCGAGCACGCGGAGACGCAGACTGTTCGGAGAAGCGACGAGCGCCTTGTCCAGATCGGCCCGCGCCTCGTCGTATTTGCCCAGCTGCAGCTCGGCCTGGCAGCGCAACAGGGGCCAGGCTTCGTTGCGCGGATCTTCGGCCGCGAGCGCGGTCGCCCGGGCCAGGGCTTTCTCGTAAAGGCCGTGGATGTATAGCTGCTGGGCGTCGTCCGGGTCGATGGTCTTGAGGAGGTCGGCCTCCTTCAACGGAGCCGGCTTGCCCGGAGTGAGTTGATCCGCGGGCACGGTGTGAAGCTCGATCGCAGGCTTGCTCGGCACGGGCGGATCGGCCGCGCGCAGCAGTGGAGAAAGGAGGAGTCCGGCGAGAAAAATAAGCCACACGCGAAGGCCGGCGGGAGAAGGCATGTCCACGAAATACACGAAAGACACGAAAGGCGAAAGCCTGAGCGAGCGGCGGTTTTTTCCTGCTTGCCTCGACCAAGCCGATTCTCTCTCCTCGGGCTCAACATGCCTCCCCAGACTGTTCAACGTTCGGCCATCGGAGGCTCGGGACCAACATGACCGATCCTGAATTCGACGACTTCCTCTCCGCCCGGCTCGCGGCTTACGAGGAGAAGCAACAGAATCTCCGCGAGCAGTATGGCCTGGGGACGTATGACCGATGGGACTACGACCAGACGACGGAGCGTCTCAAGTTCTCCGATGAAGCGGGCCGGGTCGTCGTGGAAGCCACGGTGATCCCTATCGGGACCTGGTCGGTGCAGTCGGACACGTGGCAGTGGGCGTGGGCCAACCCGTCCATGGTCGAGCCGGGGCGATCGCGCGCGGCGCAACTCCGCGGGCTGTTCGAGGCGACCGATGGCTTGGATTGCTTCCACGCGGAGCTGTTCGACTGCGGGGAGGCGCAGGCGTGGGAGTTGGCCGCGCTCGCAGTGGATCATCTGGGAGCCGTCGGCTGCTACGCGGGGCCGGCCGGGCCGACGATCGTCTTCCTCGCCATCGTCGACATTCGGAAGAACGACGAAGCAGGGACTGCAAGTTGACCGGCTGCGCTTAAACCATGCTCGATTTACCCTATGGACCACTCGAATGAACCATTTGTCGAAATGTACCATGCGATCGATCGTGGTGACGTAGAGGCCATGCGCCGCCTGCTCGAGCAGTATCCTGACCTCGAGCAGAACTGTCCCCACCATCATTACCCGACCTGGCTGCACTACTCAGCAGAGCGAGGCCAGATTCCGGCGGTCGCTTTTTGGCTCGAGCGCGGTTGGGATGTGAATATCGGGGACGCGATGCGGAGTGCCGCGGACGGAGAAATGACTCCCCGGCAGGTGGCGAGTGGCGCCGCGATGACTCGCTACCTGCTGGCGCAGGGCGCGCGGGTGAATGCCCACCACCGGTTTCGCGGCTCCGCGCTCCACTCCGCGGTCTCCGCCGCGCAGGAACCTTCGCAGAAGGGGCGGCGGCGCGAGGGTGGCGCGGATCTGGAGCAGATCCGCGTGCTGATCGAGGCCGGGGCGGACCCGTCGCTCACGGTTACTGATGGCCGCAAGAGCTACACGCCACTGGGTTGGGCCATGTACATCCGGCGCAAATCCGCGGAGGCCTACCTGCGGTCGATCGGCGCCCCCGAAACGGGCGCGCCGCCGAAAACGCGCGCGGCCAAACCACTGGATCTCCGCAAGGAGCACGATGCGGTTTACAAGTACGTGGTGAAGAGCGCGCGCAGCTTCAAGCCGTCGCGCGGCAATGTGCTGGGCGAGCCGGGCCCCGTGAAGATTATCCATGTCGGCTTCGAGTACTCGCAGGCCGCGTGGGTCATCGTGGTGTTTGACCTGCGCCCGGATGCCGAGGTCGACGGCGAATGGACTTCGCTGATCGACGAGGGGATGTGGGAACGGCCGCGCTGGCTGGAGGCAGGCGAGGCGCTCCTGGACGGTCCGATTGACGTGGTGCAAATGGACGGCACGAAAGCCGTCCTTCCGCCCGGCACCGAGCTGGCGGAGATCCTCGGCGAGGTAGTCAAGGCGGCCGTCCTCCAGGCGCGCACGGACGGTGCGTTTCTGGAGCTGCCGAAAGCGGCCGGCTGCGCGCTGAACATCGAGCACTTCAGCGGAGGGTATGCATGGCCGACGGACGAGGAGGGTGGAGGGGAGAGTCTCGTTTAGAAAAGGAGTGTGCGATTTTCGGGCGCCGTGTTACCGTTTGCGGATGACAGAAGTGGCACAGCTACGAGAGGCCGCATCGCGCCTCCGCTCTCCTGAGAGGGCCGAGCTGGCGGCTTTCCTGCTCGAGAGCTTGGACGAAGCTCCTCATTGGGTGGACGACGAGGAAGTTGCCCGGCGCGGAGAGGAACTGGATTCGGATGCGGTCCGCAGCTTGACCGAGGCCGAATTTTGGCCCGCTTGCGGTAGGTAGGAGCGCCGCAGATTCGGATTTCAAAACCGTAGACGACGGGAGGGCCTCATCATGAACAGTTGCCCAGCATGTGAATTACTGAGAAGTCGCGTCGCGAAACTTGAGGAAAGGCTCCGATTCCTCGAAGCCAGACCAATGCTGGCACGCGCCTTCGCCGGCGAGCGGTTGATTTCTCGCTTGGTGGGCGGCACTCCAACTCTCTACAATGCGGCCCATGACGTCACAGTAGAGGTGGACGGAACGCGTCTCGAAGTGAAGTTTTCAAGTCTGAGCGAGGCCTTCCGCGGCGCGAAGACCAAACGGTGGACATGGCACAACCCGTACGGAATCTCAGGCAAGAAGGAGTATGATCGGCTTATTCTGGTTGGGGAGGCCGACTCCCGAATTCGAGCATTGCGCCCCGGCGCTGATCCATACGTCATATTCGACATCCCGTTTGAGCGCGTCCCTGAGATTCTTCTGCCAGGATGCCCCATTCAAATCTCCACCGATGCCCGGACGGCGAGGGCACCTCGCGCAAAGATCCTATTTCAGGAGTTTCTCATCAGCGTCAAACTTCTGGAAGGCCGTTATGGGATTCTCATCAACCCAAGCGGAAGCGGCTAACGACAACCGAGGTTCAACAAGCCGCTTCGACGGCGCTACGCCTTCTTCCTTCCGCCTTTGACTGGCTGCGCCCGGAAATCGATTGCTGAAATGGAGTCCAGATCCAGCCAGACAGGGGCGTTCGCGTGATCCCACACGATGACTGATTTGGCATCGGGTGCGAAGGAGATGAACTCGGGATGCGGGACACGAACTTCGTCGCCGCTGTTGATCACGAGCTGAAACGGACGGATGGGCCGCCGCTCTATGGCGCTACGGAGTGCTGCACTTTCCATCTCGCAACAGTTGACCAGATGGAGCACGGAATCAAGCGTGCCTCACGCCAAAATCCCCCGCGCCACCTTCCCGCTGACATTCGTCAACCGGAAGTCGCGGCCCGCATAGCGGTACGTCAGCAGCTCGTGGTCGAGACCCAGCAAGTGGAGGATCGTCGCGTGGAGGTCGTGCGTGTTCATCTCGCCCTCGACCGCGGTGCCGCCGAACTCGTCGGTCGCGCCGTAGCGCAGGCCGCCGCGCACGCCGCCGCCGGCCATCCACATGGTGTACCCTTTGTTGTTGTGGCCACGGCCGTTGGCGTCGCCTTTGTCGTCGGCCGGGCCGCGGCCGAACTCGCCGCCCCAGAGGACGAGCGTGTCCTGGAGCAGGCCGCGCTGCTTGAGATCGGTCAGCAGGCCGGAGATCGGCTGATCGACCGCCCCCGCGCGCTCGCCGAGGCCTTCGCGCAGACGGTTGTGGTGATCCCAGCCGGCGTGCGTGATCTGGATGAAGCGCACGCCCTTTTCCGCAAGTCGGCGCGCGAGCAGGCACTGGCGTCCGAAGCGCTCGGTCTCGCGCTCGTTCAGCCCGTAGAGCTCCTGCGTCGCCGCGGATTCGCCGTCGGTCGAAAGGACCGCGGGAATGGAAGTCTGCATGCGATACGCAAGCTCATACGATTGAATGACGCCCTCCAATTCCGGGTGAGTCGGGTCGGCCGCGAGGGTGCGGCGATTGAGCCCCTGGATGAAGTCGAGCTGCTTGCGCTGCACGGCGTCGGAGAGCCGGCTGTCGAGGTTCGGCACGCCCTTCTGCGCGCCGCCGAGCGGGGTTCCCTGGAAGCTCGCGGGCAGAAACGCGGAGCCGTAATTCATCGCGCCGCCCTGGTCGTGGGCGGGATCGATCGTGACGAAACCGGGCAGATCTTCCGCTGCGCTGCCGAGCCCGTAGACAACCCAGGCACCCATCGAGGGGCGCACGAAGTTCTCCGCGCCGGTGTGCAACGCGACCGTCGCCTGCGCGTGCGAAGCGGTGCTGGTCTTCATGCCGTTGAGCAGGCAGAGGTCGTCGGCGTGCGTGGCGGCGAGCTTCGGGAAGGCGTCCGAAATCATGAGCCCGCTCTTCCCGCGCGGCTGGTACGGAAAGACGGGGCCGAACGGCTGGTGATGCCCACGTGGCACGACCTTCGCGAGCTCCGGCTTCCAATCGAACGTGTCGAGGTGGCTCGGCCCGCCCTGCATGTAGAGGAAGATCACGCGCTTCGCTTTCGCGGTGAAATGCGGCGGCTTCGGCGCGAGCGGGTTCGACGCCGCAGCCTGCGCGAGCGCGGAGAAAGCGATCCAGCCAAAGCCGGCGCTCGTGGTCTGGAGAAAACCGCGGCGGCTGGTCGGGGTGGAGAGGCGCGAGCAGGTGTTCATGGGGCTACGGAATTTGGGTCCACGAAATACACGAAAAACACGAAAAAGGGGCAGACGGATTTTGCCTACGAATCACTCGAATCACTCGAATCACTCGAATCACACGAATCACACGAATCACACGAATCACACGAATCACACGAATCACACGAATCACACGAATCACACGAATCACACGAATCACACGAATCACACGAATCACTCGAATCACTCGAATCAC
>DASYIS010000143.1:0-2913 GCA_035997375.1 Chthoniobacteraceae bacterium
CTTCCCTCCGGGCTGCCTGAGCACGTAGACGACACCGAGGATCTCGCGCGTTTTCTAACGCAGAGCAATCAGTTCAATTCGACGATGGCCAAGCCGGCGGCCTTCCTGCCGAATCCCAAAGACCGCGAAACCTCGGTTTCCCGACACGGGCGAGTTCCCCTCGAGACACTCTGGGCGCTTGGGTTGGCGGCGGCGGGAAGCCGCACCCTCTACGGAGCGGTGTTCATCAAAGCCGGTTCCGTCCGGAGGGCGAGACTCCAAGTCGTGTCGTCTGAGCCTCCGGATCGCCACGCGGTCATCATCGGCTGGCCATGGCAAGACGACGACCCGGAGTTGCGGAAGGCGGCGCAAAAGGAACTCGCGATCCTGCTGGCCAGTGCGGCCGGCGAGCCGCTCTTGAAATAGCGGTGCTGCTTCCCGCGTTGGAGGCTGCCGTCACTCCTGGGCGCGGATCTCTCGCCGCTCACGCGTAGCGATCCGGCGCGAGCAGCGTGAGGTCGAGGAGCGGCGGCTCACGGTCGGCCAATTGGGCGACGAGCGCGCCCGTGATGGGCGCGAGGCTCAGCCCCATCATCGCGTGGCCGGTGGCGACGATGAGGTTGTCCGCCGCCCGCGTGCGCCCGAGGTAGGGCAGGCCATCCGGCGAGCAAGGGCGCAGGCCGCACCACGGCGCGAGGCCGTCGAAATCATCGGGGCGAAAGCGCGGGTAGTAGTTGGGCAGCGCCTTCACGATCCCGGCGACGCGGCGCGCGGAGACGCGTTCGTTGAAGCCCGCGATCTCCATCGTGCCGCCGACGCGCAGGGCCGTGCCCATCGGCGTCACCGCGACGCGCGCTTCGGTGAGGATGGAGCAGACACTCGGGAGTTCGACCGGATCCCGGAGCGTGAGGCTGTAGCCTTTGCCGGCCTGCATCGGAAGGCGCAGGCCCAGGCCGCGCACGAGCGCCGGCGACCACGCGCCGCCCGCGAGGATGAACTCGTCCCCCTCGATTTCGCCGCTCGTGGTGCGCACCGCCGCCAGCCGCGCGCCCTCCCGCCGCCAGCCGGTCACTTCGGCGTCGATCATCGTGTCGCCGATCCGTCGCTCCATGGCCGCCACGTAGCGTTCCGGTGGCAGGTGACAGTCGCGTGGAAAATAAACGCTGCCCGCGATGTCCATCGTCGCGGACGGGTCGCGGGCGGCGGTTTCGTGCGCACTGAGCACTTCCGCGGGGAGACCGAGCGCGACAGCCTGCGCGGCCCCGTGCGCTTCCTCGTCGAGCGCGCGCTGCGTCTTGCAGAGCATGAGCAACCCCTTTTGCACGAGCCCGCACTCGTCGCCGATCTCCTCGTAAAGCGCGCGGCTCGCGAGGTGCAAATCCCGCAGCAGCGGCGCCGCGCGCGCGACTTGGGCGCACGTGCTCGCGCGCCAGAAGAGCCAGGCCCACCGCAGCAGCTCCCAGTCGAGCCGCGGCTGGATGTAGAAGGGCGACTCGGGATTCCACATCCACCGCAGCCCGAGCGCGACCATGCCGGGCGCGGCGAGCGGGACGACGTGGCTCGGCACGATCATCCCCGCATTGCCAAACGAGGAGCCGCGCTTCGCCCGATCCCGCTCGATCACCGTCACGCGATGCCCGCGTTGCGCGCACGCCTGGGCGGCGCTCAAACCGATCACCCCGCCGCCAACGACGACGACGTGTTTCATAAGTCAATGCCGTCTCGGAACGGGTCGCGTTCATCGAACAACAGCACCGTCTCGGCGGTCACGAACGCCGTCCCGGTGATGGTGGGAAGCACCGTGCCGGCCGCGCGGTCCGCCCACCGAAACGTGCCGGTAAAGGTGCTGCCGAGGATGCTTTCCTGCACCCACGGCTCGCCTTCGCGCAGCTTTCCATCCGCGGCGAGACAGGCGAGCTTGGCGCTCGTGCCGGTGCCGCACGGCGAGCGGTCCCAGGCCTTGCCGGGACAGAGGACGAAGTTGCGCGAGTGCGCCGCCGGCGCCTCGGGAGCGCCGAAGAGCTCGACGTGATCCACCTCGGGAAACCCCTGCGCGTTCACCGCCTGCCGGACTCGCCACGCGAAATCCGTCAGCGGCCCGACGTTGGCCGGCGCGAGCGCCTGGCCATGCGCCTCGACGAGGAAGAACCAGTTCCCGCCCCACGCCACGTCACCCGTCACCGCGCCCGTGCCGGGCACCTCCACCGTCTGCGCTCGCGCCTTGCGCCGGCTCGGCACGTTCCCGACGGAGACGCTCCCATCTTCATGCAAGGTCGCGGTGACCACGCCCACCGGCGTCTCGATGCGATGGACGCCGGCCGCGATGCGCCCGAGGTGCGCCAGCGTGACGACGAGCCCGATGATCCCGTGTCCGCACATGCCGAGGAAGCCGACGTTGTTGAAGAATGTCACCCCGGCGGCGCACGACGCATCCGCCGGCGCGACGAGGAGCGCGCCGACCAGCACCTCCGAGCCGCGCGGCTCGGTGATCACGGCGCGGCGGAAGCCGTCGAACCGCGCACGAAAGACCGCAAGCTGTTCGGCCACGCTGCCTCCGCCGAGCGCCGGCCCGCCCGCGATGACGACGCGGGTGGGCTCGCCGCCGGTGTGGGAGTCGATGACCGTGACCTGATTCATGCGCCCACCTTCCACGCTTGGTGGAACGAGTACAATCGCATTGCCGTTCACGGGCGCACCGCATTGCCTTCGGAACTCACCCGCTCGGACGTTCGCACAGTTCAAGTGCCTCGGGCCGGCCGGCTGAGCACACCTTCCCTCGCCGGCGAAGCGGGTGCAGGACAGATTTCAGCGGTCAGGCGGGTAAGAACAAAAGATCGTTTTCCGCGGCACGGTCGTTGAGGCGGTCTTTCCAGAAGGCGTCGGTCCGTCCGCTGAGGTGAATGCAGCGGAAGGCGAGGATCTTTTCGGCTCCGG
>DASYIS010000144.1:0-5307 GCA_035997375.1 Chthoniobacteraceae bacterium
TCTCCTTGTCTCCTTGTCTCCTTGTCACCCCCGCTCTCCCCCGTCACCCTCCCCCCGTGGAAACCATTCGCGCTCTTCTCGAACAACGCCTCGGCGCCGCGCTCGCCGCCCTCGGCCTCCCGCCGGAGGCGGAGGTGCCGCCCGCCGGCGATGCGCGCTTTGGCGATTACCAGTCGAACGCCGCCATGGTGCTCGCGAAGCAGCAGCGGCAAAATCCGCGGCAGCTCGCCCAGGCCATCGTGGAGAAGCTCGACGTGGGCGATCTGTGCGAGAAGGTCGAGATCGCGGGCGCCGGCTTCCTGAACTTCCGGCTCGCGCCCCGGTGGATTTCCGCGCGCTTCGGCGCGCTGTTGCACGATGCCCGCCTCGGCGTGCCGGCGCCGGTGCAGCCGCGGCGCTTCGTCATCGATTTCTCCTCGCCCAATGTCGCGAAGCCGATGCACGTCGGCCACATCCGCTCGACCTTCCTCGGCGATTCGCTCGCGCGGATCGCCAGGTTCGTCGGGCACGAAGTGGTGCGCGACAACCACATCGGCGACTGGGGGACGCAGTTCGGGATGCTGCTCCTCGGCTGGAAGACGGAGCTCGATCGCGCCGCGCTCGCCGCCGATCCGCTGGGCGAGATGGAGCGCATCTACAAGCTGATCTCCGGGCGCTACAAGGACGACGAGGCGACGAAGGAGCGGGCGCGCGCCGAGCTGGTGAAGCTGCAAGGCGGCGACGCGGAGAACTTCGGAATCTGGCACGAAATGATCCGCCTTTCGCAGGCGCAGTTCGACGACGTCTATACGCGGCTCGGCGTGAAGTTCGACGTGACGCTCGGCGAGAGCTTCTACAACGACCGCCTCGCCGGCGTCGTCACCGAGCTGCGGGCCAAAGGCGTGGCGCGCGAGAGCGAAGGGGCGATCTGCGTTTTCTCCGACCAGGGCGGGCCGCCGGAAAAGGATCCGTTCCTCATCAAGGACGAGGCCGGCTGGCGCGACAACCCCGCGCTCGTCCTGAAAAAGGACGGCGCCGCGAATTACACGACGACCGATCTCGCCACGCTCCAGTACCGCCTCGAGACATGGCAGCCGCACGAAATCCTGTACGTCACCGACGGCCGGCAGCAGCTCCACTTCCGCCAGCTTTTCCACATCTTCGCGCGATGGCAGCCGGAGACGGCGGCGCGGGTGAAGCTCGCGCACGTCTGGTTCGGTGCGATCCTCGGCGAAGACGGCCGGCCCTTCAAGACGCGCTCCGGCGAGACGGTCAAGCTCACCGATTTGCTCGAGGAAGCCGTCGAGCGCGCGCTGAAGATCGTCACCGACAAGAGCCCCGAGATGCCCGAAGCCGACCGCCGGGAAATCGCCCGCACCATCGGGCTCGGCGCGGTGAAGTACGCCGATCTCTCGCCGAACCGGCAAAGCGATTACACCTTCTCGTGGGACCGGATGCTGAGCTTCAACGGCAACACCGCGCCCTACCTGCAAAACGCGCACGTCCGCATCCGCTCGATCTTCCGCAAGGCCGAAACCGAGAGCATCCTACGTGTCGCGGGTGAGCCGCAGCTGAGCGAGCCGGCGGAGTTTGCGCTTGCGAAGAAGCTCCTGCAGTTCGGTGAGATCGTGCCGCAAGTGCTCGAGGATTACCGCCCGAACATCCTCGCGACGTATCTCTTCGAGCTGGCGAACACGTACCACGGCTTCTACGAAAGCTGCCCCGTCCTGCGCTCCGAGGAACCCGCCCGCAGCGCGCGGCTGGCGCTCTGCGAAGTCACCGCGAACGTGCTGCGGCAGGGCCTGCTCCTGCTCGGGATCGAGGCGCCGGAACGGATGTGACGCCGCGGTCCGACCGCCTTACTTCCCGCTTAAGACCTCCTGCAGGACCGCGAAATCCATGGGCTTGTTGAGGTGCGCCTCGAAGCCCGCTTCGGCGCTGCGGCGCGTGTCTTCCTCCATACCAAAGCCGCTGAGCGCGATGCCGCGCAGCCGCGGCTGGACGCGCTTCGCTTCGCGCATGAGATCGGTCCCGGAGCCGTCGGGCAGGCCGATGTCGCTGATCATGACGTCGAATTGCACGGAGCGGACGAGCGCCAGCGCCGAGGCGACGTCGGCCGCCGTTTCGACCCGATGGCCCAGCCGCGCGAGCAGGCGCGCCAGCACGCGCCGCGTATCCGCGTGATCGTCGACGAGCAAAAGACGAAGGCTCGACGCCGTCACGTTCGCCGCCGTCGCCGCGCGCGCCGCCTGCTCGGGGGCGGGGGCGACGACCGGGAGCTCGATCTGAAACACGGCGCCCTTTCCCTTCCCCTCGCTCTGCACCGCGATCGAGCCATGGTGCATCGTCACCAGCGCGCGTGTGATCGCGAGGCCGAGCCCGAGTCCGCCGAACTGGCGGGTCACGGAGCGCTCGCCCTGCTCGAAAGCATTGAAAATGCGGCTCGCCAGTTCCGGCTCGATGCCGTGCCCGGTGTCCGCCACTTCCACGAGCAAGCGGCCCGCCGGCCCGCCGGCGGTGCGCACGACGATGCGCCCGCCTTCCGGGGTGAACTTCACGGCGTTCGTCAGCAGGTTCCAGAAGACCTGGCGGATGCGCGTCGGATCGGCCCAGACCCAGTGGTCCGGCGCGGCGAGCTGAGTCGAAATGACGAGCCCCTTGGCCGTAATGTCCTCGCGGCAAATTTCGATCGCCTGTTGCACGGCGGCATGCACTTCGACCGCCTCGAAGCGGAGCTCGATCTTGCCGCGGCTGATCCGCGTGAGGTCGAGCAGGTCGTCGATGAGCTGCGCCTCCAGCATCACGTTGCGGCGGATGGTGCCGATCTCCTCGAGGATCTCCTCGCGCGAGAGCGTGGCGGCGTTGTTCATCACGAAACTCGCGGCGGCGAGGACCGGCGTGAGCGGCGTGCGCAGCTCGTGGCTGAGCACGGCGAGGAATTCGTCCTTCGCCTGGCTCGCTTTCTCCGCGGCGCTGCGCGCCGCCTCCGCCTCGCGGGTGCGGACCTGGTCGGTGATGTCGCGGGTCAGCTTCGTGTAGCCGCGGAGCGTCCCTTTCTCGTCGTGGATCGCGGTGATCAGCACATCGGCTTGAAACGTGGTGCCGTCCTTGCGCACCCGCACGCCCTGGTCGCGCGCATGGCCCGTCTCCCGCGCCAGCGCGAGCAGCCGCCCCGGCTTGCCGCCGGCCTGCTCTTCCGCGGTGTAAAAGCGGGTGAAACTCTGGCCGATGATCTCCTTCGCGGTGTAGCCTTTCGCCTGCTCGGCGCCGACATTCCACGTCGCCACGATGCCGTTGGGATCGAGCATGAAGATGGCGTATTCCTCGACCCCCTCGACGAGCAGCCGGAATTGCTCCTCGCTCTGGCGCAGCCGCTCCTCGGCCGCCTTGCGCTCCGTGAGGTCGCGCGTGACTTTCCCGTAGCCGACCAGCTCGCGCGTCACCGGATCGCGCAGCGCGGTGATCACGACATTGGCCCAAAAGCGCGTGCCGTCCTTGCGCACCCGCCAGTCCTCGTCCTCCACCCGCCCCTCGGCCTCGGCCTGCTCCAGCTCGCGCTCGGGCTTGCGGGCGGCGACGTCTTCCGGCGGATAGAACCGGGAAAAGTGCGAGCCGATGATCTCCGCCGGCGTATAGCCCTTGATGTACTCGGCCCCGGCGTTCCAGCTCACGATGTATCCGTTCGGATCGAGCATGATGAGCGCGTAATCCTTCACGCTCTCGACGAGGAGCCGAAACCGCGCTTCCGGCGTCTGCCAGTGCGGGTGGGCGTGGGGCTCGGGTTCGGGCGACATCTCGGGACCACTAAATCGTAACCTGGCGGTGCTTTGCGTGTTGCCGAAGCTCGGGCATATCGTGAGCCGATGACGCAACCCGGATTCAGCGGCGGCTCTCGTTGCAGACGCCCCGACGCAGGCGTAAATTGTGCGCATGCAACTTCCCTCCCGCGATGAGACGCCGCCCACGCCAAATGTCTTCGTCCGCCCGGCCCAGAGCTGGGCGGTTTATCAGGCCAGGCTCCGCCGCCTGCTGGAGGAGGCGGGTCTGCGACCGGGCAACCCGGCGGCTTCGGGCGGTGGGGACTCGGGGTCGCCCCGAGCGACGGCTCATCGCCGGCTCTGATATCGCTCCGCGCGCGCGGTGCTAGATTCCGCTTACCCCACATGGCTCAATGGTGAATCGGAATCTCCCCTCGGCAGGCCGGGCTCTGCCCGAAATCGTCCCCATCATTCTCCGGCAGGCTTATCGGCACGTCATGTCCGGCGCAATCCCGCGCTCCCTGTACGATCGGCAGCTCGAGCGGCTGACGCGCGAAGAGCTCGCGCCGCGCGGGCTGAAGCTCGAGATCGACGAATCGGACCCGGGCCAGGCGCGCTTTCTCATCAAATCGACCCACCCGAAGGCCGTGGAAGTCCTCGCCTGCGTCTTGCCCGAAGACCCGCCGACCCCGGAGCCGGCGGGCTGAGCGAAAACGACAGAATTATGAAGAAGGCCGATAGCGAAACCAAAAAGCCCGAAATGCAGGAGAGCTATGACTTCAGCGCAGGCGTGCGCGGAAAGTATGCCGCTCGATACGCCGAGGGTGCCAATGTGGTCCTGCTTGAGCCTGACGTGGCCAAAGCTTTTCCCAGTGCCGCGGCCGTGAACGAAACGCTCCGCGCGCTGGCCGGGATCGCTCCGATCAGCGGGGCATAGGTAAGCCGCGACGACGCCTTGCGTCCAAACGAAAGCCGCCCGTCCTCACCGGCCCAAGAGCGGGCGTGGCGAAGACGGGCGGAAAGTCGTTCAGTCTGGTTCAGTCGATCAGAGAAGGTCTTCCATCCCGCGGAGGGCGTCGGCGATCTTTTTCATCGCGAGCTCGATCCGCGTCTTGATGGTGCCGAGCGGGATGCCCGTGCTCGCGGCGATCTCGCGCTGGCTCATCCCTTTGTAGAAGGCGAGTTCGATGACTTCCTTCTGCGCCACCGGGAGCGTGGCCATGACGCGGTTGAGGTGCTCGCGCATCTCGGCGTGGGCGACGTCGTCCTCCACATGCGCGACGCTCTCGTGCGGGTCGCGCTTGGTCTCCTCGAGCAGGCGCTCTTCCATGCGGCCGTAGGCTTCGCGTTTGCGGAGACGGTCGATCGCCCGGCGGCGGGTGAGGGTGACGATCCAGCCGAGCGCCTTCCCCTTGAGCGGGTCGTAGCTGCCGGCGCGGTCCCAGATCTCCACAAAAATCTCCTGCAGCATGTCGTCGGACTCTGCGTCGTTATGAAGGACGCGCATGATGAGCGCTTTCAAAGTCGAAGCGTACCGATCGTGAAGGTGGCTGATCGCCTCCGGTTCACG
>DASYIS010000145.1:0-11378 GCA_035997375.1 Chthoniobacteraceae bacterium
AAGCGCCCCGGTGACCGGCGCGGCCTTTTGCAAGAAGAAGGGAAACTCGACCTCCAAATGCGCCGCCTCGGAGTCGAGCCGCTCGCGCAGGGAACGGACGAGATCCTTGATGTTATCGACGTGCAGCTCGGGCCCGAACTCGCTCAGCGCCTCGACGAAGCGGCTCATGTGCGTCCCCTTGAACTGCTGCGGCAGATCGACGGTCAGCGTCATCGTCGCCACCGTGTGCTGGAGCGAGCGCGCCTTGTCGCGGACCTGGATCGGATGGCGCAGGTTTTTCACCCCGACGCGATCGATGGCGATGTTCCGGAAATCCGGCTCGCTTTGGGTGTCCTTGAGGTGCGCCAGAGAGTGAATGGTCATGAAAAAAAGGGGTGGGAAGCCTGCCCGGCCGGCGCGCGCAAAGCAAACAGGCAAATGAGGACGCGCGGCGCGGCAATCTTCCTCTTCCTCTTCCTCTTCCTCTTCCTCTTAATCTTCCTCGATTGACCCGCGCCACCATCTTTGTCCCCGGTCGTCGCGGAGCGGACAAAGATGGTGGCGCATCTTCGATCGAGGAAGATTAAGAGGAAGAGGAAGAGGAAGATTTATCGGAGCGAGCCGCCCCCGGGCAGCGCCTCACTTCAGCGTCGAAAGGTACTCCACCACATCCCGCAGCTCCCGCCGGCCCAGGATATCGCCCATCCCCTCGGGCATCGGCGAAGGGACCTTGTCGCGCTGCTTTACCGTCGCTTTTTTCACCTTCGTCTTCTCGCCGCCGGTCAGCGGGGTGATGGTGTACTCCTGCGCATCCTCGGCGGAGGCGACGCCGACGACGTAGCTCCCGTCCTTCAGCGTCAGCATCACGCACTCGAAGCCGGGCGCGATGTCGGCGTTCGGCGAGACGATGGATTTCAGGAGGTACGTGCGGTCGTGCTTGGCGGCAATGCCCGCGAGGTCCGGGCCGACGTCGCCGCCCTCGCCTTTCACCTTGTGGCAGCGGAGGCACGCGGCCTCGGCTTTCTCGAAGAAGATCAGCCGGCCGGCCGCGGCATCGCCACCCTCCAGGCATTCGCGGAAGCGCGCCATCGGGTCGTCGGCTTTCTTGCTCTTTTGGTAATCGGCGAGTTTCTGCGCGACCTTGTCGTCCTGGCTCGCGGCGGCGGCTTCCAACACATCGAGTTGCAGCGGGGCCGGCACTTTGCCCGACACCAGGCGGTCGAGCCACTTGCCGAGCGCCTTCGCGACGAGGGATCTTTCAACGTGGCCAGGCTCTGAAACGCCGCCTGGCGATCCGCCATTTCGCCGGTGTCGAGCGCGGCCAACGCTTGAGTCACCGCTTCCGCCGGCGACAAGTTGCCGGAGAGCCGGCGCGCCGCGGCGGTGAGCAGTGGGACATTGGAGGCGCGGGCGAACTCGATCGCCTCGGGGAGCTTGGGCGCTTTCGTCACGCTCAACACGCGGAGCGTTTCCGCGCGGACGGCGCCATCCGCCTTGGGATCGCGCAGAACCGCCAACAACGCCGCCTCGGCTTCCGTCGCCTTGCTGCCGGCGATCAGCGCGAGCGCGGCGAGCTGCACCTCCTTCGCGGCGTCGTGCAGCAGGCGCGGGGCGAGCGTCGCCGCGACCTTTTGCGCCGCGGCGGCATCGTGTCCCGGCAGGGCCGCGCGCCAGGTGCCGAGGACCCGGTCCCGGCCGAGCGGCTCGTTCCATTGCGTGAGCGCTTCCAGCGCGTCGAGGCGCGCCGGCGCGGCGCCGGCCGTTTCCTGCGCAATGCGGCCCAGGGTTTCCGCGGCCGCGGAAGTGCCGAGCCGGTAGCCGGCGTTCACGATGCGTCGCGCGACCGGCGCCGGCTGCCCGGCGACGGACGTCGCCGCGAGCTCCGGCAAGGCGCTCTCGATCGGTTCATCGTGAATGGCGCGGGCCGCCTCGAGCACGAGCTGCGGCTTGGGGTCATGGAGAAAAACGCCGACTTCCGCGCAACCGAGCCGGCGCAACGCGAGCAGCACCACGGCCCGCACCGCGTCGGACTTGTTCTTCGTCTCGGCGCTCAGCGCGGGGACGTCCGCACACGTCGTGAGCGCCAGCGAGACGGCATGCCGGATGTACGGATCCTTGTCCGCGTTCGTCTCCGCGAGCGCGAGCAGCGCGGGGACCGCCTCCGCCGCCTGGAGTTTGCCGATGGCCTGCGCCGCGAAAAACCGGACGCGCGGCTCAGGGTCCTGCAGCAGATTCCGCAAGCCCCAGGTCAGCGGGTAGGCCGTGCTTTCCTGGGTCAGCTTTTTCACGTCCAGCTTCGCGGCGAGCGCCACGTCTTTGGCCGCCGGCTGCGTGCTGCATTCGCCCAGCATGTGGGCGGCTTGCGCGCGCACTTCCGGCTCCTCGTCGGTCAGCAACGCCTTGAGGGTCACCGCCGGTTTCGCCACCTTGCGGCCGAGCTGGCCGAGCCCCCAGATGGCATGCAGACGCTTCAGCAGCGGGGAGCCGGGCGCCGCGGCGGCGGCGAGCGGTGTGGTCGCCGGCTCTCCTTTTGCCACCAGCGCAAACTGCGCTCCGAGGCGCACGCGCTGGTCGGCGTGGCCGAGCAGTTCCACCAGCTCCGCGTCGCTCCGCGTGGTGAAACCTTGCGCCAGGATTTCCTTCGTCAGGATCACCTCCGGCGTGGCGTCGACCGCGGGATCGTGGACGCGGAAGATGCGGCCCTTGCCGGTCTTTTCCCAGCCCTCGACCCAGTCGAGCACATACGCGCCGCCATCGACGCCGAACTGCACGTCCGTCGGGTAGAGGCCCCACAGCAGCTTGTTCGTCATCTCCGACTGCTTGTTGTTGAGCAGGACTTCGGTGGGGCTGGTCGCAATGTAGCTCGCACCTTTGCGCTCCAGCGTGAACGAGCGGACGCCGCCCGGGAAATCCGCGTAGAAGAAGGTGTTCGCGAACCGCTCGGGCAGGCCCGTGCCGGGATAGTACGCGATGCCCGAGGGGCCGTGGCCGATGTGCGCCACGGGCGGCAATTGCGAGTACGCCGTCTCGCCGGCGTTCATCTCCCAGAGCAGCTCCGAGTTCCACGCGCCCAGCTTCGGCAGGAACTGCCAGCCGATGCGCCAGCCGTAATCCGCGCCCTCGACGATGTGCTCCCAGCGCGCCTTGTCGCCGCCGTCGGCGTTGTTGTCGCCGGTGAAGAGATCGCCGACATCGTTGAAGGCGAGCGACTCGGGGTTGCGCAGCCCTTTCGCGTACAGCTCGAGCTTCGTCCCATCGGGCTCGGAGCGGAAGACGGCGCCGTAATCCTGCGCCTCGATCGTCTTGCCGCCCTCGGTCGTGACGCGCGCGCCGCAATCGGCGATCGACCAATAGAGCCTTCCATCGGGTCCCATCTTCACCCCGTGCATGTCGTGCCCGCCGTAGGCGATGTGCACGCCGAAGCCGGCCGCGATGGCGGTGCCGCTCGCCGCCGGCTGGCTCCACACGGGCGAGGCGGTGAATTTCCAGAGATTCGGAATGCAGGCGAAATAAACGTGGCCGCCCGAGGCCAGCACGCCGGCAGCGACGCCGGTTTCGACAAAGTTGAAGCCCTCTGCAAAGACAACGGAAGTGTCCGCCACGCCGGCGCCCGCGCGGTCTTCGACGAGCCGGATGCGCTCGCTCTCGATCGCGAGATCCTGCCAATCGTAATGCCCATCGCCGTTGAAATCCTCGTGCTGGCTGTCGGGCTTGAGCGGCGCGTCGCTGGGGTAGGCCTTGCGCATGAAGGCCGCGCGATCGGCCACCGTGCGGAAGGCGAGCGACGGCAAAAGCCAGTCCATGTGCTTGCGGATATCCGGCACCGAGGTGCGCCGCCGGCCCGTCTCCACGACGTAGGCGCGCCCGTGTTCATCGAACGAAAACGCGACGACGTTCTGGATGAGCGGCTCGGCCGCCCAAAGGTCGCACTGCAACCCCGGCGCGATCGTGAAGCGTTTGCTCGCGAGCGCGGGGTCGGTCGCCGCCGCGCCCGGCGCCGGCGCGCGGTCGTCCTTTTTGGAAGTCGTGCCATCGCCGGGTGTGGGTTCAGCCGCGAAGGCGAGCGCAGGGAGAAGGACGGAGGCGAGAAAGAGAAAGCGGAGGGGACGCATGCGCGGCCAGCAGACCACAATCGCGCGAGGCAGGAAAGGGCGGATCGCGGAAGGGGAAAGGCGCTGCGCGATCCACGAAACACACGAAAGACACGAAAAAGGGGAGCAAACGGAAGGCTGCATTTTGCCTACGGATCACACGAATCACACGAATCGCCGTGAAGCCCTCCATCGTGAAGCTCCGCAAATTCCTCGCTCGAACAGTCTTCGGTGTGTAGGTTTTTGTCTACTTGAGAGCTTTGGCACATCCCGTCAGCCACGCCCTCCTCGTTTGCATCGTCGCGTCGTCTCTCTCTTCGTGCATTAACCCAAATGCGGAAGAGGAAAGGTTTCAGCAGGCGATGCGCACCGTGCACGAGGCGCGTCCATCGCACACGCTGGCCGCCACCGACTGGCGCCACTGGAGCATGGCCTCCACGAGTGATCGTGTCGTGAAGGTGCGGGGGCGGATCGACTGGATCAGCCGCAAAACCGGGGACTTCACCATCGGCCAGGACGATCAATCATTCTTCGCCGTGAATTGCTCCCTCGCCCGAGGCCAGGACCAGCTCTGGCCGTTGCAGGTTGGCTCGGTCGTGACCCTCAAGGGCTTGCTTCTCCAGGGCAGCGTCCCCAGCCGGGACCAGGCAGGCGGACTCCCCCTTTATGCGTGTGTCATTCTCCGCGTGGAGCCGACACATTCCACGACCAACGTCGCCGACCCGCGCGACCTCGACCACAATCCGAAAGGGCGCACCGCAGGCAGCACGAATCGAGCTCTACGTGAGTCCCGATGAACGACGGCGGGGCGGGGCCGGCGAGTCCGACCGTGACGAAGGTAGGGGGGCGTAGGGGGCGACCCCAACGAGCCAGGCATCTCCCAACTGCCGCCGCTCGCCCCCGTGGGTCTTCCCCAGACGAAATCGCTGATCCGTTATGAACCTCGACGCAACTGAATTGTCAAACGAACGCCGGTAGGACCGGCCCCCACAATAAAAAATAGGAACAAACAGCCATGATCAACACCATCATCGACATCTACCACGGCAACCGCGTGGACTTCCAGGCGGTCAAAAACGCCGGCATCCTCGCCGTCCTCCACAAAGCCACGGAGGGCGTGAGCACCCGCGACTCCACCTACCGACAACGACGCGAGCAGGCGAAGGCGCTCGGCTTTCTCTGGGGAGCCTTTCACTTCTCGTCCGGCGGCTCGGTCTCCGAGCAGGTCGAGAACTTTCTCACCCACGCCCGGCCGCAGGACGATGAGGTCATGGCCCTGGATTGGGAGCCGAGCAGCAACGGCCCGGACATGACCCTCGAGCAGGCGCGCCACTTCGTGCAAACGATCAAGGACGAGACGGGACGCTACCCCATCGTCTACGGCGGCCACACCATTCGTGAGGCGATCGGCCATTCAACCGACCCGATCCTGGCGAAGTGTCCGCTGTGGTATGCGCGCTACGCCAACGCCCCCATCGGCATCCCGACGCAGGTGTGGCCCGCCTACACGCTCTGGCAATATACGGATGGCGACAATGGGCCCCAACCGCACCACACGCCGGGGGTCGGCGGCGCGGACCGCAACATCTTCCAGGGCACGGCGGCGGAGTTGGCGGCACAGTGGCCATTCACCCACCGGACCGAGGGCGCGCCCAACGGCGCCGGCTTTGCCGCCGTCCTCGAGGCGAATGGCGAAGCGCCGGAGGTCAACGCGCCCGCGGCCGCGCATGGCGGCCACGGCGGCCCGGGAAATGCCGCTGACCGGGCAAAGATCCCGCGGGCGCGCGAGATTGCCAACACCCCGGCCGAGTACCGCGCGGTGCAGCGCGAAGCCGCCGACGAACTGCTGCGCCTGGCCGGCGAGGACTGGCCGCACGACGGCTGCGCCATCAATCTCTCCGATCTGCTGCAGAAGGCTGGCATCGATGTGCCCAACATTCTCCAGGCTCTCGGCCTGGGGGATCATCTGCGCGACGAACGCGGGTGGCAGGTCATCCCCAACGGCGAGCAGCAGCCGGGCGACGTCGGCTCGACGTGCGGCCCGACGCCGCACCACGGCTTCGACCATATCTACATGGTGCTGGAGCGGCGGGGAGGCGATGAGATGCTCGTCGCCGACAACCAGGAGCCGCAGCCGCACACGCGTTATGTGAGCGGGCGCGGCAAGACGCCGACGAAGTTCTTCCTGCGGGCGTAAGGCGGGAGGCGCCGGGGATAACGTTTGAGATGGAGGGGAGGAGCGGGACCGAATCGTCCCGCTCCGCGATGCGCCGGCGGAAGACAAAGCGTCCTGTCTGTTCGACCCAGCAGCCCGCCGAGTCGTCATCGCGACGGAAAACGTCCTTGTCGCGTGAGATTGCGTCCCTATACTCCGGCGCATGTGTGACCTCCGGGATGCGGGTTCGCCAACCCACCGGTGGTGGGAGCGGGAGGCGTTTGTCGAGGACGTTGCGAGCCGCGGTCAGGGAAAGCCGGATGGAACCTTCCCGAGAACCACGCCAGCGAGTCATCCTCCTCATCGTCATCTTCGTCCCCAGCCCACACCTCTCCCTACTCCAAAAGAGAGGAATGAACGAAGAGAGGTGGGGATGAAGATGCTGAGGAAGATGATGAGGATGGCTCCCATTCCGCGCCTGTTCCGGAAACGAGCCTCTGGAACGCCGCCCTTGGCGCTCAAGGCCCTCTCCGCCGCAGCTGCGGAGAGGCGCCTGGGCCTCATGGACCTCTCCAGCGACGCCGGGAAGATGCGCCTGAGCCTCATGGACCACTTTCGAGCTGCTGGAAAGTGGCGCTTAAGCCTCAGGCGCCTAGATCGGCCGGCTGGATTTTGGCGCTTGAGCCCCATGGGCGTACCGCCAGCCGCACGGGAGATGCCATTGAGCCCCAAGGTCCACGCGCGCGCCGCCAACTTTCACCCCTTGAACCGATGAGACCTTGGCTGTGGGGAGACGGTACGCGCTGGAATGATATTAACGCATATTGGGGATCTCCAGGATTCGTGCTCGAGCCCGGGGATGAAAATTACCGGATCCCGCCGCCAGAGCCTGGTTCGCCCGCCACTTTACCCTCCAAATCCAAAGCCATGAGTTCCAACGCCACCCCCCAGAATCCCAAGATCCTCCTCGCCCTCGCCCACCGCATCCATGCCGGGCAGGTCGGCAATGAAGTCAGTGTCGGCCTGATGCGCCATCTCGCCGTCGCGATGGATGTCGTGATCAAGAAACTCGAGGGCGACGACGCCGCCACGCCCGGCAGCGCTGCCAACAAGGGGAGCCAGCTCGTCTACCGCGAGTGCGTGAACGCCACCGGCGACGCGGAGCGCGCGCTCGTCGAGCTGAGCAACGGCGCGGTGAAGACCTACCTCGACGGCTATCGCGCGGTGATGCAGGGCATCCATGGCCGCAAGGCAAACGATGGCTGGGTGGCGGCCGGCTTCCCCGCGGGCTCGACCCAGTTGCCGGAGATGCACGAAAGGCGCCACACCCTGCTCGCCGCCGCGCGGGCCTACCTGGCTTCGCACCCCGGCTTCGAGGTGACGCTGCCCCAGGCCACCGGCCCCGGCCTCGCCATCACCGCCGCGCAGGCGGCCGTCCTGCGCACGCAGATGCAGACTGCCTTCACGCTCATCGGCACCCGCAAAGGCGAGCAAACCCTCACCGGCACCACGCGCGACGCCGACGTGGCGGCCCTCTACGACGAAGTTTCCATGACCATCGCCGAGTTGCGCGACTGCCTGGAGGACGCCGACCCGCGCTGGGAACTCTTCGGCCTGAACATCCCCGCCGACCCGCACCCGCCCGAGGGCGTCGCGACCCTCACCGTCACCGCCGCCGGCGCCGGCAAGGAGCACGCCGAATGGACCTACGCCCCGCGCGCCGAGTACTACCGCGTCTTCCTCAAGCGCATCGGCACCGACGAGGACTTCGTCAACGTCGCCGACCCCCGCGACCTCGAATACACCCACAAAGGGCTCACCGCGGGCAGCACGATCGAGCTCTACGTCGTCCCGATGAACGACGGCGGGGCGGGGCCGGCGAGTCCGACGGTGACGAAGGTGGTCGGGGCGTAGGGGGCTATGCTCTTCCGTGGTAAAACAGGCTTCACGCCTGCAGTTCTAACCCCTTTAATCTCTCTCATGATTCCCATTTCGTCGAAGAAACAACCAGCAAGCATCCAATAAAACCAAATGCCGTTCCAAAAACCACCCATAACTGACAGTACGAGCCCTTGTTCTGCAATTCTCCAAGACGGACTCTACGATTATCTGAATATCCAGAAATCGGCGAACTTCGAGGGAGATATTCGGACATATTTCCAATCGCAAACGTTCAAGAATGACCTGAAAAATAACAAATGGGGTGGCACGCTCAATGTCATCATTGAGGAGGTACCTGTCGGGTTGAGCGCTAACGCTTCCGACAATGAGATCAATACGTTCCAGCAAAGAATTGCGGCCAGCAATTCTGTTCAAATTTCCCAATCTTCGTTCGATCAAATCGTAAGTAAGATACCAAACATAGATTTGGCGCGCGAATACACGAAGTGCATCATCGCCACAAGGGGCTTTGGATTCGTTATCGAAGACGAGTCGATCACCGAAAACTCGGTAGTCCTGAAGGTCGCATACTTGAAGCGCATTTCCGAGGATCCGATGCCCACCGTCAAAAAGGCGTCAGTGAGAGGAGGTCGTGACGTGGAGGGCTTACCCGCGGAAGGAAGCCAGATCGAGGACGAGTTTGTGATCTCCTTCTCGCGTACTCCATTCACGGATGCTTACGTCATCATCAACACGGATAGGGAAGCGTTCACTTATCCGATTCCGAAAGATTTCGGCGCGGCGGACACGGGCGTCCCGGTAGGAACTATCATTGCCTCAAGTCTCACCTTTGCGCAGTTCAGATCTGCCACCAAAGACGACAAGATCGCCGGGACACAATGGCTTTCATACAAAAGTAAGTGGGCGCCATGTGACGGCCGCCCTGTGCCCGAATCCGCTTACGGTCGTTTTTCCCAGCGGAATGTTGTCCCCGATCTGAGGGGGGTTTTTCTGCGTGGCTTGAACCAGTTTGACCCAAATACGTTAATTGCCCAGAAGCCCGGCCAACTCGATCCCGATCAACGACTTGTCGAAAGTTTTCAAGATGATGCGTTCGAGAGTCACACACACACCGCCGCGCTTCGGCAGACCGCCGTGCCATTTGGCGCTGGCCCCTACATGAACCCCGTTGAGCCGCAGCGGCCAATACCCGGAAACGCCGAGAAAACGCCAGTCACGATCGACGCCGTAGGAGGTCCGGAGTCGCGGCCCAAGAACATCGCGATCTATTACTACATACGAATCAACTGAGCTCGCCAAAGTAGGCGGCGCAGCGTCTGCTGATTAGGTCGGGCACTGACTTACAGCAGGTCAGTGGGGAGCTTTCGCTCGGCTTGGTTCAAGTCCAAGCCGATTTTCCACGCATTCTTTCGTGGTCCGGTTCGAGCGATAGAGCTCCGACTAAGGCGCGGAGGTCGACCTGATTATCTTTGATACAACATCCCTCCGAGCCATGTTCTGCATCCCCCGCTACCTCCTCCTGCTGGCCCTGCTCACCCTCACCGCCTCCGCGTTCCTCCCCACCGCCACCGCCCGCGAGGTCAACGTCCCGTCCGTCGCCCAGGAGCTCGACACCCTCGTGGCGCAGGACTTGGCCAAACACAACACCCAACCGAATCCGACCATCTCCGACGAGGTCTTCGTCCGCCGCATCTATCTCGACGCCGTGGGCCGCATCCCTACCTACCGCGAGACGGAGGCGTTTCTCGGCTCCACCAGCCCGCACAAGCGCGCGGAGTTGATCGACTCGCTGCTGGCGAGCGAGGGGTACACGGAGCATTTCTTCAACTACTGGGCCGATGTGCTGCGGTTGCAGAGCTTTGGGCAGATCGGGCCGGCGGCGGGGGCGGCGTACACGCTTTATCTCAAGGAGAGTTTGCGGACGAACAAGCCGTACGATCAGCTCGTGCGGGAGCTGGTGGCCGCGAAGGGGCGGCCGTGGGATACGGGGGCGATCGGCTACTACATGCGCGACAACAAGATGCCGCTCGACAATTTCGCGAGCACGGCGCGCATCTTCCTCGGGACGCGGATCGAGTGCGCGCAGTGCCACAATCATCCCTTCGACAAGTGGACGCAGATGCAGTTCTACCAGATGACGGCGTTCACCTACGGCAACGATGTCCGCGGGTACACGAACCCGGCAATGATGGATTCGCGGGAGCTGCTGAAGGCGCAGCAGCCGGCGCTGACCGCGCGGATGGAGGCAGCGCGCAAGGCCTCGATTGCGGCCGGCGAGGAGCCGAAGAGCGATTACCGGTGGCTGGTCGATTACCTGGGCTTCGAGGGGCAGGCGGTCGGCGACATCCAGGTGCTCGCGATGGGCGGCACCGGCGTGGTCTATGATGCGGCGCGGAAGCTCGAGCTGCCGCACGATTACCAATACCCGGACGCGGAGCCGAAGACGCCGATCGAACCGAAGACGATGCTTGGCCACCCGGCGCAGCCCGCGCCCGGCGAGAGCAGCACGGAGGCCTACGCGCGCTGGATGACTTCGCCCGAGAACCCGCGCTTCACCACGGTGATCGCGAATCGCCTCTGGAAGCTGGCCTTCGGCCTCGCCGTGATCGATCCGCTCGACGAAATCACGGACGCCAACCAGCCGGTGAATCCCGAACTGATGGCGCGGCTGGAGGCGCTGGTGAAGGAGACCGGCTACGACATGAAGGCGACGCTGCGGGTGATCTTCAACACGCGCGCCTACCAGGCGGCGGCGACGAAGGAGGAGATCAGCGCCGGCACCGCGTATCATTTCCCCGGACCCATCCTGCGGCGCATGAGCGCGGAGCAGATGTGGGACTCGTTCGTCACGCTGATCAACGCCGCGCCCTACGCCACTCCGAAGACGGTGACCGGGAACCTGCGCGACCGTTTCGTGAAGGCGGCGAAGCTCGTCGATGCGCTCGATCTGCTGACGCCGGAGGAAGCGCTGCAAGGGGCGAAGGTCGCCGCTGAATCGTACCGCGCCGCGGCCCAATCGGCGAACGAAGGGCGGCTGAAGATCGAGGCGGCGAAGGCGGCCGGCGACACGAAGACGGTCGAAACGCTGACCAAACAAGTGGCGCAAGTGCAGGCCGGCGGCCGCCGCGCGCTGGGCCGCGCGATCTATCTGCCCGCCGTGCAGCGGCTGGCGGAAACTAAAGAGGGCCGGCCCGCGCCGCCGTCGCCCTTTTCCGATGCGCCGGTCCATGTGACCGAGGCCGATCTGCTGG
>DASYIS010000146.1:0-3522 GCA_035997375.1 Chthoniobacteraceae bacterium
GCTGGACAACGAGCCGTTGCTGCTCAATTCGGCCTGCCCGAGTTTGTTGATGGTCAGGGTGATTTCGCCGCCGCCCTCGTAGCGAAAAACGACCTCTTCGCCCTGGTAGCTGATGAGCACGCCCCAGGTCGCCTTGCTGAAGCCGCCGATCTGCCTGTCGGCCACGTCCGTGAAGTTGACCGCGCCCAAGCCGGGGACGGTGACGTATGCGTTGCCCAGCGGACTGGACTTCACGGGCCTGGTGTCGCCTTTATTGATGGGACCTCCAAACGAGGTCAGGAGCGTGTCGTGGTAGTTGTTGATGATGGTGACGGTGTACATAAGTTTTCTATTTTGGGAGGGCTTGATGGATTTGGAGGAATGGGACCGCGGAAATCAAGACTATAGGCGGCGTTTGCAGCGGCCTGCCAGGTGGCTCACGTTGTCCTCAACGTGAAACGGGTCTGGTGCGCGGGGCGCCCATTTCCATGCCGCGTTTCCGTCGAATGGCGCGCTCCGCGCGGGATGGGATCGATTCACGTTGGGGACAACGCGAGCCACTGGATCTCGCCTTGGGATCAGACGTTTCGCGGCAGGAAGTAGCCGAGGATGTTGGCCGGGTTGCGTACGCAGATCTGGACATGGTCGAGTTGGCGAATGCCGGCCGTCGGGTAGAGCGGCTCTCCTTCGACGAAGAAAGCGCGAATGGTGTCGAATCGTGGGAGCCCTCGTCTTCTCGAGACTGGTGCAAGGTTTCAAAGACTGCGCAGTCGAGCCGGCGGGCGCGAAGGCCTGTTCCGGTGTTTTTCGGCATTGGTTTCCTGCGCTCTTCCATCAGTTGCCGCAATGTTTCATGCACGTCACACACCAAATTGATACTTTCGGCTTCGGTCAGATTCAGACATTCGCCAAGGTCGATTACCGCACCGAGAACGGCCGGGCGTTCGATCCGTCGGTGCATTTGAGCTTCGTCGCTTGCCCAGCGTAGAGCACGCCCAACACTATCCTCCCAAAAATACTGTCCGTGTCCGAGCCAGTCGTACTTATTCTCGCTCGGCAGCAGCCTGGCGGTGCCGGCAACCACTTGCTTTGCCACGCGAATGTCGCAGCCGTGGTAACCGAGAACATAGCGCCCCCAAGGCATGGCCTAACTCGACCGATATTCCCTTGCCAACTCACCGGTCTTGTCGAGAATCCCCGCCCGTTGCAGAAATCGAGTGGCCGAGGCTTTTGATTTCATCGCGCGCTTGCGAGCCCGAACCATGGCGGCTCGTTCCGCTTCAATATCTAATTTGTACGGGTAGGGGCAGATCCCGTGCAGGCAGGCGTTTTGCGAGCGGCTGGCATGGATGGAAGATACCGGACTTCTTGAATGGAGCCAAGCGGATTTCCCCCTCACTGCCCCGGCCACCGCCGCGCTTCGCTCGGCGCGACCGGCTGCCCGCTTTCCGCACTCGCCATGGCGGCGAAGCAGAGGGCGAGGCTCGCCAGGTTGGCGCGGGCGGAGTTTTCGGGCTCGCGCCGGTCCTCGATGGCGCAGAGGAGCTCGGCCATGGCGCCTTCGAAGCCGGAGGTGAACCAGGTGCCTTCCAGCAAAGGGCGGGCGATGCCGTCGGCGGTGTAGAGGGTGACCTGCTGCTCGCTGAGGCTCGGGCCGGCGCTGATCAGGGTGCCGCGCGCGCCGACGACGACGGTGCGGTCGGATTGCCCAAACGAAGAGAGGCCGTGGAAGGTGAGGGAGGCCTGGGCGTCGTCGAATTCGACGGCGGCCTGGGCCACCATGGGAGGGCGGACGGACTGGCCGGGGGCGCGTGTGGCGGAGGCGAAGACGCGGCGGGCCGGGCGGCTGGCGAGGAGGGCGGCGGTGAGGTCGAACCAGTGGATGCCGAAGTCGCCGAGGATGAGGTGGCGCACGTCTTCGAAGGGGGTGCCGGCGATCCAGGAGTGGTCCCAATTCATCGCGATGCCGAGGCTGCCGACGGGGCCGATGAGGCCGGTGCGGACGGCCTGGAGCAGCCAGCGGAAATGCGGTGCCCAGCGGCCGTTTTGGTTGACGGCGAGCTGCAGGCCGCGCGCGGCGGCGAGGGCGACGAGGCGCTCGCCGGTGTCGAGATCGAGCACGAACGGTTTCTGGCTGAGGACGTGTTTGCCCGCGGCCAGCGCGTCCTCGATGAGGACGACGCGCTCCCGCGCGTGGGTGGTGATGTCGACAACGGCGATGTCGGGCCGGCGCAGCAGCTCGCGGTGATCGGTGAAGATCGCGGCGGCGGGAAAGTATTTCGCGGCGAGCGCTTGCGGCTTGGCGGCTTCGCGGCCGCAGAGGGCGACGACAGGAAAGCCGGCGCGCTGATACGCGGCGAGGTGATGCCCGGCGATGCCGCCGCACCCGATGAGGCCGATGCCGCCGCGCCAGTCGCGCGGCCGCGGCGGGCGGTAATCCAAGACGGGCGCGGGGATGTCCGCGAGGGCGGTCTGCGCGGCGAGGCCGTAGTCGTCACTCATGGGGCGGGGAAGCGGCAGCCCTCGCCGGCGCGCAGGACGCGATACGGCTGGCCGAGCCGCTCGCACTCCGCGACAAAGGGCGCGGGCGAGGCGGTGTTGAATTCGAACATTTCGTAATGGCACGGAATGACGAGCCGTGCGCGGAGATCGTGGGCGAGCTGCGCGGCCTCCGGGCCGTCGAGATTGCCCGCGACGCGCCGCTCGGGCGCGCGGCCATTGATGGGGAGCAGGGCGATGTCGATGCCGAAAGTGCGCAGGCTCTCGGCCTGGTGCGGAAAGCGCAACGTATCGCCGCTATGATAGATGACGTGAGGCCCGACGCGGATGATGTAGCCAACGTACTCCGGCGCGAGCTCCTCGTGCGCGGCGGGGACGGCGGTCACGTGGAAAGCGCCGGCTTTCATGCTTTCGCCGATGCGCAGGCCGAATGACATTGGGCGCGGACCGCCCATGCGCTCATTGACCAACTCGCGAATCGGCGCCGGAAAAACGATCCAGGAGTGCGGGTTCGCCTGGAGGAGCGGGCGCAGGGTGTCGGCATCGAGATGGTCGGTGTGGCCGTGGCTCGACGTGATGATGTTGATCGATTCAAGCCGCTCCGGCGCGATCACGCGCTCGGTCATGCGGACGTGCGGCTTGTCGGTGCCGGCGTATTTCCGCGTGAGAGAATCGGAAAGGTAAGGATCGAGCAGCAGGGTCGACCGCTGGTAGTGCACGAGAAATCCGCTTTGCCCGAGCCACCACAGGCGAACGGCCTCATCCCCGGCGGCGCGGCCCTCGGCCACGCTCGCGAGGAAGGCGTCGTCGCGGAGGAAGGGTTGGATCATTTGGAAACGGGATGGCCCGCTTCCGACCACTTAGGCCGCTACTTCCGTGGTCGCAGCGTCGATGCTGGTAATCTGATTGGGGCTAACGTAATGGAGGCGGCCCTTCCCGTCGTCGATTAGAACTTCGTAGCCAAGCGAAGGTCCGGCGAACACGTAGTCCGGATGATCGACGCGAAAATTCCGCCCGTCGGCCAAGTGCAGCACGAAAGGCACA
>DASYIS010000147.1:0-7242 GCA_035997375.1 Chthoniobacteraceae bacterium
CGTAGTCCGCTTGGTTGGAAAGCGCGCCGCGATTAGGTACTGTCGACGCCATGGCCGACGACTCGATCCACATCGAATACAACCGGGACTTGCGCGCGCTCGAGGCGCTGCTTTCGGAGGTGACGCGCGCGGGTGATTTCCTGGTCCACGGCCCATGCGAGGTTCCGATGCCCAAGGTGGTGGTCGAGGGCGTCGGCGCCGTGTCGATCCCAGTCCCGCCGGCGCAAATCGAGGCGCTGATTCAACACGCCGTGCGGGCTCCGTATGGACGCGGTGAGGAGACGATCCTGGATGAAACGGTGCGCAAGGTCTGGCAGTTGGCGCCCGACAAAGTCGAGATCGGCGGCAAGTCGTGGGCGGCCAACTTCGCCGGGATTTTGCAGCAAGTCGCGGCCGGGCTCGGCTGTGAGGGGCTGCCGATTTCCGCCGAGCTGTACAAGCTGCTGATCTACGACGAGGGCGGGTTTTTTCTCGCGCATCGCGACACGGAAAAGGTCGAGGGAATGTTCGCGACGCTTGTGCTCACTCTACCCTCCGAGCATGAGGGCGGCGAACTGGTTATCCGGCACGCCGGTCGCGAAGTCACGGTGGATCTGAGTCGCGCGGAGTTTTCCGAGCTGGCGTTCGCGGCGTTCTATGCGGATTGCGAGCACGAGGTGAAGCCGATCCGCCGAGGCAATCGGGTTTGCCTGGTCTACAATCTGATTCAGCAATGCAGCCGTAAGGGTGCGGAAAAGGCCCTCACGGCTCCCGGCTACGATGCGCAGACCGCCGCCGTGGCGGCCTTGCTGGGCGAGGCCTTCCGCGCACCCGCGCCGCCCGCCAAGGTCGCCTGGCTGCTGGAGCACCAATACAGCCCGGACGGGCTCTCCTTCAGCGGGCTGAAGTCGGCCGACGCCGCCCGTGCAAAGGTGCTCTCGGAAGCCGCGCAACTTGCCGTTTGTGTGACGCACGTCTGCCTCGTGCATATCGAAGAAGTGGGGTCGGCGGAGGGCGTCTACGATGGATACCGCGGCCGCGGCCGCTACGACGACGATGACGGCGAGACGGATGAGGAGTTCGAGGTGCTCGAAGTGTGCGATTCGTATCATTACCTCGATCAATGGCGCGACGTGCGCGATCGGCCCGCCGGCTTTGGAAGGATCCCGCTCGCCCCCGGCGAGTTGCTGCCGGCGGGCGCGCTGGATGGCGAGGCGCCGGACGAACAGCGGTTCACGGAGGCCTCGGGAAATGAAGGTGCCACCTTCGAGCGCTCCTATCTGCGCGCGGCGCTCGTCGTCTGGCCGCGGGTCGGGACCGCCGACGTCCTGTTGCAAGCCGGACCCGCCGCAGCATTGCCTTGGCTGCGCGAGTTGGTCGAGGCCGCCTGCGTTCCCTCCGCCGGCCCGGACGCACGCGCCGAGGCGATCAGCGTGGCGCGGCAAATCGTCGCCGCCTGGCTGGATCTATCGCCATATTCGCCCCTGCGCCAGGAAGCTCGTGAACGGGCCGAGCTTCTCGGACTCTTCGTCCGCCTCGGCGACCCCACCCTGCTGCAGGACTACATTCGCGAAGTGGTGACGGCGGACTACGACGGCTCCGAGAATCAACTGCTGGTGAGCGGCGCAGGCCTGCTCCCCGTGGTCGAGCTGGGCTCGCTTTACTCCGGCTTGCTCTGGCCGAACATGCGCCTCCATTTTGCGTGCTGCCTGGGGTTGTGCATGCGTTGGTTTCGAGCGCGCCGCGAGTGCTCGGTCGAGAGGGCGGGAGAGCGGCCTTGACGCAGATCGCCTTGAGCGCGGTCGAACAACTCGAGCAAGCCGGCCGCGTGGAGCCGGAAGAGAGATGGAGCATCGCGGCTCCGCGCAAGCCCGCTCGCATGGATGCCGAGCTCGCGCGGAAACTGTTCGAAGTCCTGCGGGTGCTCGGCGCCCCGGAGCTGCGCGCCGTCGCGGTGCTGCGCATCATCGCGCGCCCCGACTTTTTCGATCCGGTGGCGGTGCTGGTCCCGGCGCTTCCGCTGCTGCCGCCGTTCGAGCCGGCCGCGCCGGAACTCTGGCAGCATTGCGCACAATTCATTCTCCAGCGCAGCGAATTGTCGCCGGAGGCGCCGCGCGATTGGCATCAGGAAGAGAAGCTTTCCTGCACGTGCGCCGATTGCCGGGAATTGCAAGCCTTCGTCTCAGATCCTGTCGAGCAGATCCACCGGTTCCGCATGCGCATGGATCGACGTGAGCATCTGGAGCAGACGATTGTGCGCCAGCGTCTGGACATGGCGCGCGCGACCGATCGCGAGACCAATCCGCAGACCCTGGTCTGCACGAAGACGCGCCAGATCTATCGCACCCGATGCGATCAATACCGGCAGGACGTGCTGGCGTTGCAGACCCTGGCGGAGCAGGCGGACAGATTCGCGGCGCCGGCGGAAACGATGGGGCGCATCCGCGCCGCGTGTGTACGGAAATTGGCCTGGAAGCCCGAGTAGCTCACTCCTCCATGCACTTCGGGCAAAAGTCCGAGGTGGTGAAGTGCTGGACGAAGGAGCCGGGCATGCCGGGGATCGCGCCCTCGTTGCACACCTCCTGCATGAAGATGCGGTACGCCTCCTGGATCGAGCAGTGCTTGCAAATGTGAAAGGCCACGCTCGTCATCGCGAGTCGCGCGAGGGCGGCTTTCAACGACTCCATGGCCTGCGCTTCCGGCATCTCCGGAGCCGGCTCGGGCAGCGACAGGTCCTTGAGCAGCGAGCGCAGCGGAATGCGCGGGCCGTGCTCGAGCAGCTCGTCGAACGTCTCCATCTCGCGCAGGAATTCGTCCGCCTCGTCGGACTGGCCGCTGATCTCACGGTCGACCCGGCGCGCCGCTTCCTCCAGTTCCTGGTCGAGCTCGCGGGAAGTCGCCGAGTAGTCCGGTGGCTCCTCCTCGGAGACCTCTTCGATTTCGAACTCCGGAAAATCCGACGCCGGATCGAGGCCCGTGGGCGCGTCGTCGCTCTCCTCGAGGGGGGAGGGGGTTTCCTGTGTTTCGTCGAGCGGCACGATCTGCGGATCGACCACTTCCAGCACGACGCGGCCGTTTTGGCTGAACCACTCCAGGTACAGGCACTGGCGCAGCGTGGGTGGAGGGAGCTGCTTGAGCTCCAGCAAGCGCGGGATGTCCTCGGGCGGACAATCGTACGTCTTCACGCGGCGCGCGGCGGTCATCTCTCCGGTCGAGCCGACCTGCTGGGCGGCGAAGGCCGCGGCGAGCCGGCGGTCCTCGTCGCTCGGCTCGCGGTCGTTCGCGGGGACGGAAAACTCGAAGCTGCGCCCGCAAAGGTCGGACGCCGGCGTACCCATCAGCTCGAACATGTAGGGATCTTCGCTGCCCCGCAGCACCAGGTGCCCGTGGACGGCATAGGGCGAGGAGTGGCAAAAAACGCCTGCAAGAACGAGATCGCCGATACGAAAGGCCATGGTTTGCTCCGGGTGGGGTGACGCGCTGCGGTCGTCTCATTTACGCCCCGGAGCCGAAGGGGAGCAAACGGAATCCCACCACGCCCGGTGTGAATTAGCGCGCGCAATGCGATAAGATCCGCAAGGATCGGCGCGTGAAGCGTCCCCTCCTTTCACTGCTCCTGCTGTACGCGGCTCCCGCGCCGGCTCTTCCCGCCCGATGAACGCGCCGATTCCGCGGAGCACCGCATGGCTCGTCGTCGTCCTGCTCGTCCCGGTGGCGCTGCTGAACTACCTCGACCGACAGATGCTCGCGACGATGAAGTCGTCGATGGTGGGAGACATCCCGTCGATTCTGAACAAGGCGGACTGGGGCCTGGTGCTCGGCTCGTTCAAATGGACGTACGCGTTTCTGAGCCCGTTCGCCGGGTTCCTTTCGGACCGTTTCAGCCGACGGCACATGATCGTCGCGAGCCTTTTCCTCTGGTCGGCGGTGACGTGGTGGACGGGGCACGTGACCTCGTTTCATGAGCTGGTCGCGGCGCGCGCGCTCATGGGGATCAGCGAGGCGTTCTACATTCCCACCGCGCTCGCGCTCATCTCCGAGTTGCACGGCGGCGCGACGCGCTCGCGCGCCGTCGGCGTGCATCAGACGGGGATCTATCTTGGCCTGATCCTCGGCGGTTTCGGGGGCTACGTGGCCGATTCGCCGGCGCTCGGCTGGCGCTGGGCCTTCAGCGCGTGCGGTCTGCTCGGCGTTCTCTATTCCATCCCGCTGCTCGCCTGGCTGCGCAATCCGCCGCGCCCGGCGCATTCGGCGGTGGCGCCGGCGCCGGCTGCGGCGTTGAGCGAGCTGTTGGGCGACCGCAATTTCATCCTGCATGTCCTCTACTTCACGCTGCCGGCCATCGCCGGCTGGATCGTCAAAGACTGGATGCCCGACATCCTCAAGGAGCGCTTCCCCATGGGGCAGGGGAGGGCGGGATTCCATGCGGTGATCTTCGTGCAATTCGCCTCGCTCATCGGCGTGCTGCTCGGCGGCTACCTGGCCGATCGCTGGATGCGTCGCACGCCGCGCGGACGCATCTTCGTCAGCAGCCTCGGCACGCTGCTTTTCCTCCCTGCGCTCTTCATCGTCGGCGACTCGCCGGTACTCGGCGTGGCCATCGTGGGGCTCATCATCTTCGGCCTCGGCTGGGGCTTCTTCGATTGCAACAACATGCCGATCCTTTCCCAGATCGCGCGGCCGCAGCTCCTCGCGACGGGCTACGGCATCATGAATTTCGTGAGCATCAGCTGCGGCGGTTTCGGCGACTGGGGCTTTGGTTTTCTGCGCGACCGGCACATGCCACTGAATGTGGTTTTCGGGATCTTTGGCGGGATCGCGCTGCTCTCGATTTTGCTGGTCTTGTCCATTCGGCCCCGGCCGGTGGACGGCAGCGCCTCGCTCCCATGATTCGCATGCTTCCCATCATTCCCATGGGAAGCATGCGAAGAATGGGAAGGATGCGAGTCCTCGCATCAAGCGCAGCCTTTCGATAAACACCACCCCATGCCACTCCTCGAATTGCCCAAACTTCACGGACTCGTTACCGCCACGCACACGCCCTTTCACGCCGACGGTTCGCTGAACCTCGCCGTTGTCGAGCGGCAGGCGGAGCTGATGCTGCGCTGGGAAGTCGGGGCGGTGTTTGTCGGCGGGACCACGGGGGAGAGCCACTCGCTCACGGTCGATGAGCGGCGCGCGCTCGCGCAACGCTGGAGCGAGGTCGTACGTGGGACGAAGCTGCGCCTGGTCGTCCACGTCGGCGCCAACTGCGTGGAAGATGCGCGCGCGCTGGCCGCGCAGGCGGAGCAACTCGGCGTAACGGCGATCGCCGCGGTGGCGCCCTGCTATTTCAAGCCGCGCGATCTCGACACGCTCATCGCGACCATGGCGCCCATCGCCGCCGCCGCGCCCGCGACGCCGTTCTATTACTACGACATTCCGTCGATGACCGGGCTCAGCCACTCGATGCCGGATTTTTTGGAAAGCGCGCCCGCGCGCATCCCGACGCTGGCGGGCTTGAAATTCACGAACCCCGACCTGATGGCGTACCAGTACCTGCTGCGCGCCGGCGGCGGAAAGTGGGATGTCCCGTTCGGCGTCGACGAGCATTTCCTCGGCGCGCTCGCGATGGGTGCGCGCGGCGCGGTCGGCAGCGGCTTCAACTTCGCCGCCCCGATTTATCAGCGGCTGATGAAGGCCTTCGCCGCCGGCGATCTCGCGGCCGCGCGGGAAGAGCAGTTTCGCGGCGTGCAGCTCATCAAGCTGTTCGTCCGCCACGGGTACATGGGCGCGGCCAAGGCGACGATGCAGATGCTCGGTGTCGACGTCGGCCCCGCGCGCTTGCCGAATGCGTCGCTCGACGCGGAACAGGCGAAGCAGCTGCGTGGAGAGTTGGAGGGGCTGGGGTACTTCGAGTGGATATTGTAGCCATCACGCTCCGCGTGAGGAGCGATGCGCTCGTCGAACAAGACGACGTCGTTCGCGCGCTTGAGCACGGTCACGGCAGGCCACGCGCAGCGCTCGTCACGCGGAGCGTGACGGCTACTATCGCACCGCCAGCCGCAAATTTGGATCGATGTCCACCGTCAGCTCCGAAGTCTCGCCCTCGGCGTAGCGGAGCGCGGCGACGTAGCCGATCATCGCGGCGTTGTCGGTGCAGAGCCACGGCTCGGCCATGAGCAATTCCAGGCCGGCATCCGGGCACGCGCGCTGGAAACGCGCGCGCAGGCCGGAGTTGCAGCTCACCCCGCCGCTGATCGCCACCACGCGGTGCCCGGTCTCGCGCGCGGCGCGCAGGGTTTTCGTGACGAGCACGTCGACGACCGCCTCCTGGAATGACGCGCAGAGGTCCGGGAGGCTCGGCGAATCGAGCTTCGGCAGGAGATAGCGGACCGCCGTCTTCAGGCCGCTGAAGGAGAAGTCGAAGTCGCGCGAATCGAGCATGCTGCGCGGGAACGCGTGGGCGCGCGGGTTGCCCTCGCGCGCGAGCCGATCGATATTCGGGCCGCCGGGGTAGGGGAGGCCGAGGAGCTTGCCGACCTTGTCGAAGGCTTCGCCGGCCGCGTCGTCCTGCGTGCGGCCGAGCAGGCGATAGTCGCCGCGCTTCTTGATCTCCACCAGCATGGTGTGCCCGCCGCTGACGATCAGCGCCACCGCGGGACGCACGCCGCCGGGCTTCTCGAAGAACGGCGAAAGGAGATGCCCCTCCATGTGATTCACCGCGACGAAATCCTTGCCCGCGCCGGCCGCCATTCCCTTGGCCAGGCAGGCGCCGATCATCAGCGAAGTCGCAAGTCCGGGCCCTTGCGTGGCCGCGAAAACGTCGACTTCATTCAACTCCACACCGGCCCGCCGGAGGGTCGCCTCGACCAGCGGCCGCAAGACGCGGAGATGATTGCGCGAGGCGACCTCGGGCACGACGCCGCCGTATTCCTGGTGGATGGCGATCTGCGAGGCGATCTCGCTCGCGAGCAGCGTCGTCCCGCGCAAGACCGCGACCGCCGATTCATCGCACGACGTCTCCAACGCGAGCACGCACGGCGCATCCGAGGCGCCATTCCGCAATCCGCAATCCGCAATCCGCAATTCCGTCACTTCACATCCGCCTTCTTTGCCGACGCGGTGCGCTCGTTGTAGATCATCACACCTTTCAGCGCGTCGACGGCGCGCTCGAGCTGCGTGTCGCGGAAGTTTGTGAGCTCCTTGCGATCGGAATCGGTGAGGACTTCCTCGCGGCGTTGCGTGAGGAGCATCCGCTCCTGGTCCGCGGTCATGGTGGCG
>DASYIS010000148.1:0-9333 GCA_035997375.1 Chthoniobacteraceae bacterium
CTACCAAGTCAGTGCCAAAGGTCGGCAGATCATCACCGCGCTGCAGGTTGCCCGCCGCGCCAGCATCGAAGAACTCGCGAAAATCGCCGCGTGAGATCCGCGCAAGAAAACGAGAAACTGCCCGAGGGTAGTACGAATCGCTGCCGATGCTCGCTTTCCCATTCGTGTCGATTCGTGTTCATTCGTGGTTTTTAATATCCGGGGATATCAAGGGCGCAGCCCTTGCCTAGTTAGGCCTTTTGCAATCCATAGTATGTCTTGGTTTCGGCATGCCCCAGCGAACAGAAGACGTAGCCCGAAATGCCGGCCATCGCCAGAGTAACGCTCGCGACATAAATTCTCCCCCACCACGGAACCGCTCCGCCGGGGCCGCGCAAATGAGCGAACGGGATCACCAGCAGGAATCCCACGAACCATAAGGTGAAGATGGCGGTGGTGATGCGTGCCACCCGCCAAGCCCAGCGCCGGGCCGTCAACTGCCCGTAGAAAAGCACCAACGCGGGCAGAAACAGGACCGAAGTCCAATAGAAAACACTCCGGCCTGAACGAATGAAGCCATCGCTGAACTCCAGCATAAAAAATGAGACAAACAGGCCATTCCCCACGATGGACGCCCTCACCGGCGCCGGGATCGAGGCGAGGCGTAAGTCGCGGAAGCCCCACCAGACGGCGATCGCGCCGCCCAGAATGAGAGCGAGCCCCACGGAAGCAATCGCGCAGTCCCGCCATCCCAAAGGCCCGCGCTCCAGCCACGCAGCGAGGGCAGGGACAAGCCAGGCGGCTCCCGATGCGGCGGCCAATAAGCCAGTGACTGAAACCAGACGATTCATATAGGGCGCGTGGCTAATGGCCGAAATCTTATTGAGCCAATTGGTCGGGATCTGGAAAATCGGCGGATCAACGCGGGAGGGAGCACTGCGTGGTGGAGAGTCTCGCGGTTTCGCCCACGCGTCGCGAGTCAAATCCACGGGTCGGCGCCGGGACGGACGCCGCTCCCTGGACTGACCGCGCCGTCTGACAATTCTTTTACAATCTGACCAATGACACGCCCCGCAAATCTCCGCAGAGTCGGGGTGCTATGAAACTTCCCCCCCTGCTCCTCTCCTTCCTCCTGGCCTCCGCATCCGCCGCCCTCGCGGACGAGACGGCCGTGAAGCCTCAGATCGATTCGGTGGGTTTATTCAAGAATGGGCTGTGTGTGGTGAAGTGTTCGTTCACCGCGGACCGCGCCGGCGACTTCGCCTGGGAGGAGCCGCCGCGCGTGGTGCATGGGACTTTCCTCGTGGAGTCGGAAGCGGCGGCCACCATTCGCTCGACGATGCGCAAGGTAGACGCCTCGGACGCGGCTCTCCCCACGGGAAACTTGCAGGTGGATCTCGCGGGCGCGGAGGTGAAGCTGACCCTGAAGGCCGATGAGACGATGCCGGGCGGCACGATGATCGGAAAGGTTTGGACCATGCCCGAGGGGAAGCCGAAGCCGCGGGTGTGGATCTCGGCGGAAGCGGCCCCCGACGGCTACGCCCGGAATCGATACACGGGCGGCCTCACCCCCGAACCGGTGGCGACGACGGGCGGGTTCCTGGTGCTCGAAGGGGACAAGGGCGCGCGGGATTACATCGCGCTCGGACGCATCGGCCGGGTGGAGATTCTAAAGCCGGGCACGGTGCACAAGCGCGCGGAGGACAAGGCGTCGATCATCTTCACCGTGGCCAAGGCGGGGCCGGTGAGTGTTTCGTATCTTACGCGAGGGGCCAGTTGGGTGCCGGCATACTTTGTCGATTTGACCGACGCCAAGAAGCTCCGCATCCGGCAGACGGCGGTGGTGAAAAATGAGCTGATGCCGCTCGCGGGCGCCGAGTTGGCGCTCATCTCCGGCTATCCGAATGTGGAGTTTGGGCACGTGGATTCACCGCTCTGGCAGGGCGGTTCGCTGGCGGCGTTTTTCCAGCAGATTGGCGGCAAGCCGAGCAGCCGCTCGAGTTCGCTGAGTCAGCAAACTTTGGGGAATAGTTACAGCGCGGCGAATTTCGCTCCGCTGCCCGCCGGCGATGAACCAGGCGCCACCAGTCAGGATCTCCATTTTGAAAGCATCGGAAAACGCACGCTGGAGCCGGGCGACGCGCTGTCGCTCGAGGTGGCGGCGGGGGAGACGGCTTATGAGCGGGTCGTCGAGTGGGCGATCGCGGATAAGCGCGACGCGTATGGCAATTACCTGACGCATGGCAGCCGCAACGACTCCGAGGAGCCGGAGGGCGCCTGGGACTCGGTCATTTTCCAGAACCCGCTGAAATTCCCGATGACGACCGCCTCGGCGACCATTCGCCAGGACGGGCAATTCCGCGGCCAAAGCCAGAGCAATTGGACCAATCCCGGCCAGCGCAGTTGCCTGCACATCACCAAGGCTCTCAGCCTCCAGACCGACCACACGGAGATCGAGGAATCGGGCAAGCGGGAGAACGAGGTCTGGATCGGCGGCCGGCGGTACTATCGCACGACGGTGAAAGCGGAAGCGACGGCGCGCAACTTCCGCAGCGCGCCGGTGACGCTGCTGATGAAGGCGCAGTTCTCCGGCGCGCTGGTGGAGGCGGAGGAGAAGCCCGGCGACACGCTCCGGCGCGAAGGGGTCTTCAGCGTGAACCCCCGCCACGAGCTCGAATGGAAGCTCACGCTGCCGTCCGGGGCGGAAAAGAAGATCGTGTATCGCTATACGGTGTTGGTTTCGTCGTAAGCGTAGGCCGCGAAGTAATCAGTAATCAGTGGGCAGTAATCAGTGGCGGCAGTCCGCGGACGACTGATTACTCCCGCTGAACTGATTACTGATTAATCAGTAATCAGTGGGGAAGTAATCAGTCGAAGCGCGTGCGCGCGCGGTTCCGGACTGATTACTCGTTCCGCACTGATTACTGATTACTTGCCGTTCCCGCGCCTGCGCTCTTCAATCGCTCCCCATGCGCTTGCACGGCCAGACCATCCTCATCACCGGCAGCACCACCGGCATCGGAGCCGCCATGGCGCGGCGCTTCGTCGAGGAAGGCGCGCGCGTGATTTTGCATGGCCGCGACGTGGCGCGCGGCGAGGCCTTGCATGCGGAGCTCGGCCGGGAGCGAGCCGCCTTCGTGCCGGGCGATCTGGCCGCGGAAAGCCATCCCCCGCAACTGGCCGCGGCGGCGCTGGAGGCGTTTGGCCGCCTCGACGCCCTCGTCAACAACGCGGCGCTCACCACGCGCGCCCATTTCCAGGAGACGGATTGCGCGTTTTTCGATCGCATGATGGCGGTGAATCTCCGCGCGCCGTTCATGCTCATTCGCGCGCTGCTCCCCGCGCTGCGGGAGTCGCAAGGCTGTGTGCTGAACATCGGCAGCATCCTCGCGCATTGTGGCCAGGCGAACCTGGCGGCTTACTCCATCAGCAAGGGGGGCCTCATGACGCTCACCCGCAATCTGGCCGATGCGCTCGGCCCCGACCGCGTGCGGGTGAACCAGATGAATGTCGGATGGACGCTCACCGAGAACGAGTACGAAGCCAAGCTCAGCGATGGTCTTCCCCCCGATTGGCCGGATCAGGTCCCGGCTTACGCCATTCCCTCCGGCCGGCTCCTCCGGCCCGAGGAGATCGCCGAAGCCGCCATCTACTGGGTCAGCCCGGCCAGCCGCCCTTTGAGCGGCACCGTCTTCGACGCGGAGCAATACCCGATCATCGGCCGCATCCCGAATCAAGAACGCAAAACCACATGAGCACACTCCCCTTTTCTCTCGCCCAAATGACCGCCATCGTCACCGGCGGCGCCTCCGGCATCGGGCTGGCCATCGCGAAGCGCTTCGCCACGCATGGCGCGGCGGTCGAGCTGCTCGATCTGGCCGCCGATCCTCTGGAAGCTGCGGTCGGGGAACTCCGCGCCGCCGGCCATGCCGCGAATGGCGAAAGCTGCGACGTCGGCGACCACGCGTCGGTGGACGCCGCCTTCGCGAAGATCCTCACCCGCCACGAGCGGCTGCACATCCTGGTGAACAACGCCGGCATTGCCCACGTGGGCAATGCCTTGAACACCGCTCCCGAGGAGTTTGCCCGCATCCAGCGCGTGAACGTGAACGGCGTCGCGCATTGCACCCAGGCCGCCTTGCGTCACATGGTCGCAAACGGCGGCGGAGTCATTCTCAACCTCGCGTCCACGGTCGCCCAGATGGCGATCAACGACCGGTTCGCCTACGCGACCAGCAAAGGCGCGGTACTGGCCATGACTTACTCCGTGGCGAAGGATTTCCTCGCGCACGGCGTCCGCTGCAACGCCCTGCTGCCCGGACGGATTCACACGCCCTTTGTCGATGGCTTCATTGCGAAGAACTACGCCGGGCGGGAAGCCGAGATGTTCGAAAAGCTCTCCCAGGCGCAACCCATCGGACGCATGGGCCGCCCGGAGGAAGTCGCCGCGGTGGCGCTTTTCCTCTGCAGCGACGAGGCCAGCTTCATCACCGGGGCGGCGTATCCCGTGGATGGGGGAACCCTGACGCTGCGTTGAGCCTACTCGCTACTAGCGCGAGCAGCATCAGCGCGCTCAACCCACCCACAGATTTCCCAATTGTGCCCGCGACACGCTTAGAGACCACGCCCGTGGCGGCTGCTGAGCCGGGCTTCGCGTCCAGGCGTTCGAGGATCTCGCCCAGCATCGAGCGGGTCGAGCGGGCAATGCTCTCCGGGGTAAGGTTGAGTGTGGAGAAAGCCCGTGGTGGTGGAGATTCGTCAGCCATGGCTGCCAGAGAGGATCAAGCTCCTCGTCATTCAGAGCCACCGCCTGCAAGTGAGGGTTGACTGCACCGCGCGGGAGCGGCGCACCTTGGCCCCGAGCAGGTTGCAGAGCTGGCACGCGAAGGTGGCGAGGGGGTAGTGGAACATGGCGTCTGTCCTGGAGCGGTGGCCCGGCAAGAAGGAGGAAGGTGCGAGCCTCTTCAATCGACGAATCCAGCCAGGTATTGCTCGGCGGCTGGGGCGAGTCGGGCGGGTGCGTGCTGTCATGGGAGACTTCGAGACAGTGACCTTCCCGCCCGGGTCGCGGAAGCAGTAGCAGCCATCCGCAGCCGGCGGAGCGGCGGTCCATGTGCTCACGAACTTCCTCACTCCTGGCGCCAACGGATTCGCAGTCAAAGGCCCGTTCAATTTCGCGTTTACCGGCATCTCCATCAGCGGCGGCGACGTGAATGGCGACGGTTTAGTGACGTCATTGTCGGCGGCGCGGCGAAGAGTACCTACGTGGTGTACGGCAAGGCGGGCGCGTTTCCCGCGCGCATTCCGGTCACGTCCCTCAACGGCACGAATGGCTTCATCGTCGATGGTACGGGAGTCGCGGGCCATGCGGGAACGAGCGTGAGTGCGGCGGGCGATGTGAATGGCGATGGCCTCGGCGATCTACTCGTGAGCGCGAAGCCGATCCCCTCCTTTGGCGATGCGAATACGTCCGGCGGGGCCTACGTGGTCTTCGGCAAAGCCGGCGCCACCTTGGGCGCCAAGGTCAGCCTGGCCACGCTCAACGGTGCCAATGGCTTCCGCATTCTCGGTCGAAATCCCGGCGATTACGCGGGCGTGTCGGTCAGCGCCGCCGGCGACGTGAATGGCGATGGCTTCGATGACGTGATCGTCGGCGCGTCCGCCGCCGCGACCCGCGGCCTTAGATCCGGTGAGGCTTACGTCGTCTACGGCAAGGCCGCGGCGTTCCCCTCCAGTCTCAGCGTAACTGCGCTGGATGGCGCCAACGGCTTCACCCTCTACGGCACGAGCAGCGGAGATCACGCGGGCCTCTCGGTCAGCGCGGCCGGCGATGTCAACGGCGATGGCTTCGATGACCTGCTCGTCGGCAGCAACGGCACGCCCGCCGGCCGGAGCCGAGCCGGCGTCTCCTACCTGATCCAAGGCTTCGACTCCGGCGCGGTGACGCAGCATGGCGGCCCCGGCAACGATACGCTGACCGGCGACGATGGCGTCAACGTGATGATCGGCGGCCAGGGCAACGACCTGTTTCTCAATAACGGCTCGTTGGACGTGGTCCGCGGCGGGCAGGGGGACGACATTTTCTCCGGTGGGAGTTTCTCCAAGGGCCGGCAGCAGCGCCTGGTCGGCGGGCACGGCTTCGATACGATTGTGCTCAACGGCAACACGCTGCTCGATCTCACGGCCCGTCCCGTTTACCGCATCACCGGCTTTGAGGAGGTGGACCTCCGGCCGGGCGTCAACTATCTGTCGCTCGACGCGCGCGCGGTCGTGAACGCCTCGCCCAACACGAACACGCTCATCGTCCGCGCCGACGCCGGCGACGTGGTGAACATCGGAAATGGATGGACCGCGACCGGGACTGAAGTCATTGACGGCGACACTTTTTCCGTGCTCACGCAAGGCGCGGCCATTCTCAAACTGAGTTCAGCCTTTGCGCCCCTCGTCACGCTGGTCAACGCCACGACCGCAACCTATACGGATGTGGACGGCGATCTCGTCACGATCAAGACCAGCAAAGGGACGCTCGGTTATTCCGACTTCTTCCTCTTTTCATCCGGAGCTAATGGTGGCGCGCAACTCGCGGCGATCAACTTCGGTGACGATGGCACGGAATTTCAGGATGCGGATCTCAGCATTACCGCGACGCCGTCGGCCATCGGCGGAGATGGGCACGTGAATGTCGGCCGGATCGATGCGACCGGTGTCGATCTCGGCAAAGTGATCATCGATGGCGATCTCGGCGCGCTCTCCGCGGGCGAGGCGACGGTAACGACGCCGGGACTCGATCTGCTGCAGGTGAATTCGCTCGGCATTTTCGGCTTGAGCACGCAGGCCGGCGGAGGCGCCTTGTCCTGTAACGTCAACGGGACATGGGGCACGCTCGCCGTGGCAACGGATGTGGTGAATATGTCGCTCGTCGCGGCAGGTGGGGGCGTCGCGTTTGGAAGCATCAAGATCGGGGGCTCGCTGCGTGGCGATCCGGCCGCTGGCGGCGATGGACTGCACGCGTTCGGGAACGTCGGCTCGCTGGCGATCGGAGGCGACGTTCGGTCGAGTCAGGCTCCGGGGTTCGATATCATCGGCGTGGCCGGCGATCTCGGCAGCTTCACGCTCGGCGGCTCGCTGGTGCGCGTGGGCGGCGCGAGCGAGCAAAGCGCAACGATTACCTTCGCGAAGGTGGGCACGATGACCATCGGCGGCGACCTCGATGGCGGAAGAATCTTCGCCTACAACGGGATCAAGAGCCTCGCGGTGACGGGTTCGGTGCTCGGCGCGCAAGTGCTCGCGGGCTATAATTTTGCTGGAACTCCCTCCAACGGTGACGCGATGATCGGCGCGGTAACGGTCGGCGGCGATTGGGTCGCCAGCAATCTCGTGGCCGGCGCGAAGACCACCGATCCGTATTTCGGCAACGGCGGCGACGCGCTCATCCCCGGCGGCGATCCGGCGAAGATCGCGAAGATCACGAGCATCGCGATCAAAGGAGAGGCCCTCGGCACACCAGGCGGGGTCGACAATTTCGGTTTCATCGCCGAGGAGATCGGCAGCCTCACGGTGGGCGGCACCAAGTTCCCGCTCGCGGCCGGCGCCTCGAACGACCTCGCCGGGCTCAACGTCGGCACGACGATCGACCTGCGCGTGCGCGAAGTAAACGCCACCACCCCACCCGTCCAGGCGCCTTTCACCGGCAATGGAACCAGCCCCGCGATCGTCTCGCCGCTCAGCCTCGGCTCGCTCGATGGCAACAACGGATTCCAACTCAATGGCGCCACCAACGGCGCCCGCGCCGGCTTCGCGGTGCATGCCGGTGGTGACGTGAATGGCGACGGGATCGACGACGTGCTCATCACCGAGACCGGGGCCGCCTATGTCGTCTTCGGCACCGTGGACGGATTCAACGCGGCCCTGAATCTCGGGGCGCTCGACGGCACCAACGGCTTCAAACTCGCGGGCAACGGCGTGGGAAGGTCGGTCGGGGCGGCAAGAAGACCGCCTTTGCCAAAACCATGAGCCTCGGGGCGCTGACCGGCGCGAATGGCTTCGCGCTCAAAGGGGTGACCGCCGTCGCACAAACGGGATATTCGGTCAGCGGCGCGGGCGATGTGAATGGCGACGGCTTTGACGACGTGATCCTCGGCGAACGGGACGACGTGCCCTCGGATAACTTCGTCGGCCACGCCTACGTGGTCTATGGCAAGGCCACGAATGCGACCGCCGCCTTCGAGCTCTCCGCGCTCACCGGGCCCAATGGCTCCCGGCTCGACGGCACTGGCGCGGATGCGCACGCCGGCATCTCGGTTAGCCATGCGGGCGACGTAAATGGCGACGGCTTCGCCGACCTCATCGTCGGTGCGTATGGTTACAACAACTACGCGGGCGCGGCCTACATCGTGTATGGCCGGGCCGCCAGCTTCGGCTCGGCGTTGACCCTCGGCAGCATTAACGGGACTAGCGGCGCGAAGCTGCTCGGCTCCGGGTTTGACAATACCGGCCATTCGGTCAGCAGCGCCGGCGACGTGAATGGCGACGGGTTTGCGAAATCCGCGATCGCGGCCCTGACCGTCCAATCGTTGGGGCGACTCGGGCTTTCCACCCAGGCCGCGGGTGGCTCGTTGCAGAGCGACATCCAGGGCAAGCTCGGCACCCTGACCGTGAAATCGGACATCGTTGGTGCCTTTGTCAGCATCGCGGGTGGCGCCAACGCTGCCGACGACGACAGCGGCGCCATCACGATCGGCGGCTCGATCCGCGGCGGGTCCGCGGCCAACAGCGGCTCCATCTTTGCCGCGGGCGATCTCGGCGCGGTGAAGATCGCCGGCAGCGTCCTCGGTGGCGCCGGCCCGCATTCGGGCAGCGTCGAGGCAGGCGGCGCCATCGCGAGCATCGGCCTCGGGGACTCGCTGATCAGCGGCAGCTTCCTTGCGGGCACGACGCTCGGCGCCACGACCATCGGCGGAGACCTGAACGGCGCCCACATTTTCGCGCGAGGGACGTCGTCCACTCGGTGACGATCGAGGGCATTGTCCGCGAGCTTTACGACGTCGCCGTACTGCCGGGCGTGCGGCAGCCGAGCGCCCTCGGCTTCAAGACCGAGGAGATTCGGCGCACCATCACCATCGCGGACTAACCCCCCATCGATTTCGACGGCTGGTGTTTCGTCACTTTCCCGCTTACGCGTGAATCATATGAGTGCGCCATTCCAAGTGGCTGCGTTACTAGGATTCGAACCTAGACAAGCAGATTCAGAGTCTGCGGTGCTACCGTTACACTACACCCCAATGAAGAGGCGTTCTGGCAGTGGAACGGAGAGCTATTCTAGGGGCGCCCGAGGGGAAATCAACAGAAAACCCG
>DASYIS010000149.1:0-10695 GCA_035997375.1 Chthoniobacteraceae bacterium
ATTCCACTTTGGGTGAGCAAAACGGTCTGGCATTCACCACGCAATCACCATTGCGGTTACTGTCCCCCGCCGAGCGTGCTGACATGAATCCTGCTTTGGTGGACCCCGTCGAGTATCGGAAGTCGGGCCTAAGTCTAAACCACGTCGTTGGCTGCCCTCTCGATTGTTCGTATTGTGTCAGGCACTTATTTCAGAACTTTGAAATGAAGCAGCCTCGGCTCTTAATGAGCGACGACGAGGCTGTTGAATACCTCGTTCGACATAGGTTTTTTCAACCCCATGTGACACCGCTACAACTTTTCAACCGCGCTACAGATCCGTTTCTGCCATCGGTTAAACCGCACACATTTTCAGTGGCGGAAAACCTGAGCCGGAGGGGGCTTACAAACCATTTGCTCATTATCACACGATTCAAGGTGACCGAGGAAGACTGCGAGCGACTGAATGGGATACCAAATCTCAAGGTCACATTGCTGATTACGTATTCGGGCATTGCAGAGAAGCGGGTTGAACCAATCGACAGCGAAATAGCCGCGAATTCGCTGAGGCAATCATTCGCTGCGGCAAAATCCTATCGCACGATCTTTTACTGGCGCCCGGTGGTTCCACTTCTCAACGACTCTGATGAGCACCTCGCCCGTGCAGTCGAATTATGTCACCACGCACATGCGACTGTCTTTACGGGGCTATTTTACCGAGAGGAAATGGCCTCCTTCTTTCAAGAGCGTGGCATCCCGGAGCCATACGGTGACGTTGCGCGACGAAAGATAATGCCACGAACTCTGGACGCTCGAATCGTTGGGGCTTTTCGCAAGGCGAACAGGCTCGGTATTCTATTTCGCAAGACGTCTTGTGGCGTTGCGTTCGCGCATAGTCTGCCGGACTACAATGGTCACTACGGGATTCGGGAGTTGTGCGACATTTGTCCCGCCAGCCAGTTGCGACTGTGCAGGAATGCTTGGAGGAAGCCTCGCTTCGAGGAAGTGGTACGCTTATCACGGGAACTTGGAGCGACGGGCGTTCCGGAACTGGGGGACGGTGCGATTCTCACGGATGGGCTAAACGAACCACCTCGTTACTTCATGCAGCACACACTTGGCTACCAAGTGCATGATCGAAAATATCCGCACATCGTTTTCCGGCATGGTCGCGCCAATATCGGCTGGGATTCTGAACCGGCAGCCTCTAATGAAAGATGAATTGAATGGCCATTAAACTTGCAATTTCCGGTACCCATTCAACGGGAAAGACATCCTTGCTCCAGAGCGTGGAAAGTGTTCTGCGAGCCGAGGGCTACAGGGTCGCGAGAGTTTCCGACCTCGCGACCGAGGCCCGAGACCATGGTTTTCCGATTCTGCGTGAACACACGTTTGCCAGCACACTGTGGATCATGACTCGCGGCATCACTTTGGAACTGGAAGCGGAGTTGAACGCAGATGTCGTGCTGGTGGATCGCCCCGTGGCGGACGCAATGGGATATTTTTCTGCGGCGCTCAAACATCGGGGCAGTAGCTTGAACGAGCCTGAGGAACGTTATTTGCGGATGCTCTAAAGCACCATTCAGCTACTTACTGCCGCCACTTTAAGACCACAGTCGACGGTAAGAAACCGATTGATGCCAATAAGATCAGGGACATGGATCCCCACTTTCGAACTGAGGTCGATGAGGCGTTGGAGCACGTCTTCACCGGTTTTGAGATTCCATTTGAATCCTTGAGCGTCGACCCCGATATAGCTCGCGAACAAGTTCTCCACCACGCGTCCGTTGTGCTGGGAAAGAAGTTCAAGTGCATCGCGTAATCCGCAGCGGAGTGCGAGGAGCCGTTCATTGATGTTAATTAAGCGAACAGCGGCTGAAGGGGGATCCCGTCCCACGCAAGATTGCCGCTTTTCGTTCAGCGCAGAGAGTGAGCGGCTTAATTCGTTTCTGGCGATGGACGAGACGGCCACGCGCGAACTCGACACGCAGGCTCTGGAGCAAATCCTGATCGGCCACATGATGGCCATCGCGGGCGAGGCGAACCAAATCTTCCGCCCGGTGACGATGTTCGATCACGGCATCGATGGCGAAGTGGAGTTCAAGGACAACGACGGCAAGGCCAGTGGGAGGCGCATCTACATTCAGCTCAAGAGCGGGAACTCCTACTTGCGGACCCGCAAAGGTGACGGCAGCGAGGTCTTCGACGTGTCGAATGACCGCCACCTCAAATACTGGATCAGCCAGCCGGTGGACGTGTATCTCGTCATCCGCCAGACGGACGAGCTGAGCGGCCAGCAAACCATCCGCTGGATGAACGTGACGCGCTACCTCAATAGCCGGAAGGACAGGACGAGCCGGCAGATCATCTTCGCCGGCGAAAAGCTCGACATGGAGGCGGTGTGGAAGGTGCGAGATCAGTTCTTTCCGCCAACCGGGGGACGGAAGTGATGAATCGATTGGGAGCACGATCACGATGGCCGCGCATCGCCGGGCGAATCGCGAAGCGGTGAATCAGATTCTGCCAACGGATTGTCTGATTGTCTGATTGTCTCATTGTCTCATTGTCCCGCCACACGCCCCGCGCGATTGACTTTCCACCCAAACTCCGCTTCGCTTTCCCCATGAGAATCCCCCTGTTCTCGCCCGCGCTCAGCCGGAGGTCGTTCATTGCCGCGTCGACGGCCGGCCTTGCGGGGCTCACTTTTGGGCGCGGGGCGTTTGGGGCGGAGGCGGCTCCGGCGCGGCGCAAGCCGGCGAAGTCGACGATCCTCTTCTTCCTCTGCGGCGGGGCGTCGCACATCGACATGTGGGACATGAAACCCGAGGCGCCGCTCGAGTATCGGGGCGAGTTTCGGACCATCGCGACCACCTCGCCGGAGATCAAGCTGTGCGAGCATCTGCCGCTGCTCGCGCGGCAGGCGCATCGGTTTGCCATGGTCCACGGCATTACCGATTTCGGCCGCGCCACGGGGGATCATCATGCGGGCTACTATTACAACCTGACCGGCCACGCGCCGGACCCCACCTTTCGCCAGCAGGGGAACGATCGGCGGCCGTATCCCACCGACTGGCCGCACATGGGTTGCGTCGTCGGCATGCGCCGGCCCGCGCACGAGAAGCTGCCGAATCTCATCACCCTGCCGCACATCCCGAGCAAGGCGCCCTACACGCGGCCGGGGCAGTTTGCGGGGCGGCTCGGGCTGGAGTACGACCCCTTCCTGCTCAGCGGCAGCCTGGAGGAGCCGATGAAATTCAGCGCGCCGACGCTGACCCTGGATGCCGGCATGAGCCGCGCCCGCGCCGACGAGCGCCGCCGGCTCCTCGGCGCGCTGAACGCCGCCCGCCGCGAGCTCGATACCGAGGCCGCCGTGCGCAACTACACCGCGCAGCAGGAGCGCGCCTTTGCCATGCTCTCCTCCAGCGCCACGGCGGGCGCCTTCGACATCGCCTCCGAATCGCAGGCCGTGCAGGAACGCTACGGCCGCACGATCAACGGCACGAGCCTCCTCATGGCGCGGCGCCTCGTCGAGGCCGGCGTCCCGTTCATCACCGTCTTCTGGAAAGAGAACGAAGCGCTCCACGCCAAATGCAGCAGTGCCGGCGGCTGGGACACGCACGCCAACAACTTCAATTGTCTCAAGGAGAACCTCCTGCCGGAGTTCGACCGCGGCATCTCGGCGCTGCTCGAAGACCTCGCGCAGCGCGGGCTCCTCGACGACACGCTCGTCATGGTGACGAGCGAGATGGGCCGCAAGCCCCAGGTCGGCGACCGGCGCTCCGGCGGCGTCGTCGGCGCGGGGCGCGATCACTGGACCTCGTGCATGAGCGTCCTGCTGGCCGGCGGCGGCATCCAGGGCGGGCAAACCTACGGCCGCACCGACGCGCATGCTGCCCTGCCCGCGGACAACCCGATCGGCCCGGAGGACATCACGAAGACGGTCTACCACGCCATGGGGATCACGAATCTCGAAGCGATCGACCAGGGAGGCCGCCCGTACAATCTGCTCGAAGAGGGGCGGCCGCTGCTGCCGCTTTTTGGGTGAGCGGGGTGCCGCCTCCAGTTGTAGCCACGGCCTGTGGGCCGTTTGGGCGTCGCTTTCCGCGTGGGCGGGAAAAGCCGGCCCAAGAAGCGGCGTCCGTCCCGGCGCCGACTTTGATCCCGCGAAGCGGCACTTTTCCTGGACGTTCAAGCTTCAGTGGCGCGGATGAGCGCAACGGGATGGCGTGCGGCTTCGCCGTTTGAAGGTCGGCGCCGGGACGGACGCCGCTCCTTGGTTTTGCTCGCGACGTCCAAATGGCCCACAGGGCGCCCACAGGGCCCTGTCTGCAACCGGAGCTTCGAATGCGCGGGCCGCAGACCGTTTGCGCCTTGACCTCTCCGCGAGCGGGCGACATGGCTCTGCCTTATGAATCCCTGGTGTTCTCCTGCCCATTGGCGGCGCGCGGCCGCCGCAGCTTTCTGCGGCCTTGCGCTCCTGCTCCTGTCGTCCTGCGTGACGATTCCCACCATCGCCCAGGCGCCGCTCAATGCGCAGGAGCAGATGATGGTCGGCTCGTGGGTGATGCAGGTGTCGAATGGACTCGTGCCCGTCGCGACGGTTTATCATTACTTTCCCGATCGCACGCTCGTGGTCGCGACGAGCCGTGCCGTGGAGCACGGGCGCTGGCGGCTCAAGGAGGGCCGGCTGGTGACGGAGATTCCTTCGGGGACCAAGTCATTCCATGTGGATGCGACCAGTGAGGATCGGCTCACTTTCACCGCTGAGAAGAGCCAGGGCGAACGGATCGCCGCGCGGCGGTATTCGAGCGATCCAAAAGCGAGCACGGAAAGCGGCCTGAGCTTCCTCGCTGCTCAGCTGCGTGCGGAAGCGGCGGAACGAAAGAAGCGGGAGAGCGCGAGTGGTGCGGGTAGCACGAGCGGGGCGTGGGAAAAGGCGGCAGCGGCGATTGGGATGTTCCGCGGAATCAGAGGATATTAAGCAATGTCGCGATTGGCGACCCGGCGATTTCATCGAAGCTGACAAGGCCGGTTGTAGCGGGCACCTTGCTGCCGTCGCCGCCCAACTTCCATGACTCGCTTCACCCAGCCCGCCCCCGAGCAACGAGGGAGTGAAGAATCGCACCGGGCGTGGGACACGGTCTTTCGCCGGCCGGTCGCGCTCAAGTACTTCCCCGCGGGGATGTCGCCGCGGGAGGACGGCGCCGCGCTGCTCGCGGCTTGGGAGCGGTGGATGACGGCGCCGCATCCCGCGTTTCTGCGGCCGGCGGTGCTCGATTTCAAGAATGGCTGGATCGTCCGGGAGTGGGTCGCGGGCTTTACCGTGCTCGAGTTGCTGCGGCAGCGCCGCAAGCTGCGCGCCGACGAGTCGCTGCGCCTGCTCGAGGCCGCGCCCGCCGCGCTCGATCACGCGGCGGCGGAAGGGATGCTGCCCGAGCTCGGGCTGGATCGCTTCTTCGTGCAATTTCGCGGAAGCATGAAGGGGAAGGAGGCGCAGTGGCTCACACGTCCCCTGGAGGTGTGGCCCGAGTGGACGCTGCGGATCGATCCCTGCCGGCTCACGCAGCACCTGCCCCGGGACGAGTGGAAGACCGATCGCGGGATCATGCCGCTGACCGCGGCGGCCCCGCCGGCGGTCGAGCTCCTGCGCACCCTCTTCCGCGAGCTCGCGGGCGCGGGGCCGGAACGCGACGCGACGCCGCTTTCGACCTTCAACGACGCCGCCAACGTCGTCCTCGCGTCGGCCCGCTCGGCCGGCGCGCCCGCGACGGCCCGGCGCTTTTACGACGCGCTGGCGGAAGCCTGCGGGGCGCCCACCCGCCTGGGCGAGCGCGCCGCCACCCGCGCCGCGGCTCCCCACGCGCCGGTGGCGGGGGTGCTTCTCCTGGAGCCGGTGCCGGCGCCGGGGCGCCGCCTGCAGCTCATTTCGCGGCCGGAGCTTCGCCTGGGCCGCTCGAGCAGCGTGTCCGACGTGGTGGCGCGCTTTCCCGAGCAGGTCGCCGGGGCGGGCGAGCTCTCCCACGAGCTGAGCCGCCTCCATGCGCGCCTGCGGCTGCACCAGGGAGAGATCTCGCTGCTGGACGGCCCCGACGAGGGCGCGAGCCGCAATGGCACTTTCCTCGGGGGGCTCCGGATCGAACCTGGAACGGGGGTCCGCCTCCGCGGTCTCTCGCGGGTGCAGTTGGGAAACCAATGGCAGGCGAGCTTGCTGCCGGTGCCGTCCGGCGTCACCGTCGGCTCGCGGGAAGGGGAACGCTGGGGCGCGCTGTTCGTTGTGCCGTGGCCCGGCTGCATGGCGCTGGCCGAGACGGTGTGGCTACTGGAGGAGGCCGGTTTCGGCGTCGACGGCTCCGGCGCCTTGGTCTGGGACACCGAGGCCCTGGGCACTTCCCCCGGCTCTTTCTACGTGCGCGGCGGCGAGTTTCGCATCGGCAATCGCCGGCTCGACGATGTGCCGATCGAGGTCGACGGCGAACCGTTGCGGCCGGGTGCGGCGATCGCCCTCCAGCCGGGGGCCAGGCTGCGGATCGGGGCGGGGGAGTGGGTGGTTCATTCGCCAAGTAATCAGTAATCATCAGGGGAGTAATCAGTCCGGAGCGCGCTGCGCGCGGACGGCCTTACTGTTTACTGCCCACTGATTACCGATTACTTCCCCTTTTCACGCTTGGATAATCCCCTGCGACCCGCTATTGCGGCTCCCGGCATCCATGGCAAATCTCCACGCTTCACCCACTGGTCTCCCTTCCACGTTAGCCGCGGGGCAACGGCTGCTCGGCCGCTATGAATTGAAGCGGCTGCTCGGCCGGGGCGCGATGGGGATCGTCTGGCTGGCGCGGGACGCGCAGCTCGAGCGCGACGTGGCCCTCAAGTTTCTCCCGGATGAGATCGTCGCGAGCGCCTCGAGTTTCGAGGCCCTGAAGACGGAGACCCGGCGCAGCCTGGAGCTTTCACATCCCAATATCGTCCGCACGTTCGACTTCGTGAAGGACGGCAGCGTCGTGGGCATTTCCATGGAGTACGTGGAGGGCGGCAGCGTGCGGAACCGGCAGCGCGAGCAGCCGGACGAGATCTTCGAACCCGCGGCGCTCGGCCTCTGGGTGCGGCAGCTCTGCGATGCGCTCGACTACGCGCACGGCCACGCGGGCATCATTCACCGCGACCTCAAGCCGGCCAATCTGCTCCTCGATCAGCGCGGCCACCTGAAAATCTCCGACTTCGGTTTCGCCGACGGCCTGGACAAATCCCTGACGTCCGAGACCGGCGAAGGGCCCCGGCGCGGCACCCTCGTCTACATGAGCCCGCAGCAACTGGCCGGCGAACCGGCGCACCTGCTCGACGACGTTTATGCCGTCGGCGCCACGCTGTACGAGCTCTGCACCCGGAAGCCTCCTTTTTACACGGGAGACATCGAGAGCCAGGTACGCGACAAAGTGCCGCCGTCGATGTCCGAAAGAAGGCGCGCCCTTGGTATTGCGGCACCGTTGCCGCCAGAGTGGGAGAGTACCGTCGCGGCGTGTCTCGCCAAAGATCCCGCGCAGCGCCCCCAAAGCGCGGGCGAAATCGCGCAGCGCCTGGCCCTCGGCACGGCCGCCTCGTTGAGCGCGCCGCGGACTGCCGCGCCGCCGGCCGCCGCGCCGATCCTGCCCGCCATGCCGGTCCCGACGACGCCCGCGGAATCTTACATGCAGGCCGGTTGGACGGGCGGCGCCCGGGACCTCCTGCGCCGGCCCGCCGTGCTCGCCGGGGCGGCGGGTGCGCTGATTCTTCTCGTGTTTCTCGCGGCGTGGATCGTCGGCGGGGGGACTGCGGAGAAGGATGCGTCGTCGAAGGTTGGCTCGACCGGGCCGGCCAGCCCGACCCCCACCCCGCAGCCCGCGACCCCCGGCGCGACCGTGGCGACCGGGAGCGCCGTGGCGGTGGCGACGCCCTCCGCTCCGGCGCGGGCGACGCCGGATGCCAGGCCTCCCGTGGACGTGAAGGTGGAATCCGAACCCACGGAGGCGATGGTGAGGCTGGACGGCAAGTTGATCGATCGCACGCCTCTCACGTTGGCAAAGGTCGCGCCCGGCCGGCATCTTCTGGTCGTGGAAATGGCGGGCTACGATGATTCCCCCAGGCAACTGGACCTCGACGGGAGCCAACCGCCCACCCAGCAGTTCACGCTCGAGCGGAGCATGGGCTCCCTCAGCGTCACCACCGGTGACCCGACCGCGAGGATCCAAGTGACGCGCTCGGGGGTCCCGGTGACCCCGGCGACGACCCTGGGCAGTTGGGAGTCGGGTGCCTTGCCCACGGGAGATTATATCGTCTCGGTCACCCGCCCCGGTTGGAACCCGATTGTCAAGCCGGTCACCGTCGGCAAAGGCCCGCCCTCCCCGGTACCGTTCGACCTCACCCCTGGGACGGTGACCATCGTGAGTGAGCCGTCCGGAGCGTCGATCGTGGATGCCGCCACCGGCAAAACGATGGGCAAGACGCCGCTCCCGGCGACCAGCGTTCAGCCCGGCAGCGTGCGCTACACCCTTTCCAAGACGGGCTATGCCGAGTTGAGCGTCGACGAGACGGTGGAGCCCGGAAAACTGCTGGCGCTCAGCAAAACGCTCGAGAAGAATATGTTCACCAAACCTGAGCCTGTCCGGTCTGGTTCTGGAAATGGGCGGGACGGCCCTCCACGGCAGCGATCCCGGGACGACGACGACGACCGGTACCGCGACCGCGACCGCGACCGCGACCGTGATGACCCGCCCCGTCCCGGGAATGGCGTCGGGCACAAGATCAAGACACTCTTCGGCTTTGGCCGGGGCACGCCCACTCCCAGTCGGAAAAAGTAGCGGCGACCGATCATGGGTACCCCCATTGTGCACGCCCGAAATTTGTCGAAGAAAGCGATTCTTCGTTGGACAACACGGCTTGAAAGGTTATAGATGGACGCGAGGTAACCCGATGACAAACAGCCACACCAACTCCGCCGGTTTCGAGTCCGCCAAACATCTTGCTCAAGGGCAAAAGGTTCTGGGCCGCTACACCCTCCATCGCATCCTCGGCCAGGGCGGCATGGGGGTCGTCTGGTTGGCTTCCGACGACGAACTGAACCGCGAAGTCGCCCTCAAATTCCTGCCTTCCGTCGTCATCAACGATCGGGCAAGCTTGATCGACCTCAAGCGCGAGACCAAGCGCAGCCTCGAGCTCACGCATCCCCACATCGTCCGCACCTACGATTTCGTGCAGGACGAAACGATCGCCGGCATCTCGATGGAGTACGTCGATAGCGACACCCTGCGCCACCGCCGGGTCGACCAGGCCGGGGGGATTTTCGAGCCGGCGGACCTCGGCGATTGGACGCGGCAGCTTTGCGACGCGCTCGACTACGCGCATCACCATGCGTCGATCGTGCATCGCGACTTGAAGCCGGCGAACCTCATGGTCAACAGCAAGAACCATCTGAAGGTCGCCGATTTCGGCATCTCGCGGAGTCTCGTCGAGTCCGTCACGCAGGTCTCGGGGCTTTCCGGCGGCCAGGGGACGCTGGTCTACATGAGCCCCCAGCAACTGGCGGGCGATCAACCCCACCCCACCGACGACGTTTATGCGGTGGGCGCCACGCTGTTCGACCTCTGCACCACGCGCCCGCCCTTCTACACGGGCGACATCTCCGCGCAGGTCCGCGGCAAAGTCGCGCCCAGCATGGCGCAAGGACGCGCCGCGCTCGGCATCGCCGGCGCGGAGCTGCCGGAAAACTGGGAAACCACCGTCGCCGCCTGCCTCTCCAAAGACCCCCTGCAGCGCCCGCAATGCGCGGGTGAAATCGCCGTGCGCCTCGGGTTGAAACCGGCCGCCGACATCACCGGCTTTCAGACTTCCTTTGCGCCGCCCGCGCCCGCGCCGGCTCCCGGTCCCGTGCGCATTGAACCGCCCGTGGCGGGAGTGGCGGTCGGCGGCGGATTCCATCCATCGGTGGTCCCGAAAGTGGAGCGCGCCCGCAAGAGCCCCGCACTGTTCATTGGCGCGATGGCGGCCGTGTTCGTCGCCGCGGCGATCGTCCTCGTGCTGGTGGGGCGTCGAACCCCCTCCGATGATAAGCCGAAAATCGCGAACGGACCGGTGCCTACGCCCACGAAGGTCGAGCCGGTCAAGCCTCAGCCGCCCGACCCCGGCAAGCCAGAGAACATCGTGCCCAAACCGACTGTCGCGCAGGTCTTTAGCACGGTGATTGAAACGGAACCCACCGAAGCCACCGTCAAGCTGGATGACAGACCCGCGAAGCAGTCGCCGATGGTCGCGGACAAGCTCACCGTCGGCACTCACATCCTGAAGGTTTCCAAGCCCGGTTTCGATGACAAGGAGGAAAAATTTGAGGTCGTGGAAGGACAGCCGCTGGCGCAGCCCATCGTCCATCTCGTCCAGAGCGGAGGATGGCTGGGCGCGGTGGAAACCAACGATCCGAAAGCGAAGATCACCGTGAAGAACGAGAAAGGCGAGCTGGTCAAGAACGAGAAAGGCGAGCCTGCCGGTGAATCGTTTGGTACTTGGAAATCGCCGAAGCTGCCGGAAGGAGACTACTCCATCATCGTTTCCAAGGGCGACTGGACCATGGAGCCAAAGCAATTTACGGTCGTAAAGGAAACGGCCGCCAAGCCGGTGTATATCGACGTGACGCGTCAGGGGACGGTGGCTTTCTCGAATCCGTCGCCGGGCGTAAAAGTGAAGCTGGATAACA
>DASYIS010000150.1:0-15843 GCA_035997375.1 Chthoniobacteraceae bacterium
TTCTCAATGCACGGCGCAGTATTTGAAGAGCGGTAAGAGACGAGTTAGTTGGAAATGCTGCCGTGTCGATTTGTTCAACCCGCCGCTTTGTTTTCTCAATCAGCGCCAGCGACTTAGACAATACGAGGGCGTCGACGTTAGGGGGCATACCGTCAGTCGTTATGACACCAATGCCGATTCCGTCTGCGACAGAACCTTGCACAGCAACTCGTGCAATATAGCAAACTCATCCTGTGGAACGGAAGAAGGGAAAAGGCTTTCGTCGATCTTTGCAGAGTAGCCGTCGACAGCCGCAATCAGCTTTGCCGCCTTGTCTCTAAAACCGAGGCGCTGGGTTCTGAGCCACTGTTTGAACGATGGCAACTCGGCTAACACTAGCCGGAGGTCAACATCGAGCGAGTAACCGAAGTCGGCCGGCCGGTGGGAAAGAAAAGCTTGAAACGAAACGTCTTCCGCCGCCTCTTTACCGTCCAGTTCATGTCGAAGAAACTCACCGAGTGATTTCAGCCTCGATTTATCTAGCTCCGCAATTTGCTTCATGTTAGAGGCGCGACTTACCCTCAATAGGGCATGATCCATCGATTTCAGGTGGCTCCACAGGTCCGCGTAAACTCCGCTGCTGGCAATCGCTTGGGGAATCATCGCGCCATTTCGTCTAGGTTTGAAGCAAAGTCAAGGGCAAAAGCGCCGATCCGCCGATCCCTTGGGTTTCGGTCTCGATTCCAGGAATGCACATGCGCACAGCAAAAAGCCTCACCCCTCCCGCGCCAGCTCCTGGCACCGCTTTAGATCCAGCTTGCCGCTGCCGAGCACCGGGATCTCGTCCACTTTCTTGTACTTCTTCGGAATCCAGAGGTTGGCCATGCCGGAATCCATGAGCTTCTTGCGGACGTCGGCGGCGTCGAGGTGGGTGACGGTGAGGACGACGAGGGCTTCGCCTTTCGCTTCATCGGGCACGGCGGTGACGGCGATGACGCGCTCGGATTTTGAGAGGTCGAGGATTTCGTAGAGGCGCGATTCGATGGTCTCGTGCGGGACCATCTCGCCGCCGATCTTCGAGAAGCGCGAGAGCCGGCCCTCGATGTAGAGGAAGCCGTCTTCGTCGAAGCGCCCGAGGTCGCCGGTGCGGAACCAGCCGTCGCGCAGCACGTCGGCGGTGCGCTCGGGCTCGTTGAGATAGTGCTCGAAAATGTTCGGCCCGCGCAGCCAGAGCATGCCGGTCTCGTGGAGCGACAGCGGCGCGCCGGTCTCCGGGTCGCGAATCTGCGCGGCGATGCCGGGGGCGAGTTTGCCGACGGAGCCCTGCCGGCTGGAGGGCTGGACGGAATCGCTGGGCTTGCTCGGCAGCGGCGCGGGGAGGTTGAAGGCGGCGGCCGGCGCGGTCTCGGTGAGGCCGTACCCCTGGAGCACTTCGTGGCCGAACTGTTTCTGAAACGCCTCGCCGAGCTCGTTCGGCAGCTTCTCCGCGCCGGTGACGAGCAGCTTGAGCGGCTCGAGCTGTTCCTTGGTCGCCTTGCGCAGGTAGCCGCGCAGGAAGGTCGGCGTGGAGCAGAGGAGCGTGATCGCGTATTTATGAATGAGCTCGGCGCTTTTCACGAGGTCGAGCGCATTCGGAAAGGTGACGATGCGCACCCCCTCGAGGAGCGGGTACCAGAGCGTGACCGTGCTGCCGAAGGAGTGAAAAAACGGGAGCGAGGCGAGGATGGAGTCCCGCTGGGTGAGGCTCAGCATGAGCGTGATCTGCGAGACATTCGCGATGACGTTGCGATGCGAGAGGACGACGCCCTTCGGCTCGCCGGAGGAGCCGCTGGTGAAGAGGATGATCGCCTCGTCACGGTCGCCGATTTTCGGCAGCCCGAGCACCGCGCCGAGCGCCCATGAAGGAAGCACCGCGACGGCGAGGCGCCACCGGACGATGCGGCTTTTCAGCGGCGGCAAGATGTCGTCGAGGTGGAGCAGATTCGCCGGCCAGGGGAAATCGGGGAGCCGCTTCTGGACGGCGTGGGCGGTGAGACAGTCGCGCACTTCGCCGATGCGGAGCGCGGCCTCCACGGCCTCGCGACCGGCCGTGAAGTTGAGGTTCACCGGCACTTTGTTCGCAAGGACGACGGCGAGATTCGCGATCACGCCGGCCTTCCCCGGTGGCAGGACGATGCCGATCCGCCGGCTGGGGCAGGCGGCGCGCAGCTGCTTTGCGAGCACGATCGCCGCCGCGAGGAGCGAGCCGAAGGAGATCGTGCTGTGATCCATGCCATCGATTACCGCCGGCGCGAACTGCCGGCGCTTCAGCCCGCGGATGGCGGCGCGCGCGAGGTGGCCGCGGAGGGCCGGGCGCTTTTGGTAGCAGAACTCGCCGAGCATCAAGAACCGCTCGCGCACCGTGGCGATGTCCGCCTCCCGGGGCGGGATCGGCCGGTCGTACGCAATCGTGACGGGGTAGGGGAAGCGCTGCGGCACCTTGAAAAAGTACCGCCCGCCCTTGAACGAGAAAACGGAGCCCCAAAGCTGATCGAGCCACACTGGCACGACGGGCGCCTCAGCCGAACGCGCGATCAGCTCATATCCTCGATGCAGCCGGAGCAGGATGCCGCTGCGTGAGAGCTCTCCCTCGGGAAAAATGCAGACGACTTCGCCGCCCTTGAGCGCGTCGATGGCGGTGCGCAACGATTCCCGGGCGCGCGTGGGCGAAATGGGAATCGCACCGATGAGCTTGAAGAACGGGTGCAGCCATTTGTTGTGGTAGATCGGCTCGAAGAGGACGAAGCGGATCGGGCGCGGAAAGGCCGCCTGGAGGACGATGGCGTCGACCCAGGTCAGGTGATTGGGCAGGAGGAGGAAGCCGCCGGCCGGGAGGTTTTCCACGCCGTGCGTCCGGATGCGGTAAACGATGCGCGCAAGCATGCCGCCGCACGCTCGCAGGAGGCGCTCGCCGAAAGACATCTGGGGTTGGGTAGCCACGCGGAGTGCCTAGCCGAAAGGACGGGCGAGGGGAAGGGCGACGATCAGTAATCAGTAATCAGAAGGGCAGTAATCAGTGTTTCGAGGACGGCGCGCCTCCGTGATATACTGATTACTGCCCACTGATTACTGATTACTCGCCCGTTCCGCGAGCTTCGAGCTGCCGCGCTGGAGGAGGCGTTTCTCGGCCCGCGTGAGACTGCCCATGCCGGTGCGCGCGACCTTCTCCAACACGGGGTCGATCTCCTCCGCGATGAACTGCTCCGCCGGCATCCGCGCGAGCCGGAGCTCGTGCTGCTTGCGATCGATGAAGTAACGCTCGATCGCGAGCGGGTTGCCGAAGCCGAGCCGGTTCGCATAAAGCCAGCCGAGCAGTGTCCCCACGAGGATCGCGACCGGACCGACCACGGTGCCGGTCTGGGAAATGCAGAGCACCAGCGCGAGCAGCGCGAGGGCGAACCCGAAGCGCTTGGCCCGCACGCGCAGCGGCAGGACGAAGAGGATGAGCACGGTCACCTCGAGCTCGGGCAGAATAGTCGCAAACGCGGAGACGATCGCCGCCACGCCGGCCGAGATGCCGACGAAGGTCGCGCCCTCGGGCGCGAGGCCGGCGGCCATCGCGCCCCACTGCGCCAGGCCGCCGAGGAGATTGGCGAGGACGTACAGGCTGAGGAAATGTTTCCCGCCCATGATCGGCTCGACCTCGCGCCCGGCCAGGTAGAGCGGGAGCACGTTGGCGAGCAGGTGGAGCGGATTCGCGTGGACGAAGGCGAAGGTGAGGAACTGCCACGCGCGACCGGAGTGCACGGTCTCGGCGCTCAAGCCAAGAAAGGCGATGAGCGGGTCGGCGGAAGTGAACAACTTGAGGCCGGTCAGCAGAAAAGCGCTCCAGTGCGTGACGCCGGCGGCGATGCTCCCGGCCAGCAGCATCGCGGTGAACGACGGGCGCCGTCCCGACCAGCGTCGGGCCAGGGACTGCAGTTGAAAGCGCGAGGAACGCATGGCTCTGGGTGGGAGACGCTAACCGCCCGGCGGGCGGTTGTAAACGGCGGGCGCGGGGTTTTTGTGGGAGGGCGGGGGACTTCCAATCCTGCTCCTGCTCTTGCTCTTGCTCCTGCTCGACTTCACGGGGAGCAGGAGCAAGAGCAGGAGCAGGATTATGAAGCGGCCCCCTCACGGCACCAACACCCGCAGCTTCTTGCTTGAAAACCCAAAGGTCACCGGCAGTTCCATCGCCAACTCGCCATCGACTTCCACGGGCACCGGGTCGTCGCTCGTCACTTCGATCCGGCGGGCCTGGCACGAGATGACGTCAGGCAGGTCCGTGTGGCTCCCCATCAGGATGTTGCCGAGATAGCGGATGACATCGAGGTAGCTCATCTTCTGGAAGACGAGCGCGTCGAGCAGCCCGTCGTCGACGCGCGCCTCGGGAAAGAGGGTGACCGGACCGCCGTAATAGCGGCCGTTTCCGATGAGGACAAAGCAGCCTTCGAACGTCCGGTCATCGCACTGGACGACGAGCCGCGGCGGCTTGCGGGCGGCCACTTGGGCGGCGGAGATCACGTAGGAGAGCGGGCCCAGGTCGCGCTTCATCGCCCAGCTCGTCTCCTTGACGATCTGCGCATCGAACCCGATCCCGGCGAGCTGGACGAAGTACTGTTGGTTGGCTTTGGCGAGGTCGATCTCGCGCGCATGGCCGCGGCGGATGACCTCCCACGCCTGGGCGAGGTCGGTCGGCAGACCGAGCTCCGCGGCAAAGACATTCATCGTCCCGGCCGGCAGCACGCCGAGGGCGAGGCCGGAGCCGGCGAGACCGTTGACGATTTCATTCACCGTCCCGTCGCCGCCCGCGGCGACGACGGTGTCGTAGCCTTGGGCGGCCGCGCCGGCCGCGAGGGCGCGCGCGGAGCCGGGCTCGGTGGTGAACGCCAGGTCGGGACTGCCGGGGAGCGTGCCGAGACGATCGCTCTCCCCGGCGGCGCGCGCGCTGTGGGCGGCGGGATTGAGGATGACGAGGATCTTGCTCATGAGGAAAACGAGCCGCCCAGCACGGGCCAAAGCGGCGCGGTTGGCGAGTGGAAAAGGTGCGAAGCGCGCTTGACAGGCCGACGGTGCATTCAGATAGTTCTGTCATGACAGAAATAGCGGAAGTGAAAGGCCTGACGCCGGCGCAGCAGAAGTTCATCCTCCACTGGGGCGAAATGGGCGCGCGCTGGGGGATCAATCGCACCGTGGCGCAGGTGCACGCGCTGCTCTACATCTGGCCCGCGCCGCTCCCGGCCGAGGACGTGGCGCGGCTGCTCGAGATCGCGCGCTCCAATGTCAGCACCAGCCTGCGCGAGCTGCAAAACTGGCGGCTGGCCCGCGTGGTGCACCACAAGGGCGACCGGCGCGATCACTTCGAGACGGTCCACGACGTCTGGGAGATGTTTCGCATCATTCTCGAAGAACGGCGCAAGCGCGAGATCGAGCCGACACTCGCGCTGCTGCGGGAATGCGTGGCCGAGGTGGAGCGGGAGCGCGTGCCGAGCCCGGTGACCAGGTCGCGCCTGCGCAGCTTGCTCGAGGGCTTCGAGATCGCCTCGACGTGGTACACGCAGATGCGCGAGGTGCCGTCGTGCATCGTTTTGCAGATTGCGAAAATGGGGACGCGCGTCCTGCGGATCCTGCGGCCCTCGAAAGGCTGAACCACCGCTCCCATGTCGCACGCCGCCGCCTTCGAAGACGACCGGCCGCCTCGTGCTTTGACCGCGGCGGCCTCCGCGCGGTGGCGCCCCGCGTTTGTCGCCGACTGGGCGGAAGCGACGTTCGTGCATTTCGCGGTCGAGCCGCGCCGGCTGCAGCCGTTCGTCCCCTTCGAGTTGGATCTCCATGAAGGCCGGGCCTATGTCAGCCTGGTGGCTTTCACCATGCGCCACATGCGCCCGGCGCGGCTCGACTCGCCGGCTGGCGAGCTCTTGCTGCGGGCGATCATGCCGTGCCGGTTTCTCAATGTGCGAACCTATGTCCGGGCCGGCGGTGGTGACGGAATCTACTTTCTCGGCGAGTGGCTTTCGCAGTGGATGAACATCCCTTTTGGTCCCGCCCTGTATGGGCTGCCGTATCGTCCCGGGCACTTGTGTTTTGCGCGTGACCCGGAAACGCGCTCGGTCGACGTCGACGTGCGCGGTTTGCGCGGAGGACGCCTGACCTTTCGCAGTCGTTCGGACGCCGCCGCGCCCCTCACGGCCGCGGCGCCGAGGTCGTGCGATGCTTTCCTCCTGGAACGGTACTTCGCGTTCACGATGCGGCGCGGCCGGCCGCTCGTGTTCGAGGTCGAGCACGCGCCGTGGGCGCAGACGGCCGCGGATATTTCCATGGACGAGACGAGCCTCTTGAGTGCGACCGGCGACTGGATTTCCCACGCCCGGCTCGTCGGCGCGCATTTCACCCCGGGCGCGTTGGGGGTGCGCATGGGCGCGCCGAAAGCTCTCCGGCGCGCGCCCGGCCGGTCGGCCTTCTTGGGTTGAAAGCGGCGGCCGCCTGGCGGCGCAGCGGTCGCGCATTTTTGCGGAGCGCTTAGGCGGGCAGGATGCCCGCCGGCCCCACGGGCGGGACGCCCGTGCCACGCTGGCACCTTGGCACCTGCGCGCCAACTGAATAGTTACGGCCTACCGCTGCAGTTGCCCGCCGAGATACCCGACGACCTGCCGGATTTTCTCGTCGCTCTTCACCCGCTCCTTCACCTTGCGGTGGGCGTGGATGACGGTGCCGTGGTCGCGGCCGCCGAAGGCTTCGCCGATTTCGCAGAGCGAGGCTTTCGTGTACTCGCGGGCGAAGTACATCGCGATCTGGCGGGGGAAGGCGATGTTCGCGGGCCGGCGTTTGCTCGTCATGTCGGCGAGGCGGACGTCGAAATGCTCGGCCACGCGCTTCTGGATCTGGTCGATGGTGATGACGTTGCGCGCCTCTTCCTGGAGGAGATCCTTGAGCAGGATCTCCAGCCGGTCGATCGTCGGGTTTTGGCCATCGTTGAGCGAGGTGAAGGAGGCGGCGCGCATGAGCGCCCCCTCGAGCCGGCGCACGTTGCTGCGAATCCGCTCGGCCATGAATTGCAGGACGTGGCTCTCGAGCTTGATGTCCATCGCCTCGGCTTTCTTGCGGAGAATGGCCACGCGCGTCTCGGTGTCGGGCGGGAGCAGCTCGGCGGTGAGACCCCACTCGAAGCGCGAGACGAGGCGCGCCTCCAGACTCTGGATTTCCGAGGGCGGGCAGTCACTCGAGAGGACGATCTGCTTGTGCCCGTCGAAGAGCGCGTTGAAGGTGTGGAAGAACTCCTCCTGCGAGCGCTCCTTGCCGGAGAAGAACTGGATGTCGTCGATGAGCAACGCGTCGGCCTGGCGATAGCGCCGGCGGAATTTCACCAGCCCGCCGGTCTGGATGGCGTCGATGAACTCGTTCGTGAAGAGCTCGCTCGTGATGTAGAGGACCTTTGCCCCTTTCTTGCGATTGCGGATCTGGTGGCCGATCGCGTGCATGAGGTGCGTCTTGCCGAGGCCGACGCCGCCGTAGATGAAGAGCGGGTTGTAGGTCTTGGCCGGCGAATCGCTGACCGCCTTGCACGCGGCGTGGGCGAACTGGTTGTTCGCGCCGACGACGAAGGAGGCAAAGGTGTTCTTCGAGTTGAGCCCGGCGGTGCCGGAGGGGCCCTCGTCGTCCACCCGTTCCACCACGACCGGCGAGGGCATCGCCCGCTCGATCGCCGCAGCGGGAATTCGCGACGAGAGCACTTCGCGGGGCTCGGGATCGATCTGCTCGGCGACGACGAAATGGATCGCCCGCCGACCGCCGAAGGTGAGGCCGGTGATGGCTTCGAGCAGCGAGAGGTAGTTGCTCTCGATCCAGAATTGGTGGATTTTGTTGGGGACTTCGAGGGTGAGTTTTTCGTCGTCGACGGAGAGCGCGACGACGTCCTTGAACCACCGCTGCCAGGTGTCGACGGTGACTTGGTTTTTCAGCTCGGCGGCGACCTCGGACCAGCGCTGGAAAAGGTCTTCGGAAACGGGTGGATTTTCCATGTTATTCAACTGCGCTCTCTTGGTGGCGAAAGCAGCCATCGTGTCGGAACAAAGGCGGGGAGTGGAGAGAATTCGCGCACCCGGCCCCAGATTTTTCTCCGCGCGGCCGAACGCCGTGAAACCCTGATAACCAGAGGGTTCCAGCGGTCCGGCGCCGTGGAACTCCGCTGCCGAAACGCTCCCTGTCACGGCACGCCCGCAGAGCGTCTCAGGATGTGACGAAACGGCGACAGCGGAGGGGTTTTGGGGGCTTGCTAACATGTTATTCACAACGTGCTCCGAGCTCGGCTGCCGGAGTGCCGTCAGGCTAGATTTTGGCGGCGGCGCGAGGCAAGAAGATTCGTGCGATTTGGTGACGATTTGATGGCTCAAGCCGGGCACGACAGGGGCGGCGACGAGGGAATGGAGTGAGCGCTCCGCTCCCTCGCCCTCGACTCCGATTTCGCGGTGCGCGGCGCGTGCTCGTCCGACGATCGAGGACGAGGACGAACGCGCTCGCTCCTTACACCAGCGCCTGCTTCGCCAGGTGCTCCTCGACCACGCGGCGCTGCGCTTCCGGCGTGCGGAAACAAAGGGAGATGCCGAGCGTGACGAGCGTTCCGAAGAAGATACGCCACGGGAATTCGACGACCGGCAGCCACTCCGGATGGAAGAGCGGCGCGGAACCGGCGGGCGCACGGGTGAGGCGGTCCACCTCGGCCGGCGTCGTTTGAAGCTTGGTGGCGACCTCGTCGCCCGTCGGCGGGCGTTTCAGCTCCTTGGCGAGATCGACGCGGGCGATGCGCACCGCGGCCGCGCGGGGATGCGCGAGGTCCCAGACGTCGTTGTGCAAGCCGCTCAGGAAGGCGACGGCCACGAAGCCGACGACCATGGCGAGGACGTTGCCGCGATTGCTGCCGCGCGTGCGGGTGAGCATCCCCGTGAGGAAGACGCCGAGCAGCGACCCATAGGTGTAGCCGAAGACGCCGAGGACGATGGGGATGATGCGCACATTCGGATTCTGGACCACCACCCACGCCGTCACCGAGCCGATCGCAATGAGAATCACCGCGAAGAGGACGGTGCTCCAGCGCGCCGCGGTAAGCTCCTGCTGCTGGGTGGCGCCGGGCCGGATATATGGCCGGTACCAGTCCTCGGTGAAGCTCGTGGCCAGCGCATTGAGCGCGGTGCTCAGCGAGCCCATCGCCGTGGCGAAGAGGCCGGCGACCAGCAGCCCTCGGACGCCGATCGGCAGCTCGTGCAGGATGTAATAGGCGAAGACGTGGGCGTTTTTCTCGGGCAGACCGGGGTCGGCGTGGATTTGGTAAAACGCCCAGAGCAGGATCCCGATGAGGAGGAAGGCGAAATTGATCGGGATGTCCGCGAGCCCGCTGCAGATGAGCGCGAGACGCGAGCGGTTGGGGTTTTTCGCCGTGAGCATCCGCTGCACCATGTCCTGGTCGGTGCCGTGCGTGGCCATGGTGGTGAAGACGGAGGCGAGCAGGGCCGCCCACATGGTGTACTCCGTTTCGAGCACGTTTTTTACATTCGCGAAAAAGCCGGCGCCCGACTTCGTGCCGCTGTCGAAAACGTCGAGACTGTGGGGCCCGGCCGCCGGGCTGGTGAGCAGCTCGTGCGCCTTGTCCCAGCCACCGATCTGATGCAGCAAAAACCAGATGGCGAAGCCCATCGCGCCGAACATGACGGACGCCTGGATGAGGTCGGTCCAGACGACGGCCTTGATGCCGCCGAGCGCCGTGTAGACCGCGGTGAACGCGGTCAACAGGATGAGCGAGCCGAGGTAGATCCACATCTCCTGGCTCGGCGTCGGCTTGACGCCAGTCGCCATCTCGAAGCCGAGCAGCAGGATGACGGCGGCGACGTACATGCGGGTCCCGCTGGCGAGCGCGCGCGTGATCAGGAAAACGGCGGAGGCGGCGTTGCGGGTGGTGACGCCGAAACGGACGAGCAGGTATTGGTAAATGGAAACGACGCGATAGTCGTAGTACGGCTTGATGAAAACGTAGGAGACGACGATGCGCGCCAGGATGGTGCCGATCGCCAACTGCACGTAGGTGAAGTTTCGCAGTCCATAGCCCTCGCCCGGCGTGCCGAGAAACGTGCCGGCGCTGATCTCCGCCGCGAGGATAGAGGCGAGCACCGCCCACCACGGAATGTTGCGATCGCCGATCGCGAAACCCTGCATCGACCGGTCGCCGCGGCCCTTGTAGAGGCCGATGGAGATGACGACGATGAAGTAGAGGAGAATGACGAGGCTATCGAGAATCATCGAGGGGGGACAGTGGGGGCGCGGCCATGGGCGGGTAGCACAGGCGTCCCGCCTGTTCGGCTCGGCGTCCCGCCGAGTCGCCGGCGCGGCGGATGGCATGCGCCCAACGGTGGAGAGTTGCGCGGGTTGGACCGTCGGGCGGGACAGGCGGGACGCCTGTGCTACCCAAGCCGCCTGCGGCGGCTGCCGTGTGGCTGCGGTTCATCGTCAAGGGCGGCGAAGCCGGCCTAGTAAGGATGAGCAATGACGCGGCGGGCGGGATCGGTCGCGCCGCTCACGTTGTAGATGTTCGCGGGATTGGTCGAGATGAGCTCGGCCGACTTGAGCACGAACTCCGGATATTTGGCGTTGCTGGCCGGCTCATAGACGATCTGCCCGCTGTAGTCGCCGATGAGCTTGTACTCGTAGTTGTTGTCGGAGCCGAACTTCCCCGCCTCGCGATCCGGCGCGAGCTTGGTCTGCTCGTTCATCATCACGAGTTGCGCCTGGCTCCACGCCTGGCCGGGTTTGCGGACCCAGCCCCAGAACTTGTAGTCCACCTTGTAGAAGCGGCGGCCGATGTAGTAATCACCGGGCGCCTCGGCCTTGATCGCGGCGTTCATAGCGCTGCGGCTCATCGTCGTCGACTGGATTCCCTCGAACGACTGCGTCGTCTGGCAACCGGTGAAGAGGAGCGGCGCGACGAGCGCGAGGGCGAGGAAAGCGGAGCGAAGATGGGTCGGCATGGCTGGCTTTCGTGTAGCGGGCCGGGGGGAGGAAGACAATCAGACAATGAGACAATGAGAGGGGGAGACGAGGAGACAGGCGGCGGGCGCGGCCGGCGGCCCTCGGAAAAAACCTGCGAGTAAAAATGAGGCTGGCGCCGTCCCATGAATTGCCGCATCCTGAATTTCATCCCCGGACGCTCTTGATTAGCCCCACTCAAACATGAAGCGCTTGTTCTGTTCTGCGATTTTGGCCGTTCTTCCGCTGGCCGTGCACGCCGCGGAGACGGCTTATACCGCCATCCGTGTCGTCGCGAAAAAAGTCGGCGACGAGGCCCTCGGTCGGGTGATCGAGGTCCGCGGCAAAGCGGGCTCGCCCGAGCCGCAAGTCTGGAAAGTGGTGCTGGCGGACGAGCGCGCGCGCGGCGGGGTGCATGAGTACGAAGTGCAGCGCGGGAAGATCTCCGGCGACCGCAGCCCGACCGGCGGACACCCCGGCATTCCCCTCGACCTCAACAAGGTGAACATCGATTCCGACGGTGCGTTCACCATCGTCAACCAGGAGGCGCAAAAGGCGCACCTGCCGTTCGATCGCGTCGATTATGTGCTGACCAACACGGGGCGGGTCTCCATCTGGCACATGGAGATTTTCGATGGGCGCAACGGGCGGGTCGGCTCGCTCGAGATCGCCGCGGACAGCGGCAACGTGACGAACCGCGATTTGCAGGGCGCCGGCCATCCGCCGGCGCAGGACGACCGCGAATTTCTGCGCGACCAGGCGGCGCGCGATCACCGCGGCCCCGGCCCCGGTCCCGGCCCGGTCTATGATGAAGGTCGCCGGCCGCCGCGCGACGATCGTCGGGAGTATCGCGATGACGACGATCTCGGCCCCGGCATCTTCGATATCGTCGGCAAGATCACCCGCCACTTCGAGAAGCGCGGCCGGCAGGTGAAGAGCTTCTTCGGGCACTGAGGTCGGGCGAACCTCGTTCGCGCAGCGCCTGCCAGGAACCGCTTTCCTCAGGCGGTCGTCTCAGCCTTAATGGCCGTTCTTTCCCTCTTATGAAGCGTCTCCTCGTTCTCTCCTCCCTCGCCGCTGGCTTGCTCGCTCTCTCCGCCCCGCTGCACGCCGTGCCGCAGTGGATCTGGATCAGTGCCAAGGCCAAAGACGGCGAGAAGGCGACTTTCCGCACCAATTTCACGGTTGCCGATCCGGTGAAGTCGGCCAACCTCTCGGTGACTTGTGACAACGAGGCGACGGCTTCGCTCAACGGTACCCAGGTCGCGAAGAGCGGCGACTGGAAGGCGCCGGCCAAGGTCGATGTGACGAAGGCGATCAAGATTGGCGAGAACACGCTGACCATCGACGGCCTCAACCACGAAGGGACCGCGGCAGTCGTCGCGATTCTGACCATCGAGACGAACGACGGGAAGAAGCAGGTCATCGAGACGGGGCCGGACTGGCAGGCGGCGGCGACCGGTTCGACCGAGTACAAGCCGGCGGTGGTGATCGCGAAATACGGCGCGGGTCCGTGGGGGCCGATTTTTGAGAAACAGCCGAGCGTCCGGGCTCCGATCGAGCCGGCGGCGCTCTCCGAGCTGCTGGTCGCGGACGGCTTCAAGGTCGAGCTGATCTACACCGTGCCGAAAGCCGAGCAGGGCTCGTGGGTTTCCATGACCGAGGACACGAAAGGGCGCCTCATCGTCGGCGATCAATACGGCGGGCTCTTTCGCGTGACGGTGCCGCCGCTCGGCGCGACGGAGGGGACGAAGGTCGAGCCGCTCAAGATTCCCGCGGGGCTCAGCGGCAAGCCGCTCGGCGGCGCGCACGGACTGCTCTACGCCTTCGACAGCCTCTATCTGATGAACAACGAGTTCGCCGACAAGGGCCTCTGGCGCTTGCGCGATACCGATGGCGACGACCAGTTCGACAAGGCGGATTTTCTCGCGCCGCTCAGCGGCGGCGGTGAGCACGGGCCGCATGGCGTGGTCCTGGGGCCCGATGGCCAATCGATCTATTTCGTCGACGGCAATCACACGAAGCTGCCCGAGCACCTCGACTGGCAGCGGCCCGTCGCGATCGGCGAGGACCATCTGATTACACGCCTCTGGGACACGAACGGCCACGCCAAGGGGATCCTCGCGCCCGGCGGATACGTTTGCAAAATGGACCCGGAGGGCAAGCGCGTGGAGCTGTTCGCCGGCGGCTTTCGCAACCAGTACGACATCGCGTTCGATGCGAACGGCGAGCTCTTCACCTACGACTCGGACATGGAGTGGGACATGGGTTCGCCGTGGTACATGCCGACGCGGATCAACCACATCGTGAGCGGCGGCGACTACGGCTGGCGCTCCGGCGCGGGCCGCTGGCCGGCGTACTACGCGGACTCGCTGCCGGCCGCGGTCGACATCGGGCCCGGCTCGCCGACCGGCACGATCTTCGGCACGGGCGCGAAGTTTCCGGCGAAATATCAGCGCGCCTTTTTCGCGCTCGACTGGACCTACGCGACGATCTGGGCGATTCATTTCGTCCCGGACGGCGCGAGCTTCAAGGCGGAGAAGGAAGAGTTCGTCGCGGGCCGCGGCTTCTCCGTGACCGATGTCGTGATTCGCCCGGAAGACGGCGCGATGTACGTGACCGTCGGCGGCCGGAGAAACCAGTCGATGCTCTATCGCATCACCTACGCGGGCAAGGAGAGCACCGCGCCCGCCGCGCCCCTGCCGCCGACGCCCGAGGCGAAACAGCGCCATGAGTTGGAGGCCTTGCAAGCGGAGGGGACCGGCCCGGAGGCGATCGCCAAGGCGTGGCCGTTCCTCGGGAACAAGGACCGCTTCCTGCGCTTCGCGGCGCGCATCGCGCTCGAGCATCAGCCCGCTGCGAAATGGGCGGACCAGGCGCTGGCGGAAAAGGATCCGCAAGCCGCGATCGAGGCGCTGATCGGGCTCGCGCGGGTCGGCGACAAGAGCATGCAGCCGCAGCTCCTCGCGGCGCTCGGCCGGCTCGATTACGCGAAGCTCCCAGCGGAACTTCACCTGCCGCTGCTGCGCGCGTGGGAGCTCGCCTTCACCCGCATGGGCCGGCCCGCGCCGGAGGTGACCGCGCAGCTCGTCGCGAAGCTCGACCCGCTCTTCCCCGACGTCGACCCGTTGGCCAATCGCGAGCTCGTGGCGCTCCTCTCGTACCTCGGCTCGCCGAGCATCGTTGCGAAGTGCGTGGCCATGCTCGGGACCGCGAAGGACGCCGACATCACGATGGCGAGCGACGCCGTGCTGGCGCGCAACAGCGGCTACGCGCGGGCCGTCGCGGGCGTCCACGAGAGCCAGCCGAATCGCCAGGCGATCTCGTACGCCTACTCGCTTCGCGAAGCGTCCGCGGGCTGGACGCCGCAGTTGCGGCAAACGTACTTCGCGTGGTTCCCGACGACGAAAAAATGGAAGGGCGGCAACAGCTTCGCCAAGTTCCTCGACAAAATCCGGGATGACGCGCTCGAGAATGTCGTCACCGACCCGGCGGAGAAGGCAAAGCTGCTCGCGCTCGCCGGCACCGCGCCACCCGCGCCGCCGGCGAATCTCGTCATGCCGAAAGGACCGGGCAGGAACTACACGACCGACGACGTCATCGCGCTGGCGAAGGACGGCATCAAGGGCCGCAACTTCACGCAAGGCAAAGCGATGTTCGCCTCGACGCTCTGCATCAACTGCCACCACTTCGGCGGCGACGGCGGCAACATCGGCCCGGACCTCACCGGCGCCGGCGCGCGCTACACGCTGAAGGACCTGGTCGAGAACATCGTCGAGCCTTCCAAGGTCATCAGCGACCAGTACGGCACCGACCAGATCGAGCTGAAGGACGGCAGCCTCGTCGTCGGCCGCGTGATGGTGGAGGAGAACGGCAAGCTCTTCGTGATGACGAGCCCCTTCTCCGACGTGCAAACCCCGGTCGACGTCGCGCAAATCAAATCCCGCAAACCCTTCAACGTCTCGATGATGCCCCCGGGCCTGATCAACGCGCTGAACAAGGACGAGCTGCTCGACCTGATCGCGTATTTGCAATCCGGCGGGAACGAAAAGGACAAGGCGTTCGCGCCGTAGGGGGTGATGTGGACTGACAAAAAGGGTGTATTGCACTAGATTACCGACGATGAACTCGAATGTCCTTGTGACGTTTCCGCCTGATGTGCCGATCTGGGTTGATCCGGAGCGGATGAGTGGAGCCGCGTGTTTTCTGGGCACGCGCGTCCCGGTAGACAGTTTGTTCACGAACTTGGAGAGCGGCCTCAGTCTCGACGAATACCTCGACTGCTTTCCCGACGTGACACGTGAACAGGCAGTGGCGGTGCTGGAATACGCGCAGCGACTCACGCTTGGCCGGGCGGCATGAATGTGCTGCTCGACGCGTGTGTGCCACGTCCGTTGCGGAGGTATCCTTTCATGGCGGGATCACGCCATCGACTCTTTTGCTCAATCAATTCGGCGTCGAGTTCGCGCCGGTGATTCTGCCAGGCGTCCCATTGCACTCGTGCGGCGAAATCCCTTGGCGGCGGTTCCGCGACGCCTGGCGGCAGGCTTGCCAAAAACTCGCGTAGCTGAGCCTCGGCGCGCCAGCCCTCCCACTCCTGGGCGCCCGTATGCCCGAGTTTTTGTCGTGTTACGGCCGGCTCAAGCGCACCAGCTCGATCCGCTCCGCTTCGATTTCCGCCTCCGTGGCGTTCGGCATGCCGGCCCGAATCCGTCGCAGGATCGACTCGCGAAATTCTTCGCGCAACCTCTTCAGCCGGCCCTTCATCGCATCTTCGGTTTTGCCCAGTTTTGCGCCAATCTCCCGCAGACTCGAAGGGTTCTCTCCCTCCATCCA
>DASYIS010000151.1:0-8114 GCA_035997375.1 Chthoniobacteraceae bacterium
GGGCGTTGCCGCATTGCGCGCACTCTCTCTGGTTCCCAAAGTTAGCGAAGCGCTTTGGGAACGCGGCTGGAGCCGAAACTCTGTTTCCAGGAGCATGCGGCTGTAGCTACTGCCGCCATACGTAACCGAGCACCAACGGAAACAGAGTTTCGACACAGCGGCGTTCCCAAAGCGCTTCGCTAACTTTGGGAACGAGAGGGAGGGGGTGCGCCACGCGGGCGCCCCGTCATTCGTTCCAATTCGCGTCATTCGTTGGCCCCTCTGCTTTTTTCGTGTCCTTTCGTCTCTTTCGTGGACCATCCTCCCGCTCCCGCCTCATGACGAAATCCGAAATCATTCCGCGCCTGCTCGACCCCGGCATCGTTGCCATCCTGCGCGCGGAGTCGACGGCGGGATTCACGGAGGTCGCGGACGCGTTGTACGCCGGCGGGGTGCGGGCGCTGGAGGTCACCATGACCACGCCGGGCGTGCTCGACTGCCTCAGCGAACTGGCGGCGCGGTTCGAGGGGCGGATGCTCATCGGCGTCGGCTCGGTCATCGAGGGCGAAGCCTGCCGCACCGCGATCCTGTCGGGCGCGGAGTTCGTCGTTACCCCAGTTACCAAATCCGCGGTGATCCGCATCGCGAACCATTACGGGAAGCCGATCGCCAGCGGCGCGTACACGCCGACGGAGGCGCTGGCCGCGCATGAGATGGGCGCGGATTTCATCAAGATTTTCCCGGCCGATCTGGGCGGGCCGGCGTTCATCAAGAACATCCTCGCGCCGCTGCCGATGCTGCGGATCATCCCCACGGGCGGGGTGACGCCGGAGACCGCCGGCGACTTCCTGCGCGCCGGCAGCGTGGCGCTCGGCGCGGGGTCGACGCTGGTGAACAAGGACGCCCTCAAGCGCGGGGACTGGGCGGCGATCACCGCGCGGGCGAAGGAGTTCGTCGACGCCGTCAGCGCGGCACGGGCAAAGGGTTAGGCGCGTGCTCGCTCCCGTGGTCCGCACAGTCCTCTGTGCGGCTCAGGCCCGACCGCACAGGGGACTGTGCGGACCACGGCTTGCTGCACTCCAAAACCCTCGCGGTCGCTTGACGTGGGGGGCGGGTTGAGGGCGGCGTGAGGCAATTCACCGCTCCAGCCAGATGAACACCGGCGCCTCGTTGGCGCGGATCAGGTCGCGCACGTACCCGCCCAGGAAGTGGGTGACGCCCGCTTGTCTGGGCTCGCCGGCCTGGAGCGGTGTGTACTCAGCCTTCACCATGCGCCACCCGCCCGGGAGGGTCACCGACACTTCCCCCTGCGGTTTCCACGCCACCCAGACCCGCTTGTTCGGATCTTTTTCGTGCTCGAATTCATAGACATACCCCCCTTCCACACTCTCCTTTTGCGCCTTCGAGAACCGGTAGTCGCCGAGGCTCTTCTGCAAGTGCGCGACCGCATGGAATGCAGGCTTCGGCTCGTAATTGCGCGTGAGGCCGGACGAGCCGTGGACGTGCGGCTCGTCGTTGTCGTTGAAGTAGAACAGGTACGCGCGATCGAGCCCGGTCGCCGCCAGCACGAGGAAGGCGCGCACGGTCCAGAGTGCCTGCTCGGTCTCAGTCGAGCCGACCCATTTTGCGAAGTCGCCGGTCGGCGGCGCGGGCTTCGTGCTCGCATCGTAGCCGAATTCCGTCAGCCAGACCTCCTTGTCCGCGGCGTGCTCGTCGCGCCATTTCAGCACGTGCCCGATGTCGCGCAGGAACTCGATCTTCGGGTCTTCCGGGTACGAACGAGCCCAGGTCGGCCAGCCCTTCACTTCGGGGTAAACGTGGATGTTCACGATGTCGTAGTGCGACTCCAGACCTTGTAACACGTCGACGCTTTTGGAATAGCGCCCGCTCTTCCCGAGGTTCGCTGCGCAGGTCGCAATGCGCAGATGAGGGTCGCCGAGCCGGATCCCGATGGCCATCGCCTCGAACAGCGCGCGATACGTGGCGTCGTCGTATTTCCCCGGCTCGTTGCCGATCTCGACCGCCTCGAGGAGATTCTCGTGCGACGGCCCGAAATAGCTCGCGAACGCCTGGCCATACGCGCGCGCATCGCGCGGCAGATCGACCCATTTCTTTGCATCGAAGTTGTCGAACATGATGCTCGCCTCGGCGCGGTAGCCGGCTTTTTTCCAGCTCCCGTAGACCTGATTCCAGTCGACCTTGTTGCGCGCCATGGGGAACGTCGTCGGGTGATCCGTCTCCTGCCCGACATCCCAATCGAACGGATGATAGTCGCGCACCCGGCTCGCAATCGGCCGGTAGAGTTCCGGCTTGAAGGTGACCGTGTGCACGCAAAGCCCCATGAAATCGCGCATGAGCGGGCGCGGCTTGTCGGCGGCGTAGCCGGCGAACGGAAGGCAGAGGACCGCGAGCGCCAGGGGGAGGGATTTCATGGGCAAGTCATGACAGGATGGCGCGGGCGAAACAACCGCGGGTGCCGAACTACGAATCCTAATCTTACTCTTGCTCCTACTCTTAATCGAAAGCCGCGGAGTTCGATTAAGAGTAGGATAAAGAATCTGGCGGGCGAAAGTTGTCCTTCGACGTGTCCATGAGATGAATGAACACGTCCTCCAGCCCCGAGCGGATCGGCTGCCACCGGTACGGCTCCTTGCGAAAGGGCGCGATGCTCCGCTCGAGCGCCTCTTGGTCGTCGCCGCTCACGTGCAGCGCGGTGCCGAAGCTCACCGCCTGTTTTACGCCGGCCTGGCCGCGCAGTTCCTCCGCCAGCTTTAGCAGGTCGGGACCGGTGACGGACCAGGTCGTGAGCCCGACGTGCTCGACGACTTCCGCCACCGTGCCGTGCGTGAGCAGTTCGCCATACGCAATGTACGCGAGCCGATGGCACCGCTCCGCTTCGTCCATGTAGTGCGTGGTGATCAGGAACGTGAGGCCCTCGCCGGCGAGGCGGTGAATTTGCTCCCAAAAATCGCGCCGCGCCTTTGGGTCGACGCCCGCCGTCGGCTCGTCGAGCAGCAGCAGCTTCGGCTGGTGAATGAGACAGGCGGCGAGCGCCACGCGCTGCTTCCAGCCGCCGGAGAGCTGACCCGCGAGCTGGGCCTCGCGCCCGCGGAGGCCGAGCTGCTCGATGCTCGCGCGGACCGCCTGCGCGCGGTTCGGCACGCCATACATGCGCGCGACGAAATTAAGGTTCTCGGCGATGCTCAGGTCCTCCCAAAAGCTGAACCGCTGGGTCATGTAGCCGACGTGTTTCTTGATCTCGTCCGACTCGCGGATCACGTCGTAGCCGAGGCAGGTACCGCTGCCGGCGTCGGCGCGCAGCAGGCCGCAGAGCATGCGAATGAACGTCGTCTTCCCGCTGCCGTTTGGCCCGAGGAAACCGTAGATCTCGCCGGCGCGCACCTGGAGCGCAATGTCGTTGACGACCGTGCGCCCGTCGAAACGCTTCGTCATCCCGCGCACGTCGATGACCAGTTCGGCGCTCATTTTCGCGCCGGCAGCACCACGTCAACCGGCTGCCCCGGGTGCAGCTTCGCCGCGACGGCGGGCTCGAAGCGGATCTCGATCAGGAAGACGAGCTTGCCCCGGCTCTCCTGGCTGTAGATGACGGGCGGCGTGTACTCGGACTGCGGTGAAATGAAGGCGACGCGGCCTTCGACCGGCCCGCTCGCGCCGTCGACCGAGACGCGCACTTGGTCGCCCGGATGCACCGCTCCGACGCGGCCCTCCGGCACGAACGCGCGTACTTTGACCTTCTCCGGCGGCAGCAGCGAAATGACGGGCCGGCCCGGCGCGACCCACTCGCCGGGCTCGTACATCGTATCAAAAACCAGCCCGGCCTGCGGCGTCGCCTGGCGCTTTTGCGCGAGGTTCCAATCCGCCCGGGCGAGCATCGCCTCGAGCGCCTTCACATTGGCGGCGGCCGCGGCGATCATGTCATCGCGCGAGCCGAGCTCGGCGGCTTGCAGGTCCGCGGCGAGCTGCGAAACGCGATGCGCATCCCCGTCGCGGGCCGCCTTCGCGGCGTCGTACTCGTTGGCCGCGCTCGCCCCGGAATGATACAGCTCCTCCTGCCGCTTGAGATTCTTCTCGGAAAGGACCGCCGCCGTCCGCGCCTGCTGGAGCTGTTGCTGCAGCGCCTCGATCTCCGGGGCGCGCCGGCCTTTCGTCGTATCGGCCAGTTGCGCGCGGCCCTGCGACAGCCGGCGCTCCGCCTCCTCGCGCGCGGCCTGTTCCGGTTGCGGATCGAGCGTGAACAGCGGGTCGCCCTCTTTCACTTGCGTCCCACGCTCCACCGGCCGCGTCAGGAGCGTCCCCGCGAGCGGCGACGCCACGTAGACGAAGTCGCCCTCGACGTAACCCTGCACGCGATCATCCGATGACTTCCCGCAAGCCGCGAGGGCGAGGGCGGCGAGAAGCAGAAGGCGCGTGGTCACAGGGCACGTTATCAGGCGGAAAGATTGCGCCAAGCGCCTGAGCACACCAATTGAAAAATGGAAAATGGAAATTCGCGGCCGCTTGCCCTCGAACGCGATGCGCGATGCATCCAGATCAATTTGCATTCTCCAATTTCCAATTTTCAATTGGCGGCGCTTCGAAGAGAGGCGCGGGCTCACGGAAAATGAAAGTCCTTCGGATGGCGCTTGCGCACTTTGCATTGCACGCCGCCTCGCCCGCTGTTCCAACTCTTCCGATGAACCTCCGCCTGTGCGGATGCGCCTCCGCGCTTCTGCTCGCTCTTTCCTCCGCCTGCTTCGCGATTCCAATGCCTGCCTCTTACCCCGTCACCCGCCAGTCCGACACCGTGGACGACTACCACGGCGTGAAGGTGCCCGATCCTTATCGCTGGTTGGAGGACGACAACTCCGAGGAGACGAAGGCCTGGGTGACCGCGCAGAACAAGGTGACATTCGCTTATCTCGAGCAAATCCCCGAGCGCGCGCCGCTCCGCGAGCGGCTGACGAAACTCTGGAATTACGAGCGCTACGGCACGCCGTTTCGCCAGGGCGGACGCTACTTTTACACGCACAATACCGGGCTGCAAAATCAGCGCGTCCTCTTCGTCGCCGACTCGCTCCAGGCCGAGCCGCGCGTGTTGCTCGACCCCAACGCACTCTCGCCGGACGGCACGGTTTCGCTGCAAGGGTTCAGCGTCTCGGAGGACGGCAAGCTACTCGCCTACGGGCTCGCGCGGGCCGGCTCCGACTGGCAGGACTGGCACGTGCGCGAAGTCGACACGGGGCGCGATCGCGACGACCGGCTCGACTGGGTGAAGTTCTCCGACGCCTCGTGGGCGATCGACGGGAGCGGCTTTTACTACAGCCGCTACGCCGAGCCGGCGCCCGGCGCGAAGCTCACCGGGGTGAACGAATTTCAGCGGCTCTACTTTCACCGCGTCGGCACGCCGCAGGCCGAGGACGCGCTGATCTACGAGCGGCGCGATCACAAGGACTGGCTCTTCCACGGCCAGGCGACGGAGGACGGCCGCTACCTCGTCATCATGGTGTCGCCCGGCGCCACACCGAAGAACGCCGTCTTTTACCGCGATCTGCAGGATCCCGCGGGCAAGGTCGTGCCGCTCATCCCGGAGTTCGACGCGGACTACTCCTTCATCGGCAACGACGGGCCGCTCTTCTATTTCCGCACCGACTACCACGCGCCGCGCAGCCGTGTCGTCTGCGTCGATCTCCGCGAGCCGGCGCACGTCCATTGGCGCGAGCTCATTCCGCAGGCCGACGAGCCGCTGAAGGAGGTGTCGCTGCTCGGCCGGCGCTTCCTCTGCTCGTACCTGCGCGACGCGCACTCGGCGGTGAAGGTCTTCGAGCTGCGCGACACGCCGCTCGCCCGCTTCGTGGCGGAGCTGAAGCTGCCGGGGCTCGGCAGCGTCGACGGCCTCGGCGGCGAACGCAAGGACACGGAAACCTTCTTCCACTACACGAGCTTCACCGTGCCCGGCAGCGTCTATCGAATGGACGTGCCGACGCTGAAGACCGAGCTCTTCCGCGAGCCCAAGGTCGCCTTCTCCCCGGCGGATTTCGAGACGCGCCAGGTCTTCTACCGCAGCGCCGACGGGACGCGGATTCCGATGTTCATCACGGCGAAACGCGGCGTGAAACTCGACGGCTCCAACCCGACGCTGCTCTACGGCTACGGCGGCTTCAACATCAGCCTCACACCGTCCTTCGCAGTCGCGAACCTGGCGTGGCTCGAGCGCGGCGGCATCTACGCGGTGGCGAATCTCCGCGGCGGCGGCGAGTACGGCATCGACTGGCACAACGCCGGCGTGAAGGAGAAGAAGCAAAACGTCTTCGACGACTTCATTGCGGCGGCGGAGTATCTCGTGCGGGAGAAGTACACGAGCACCGCGCGGCTCGGCATTCTCGGCGGGAGCAACGGTGGGCTGCTCGTCGGCGCGTGCCTCACGCAGCGGCCCGATCTCTTCGCCGCCGCCGCGCCGGCCGTTGGTGTGCTCGACATGCTGCGCTATCACAAGTTCACGATCGGCTGGGCGTGGACGAGCGACTTCGGGTCGAGCGCGGACCCGGCGGAGTTTCGCACGCTCTACGCCTACTCGCCGCTTCACCACCTGCGCGCCGGCGTGCGCTACCCCGCGACGCTGGTGATGACGAGCGACCACGACGACCGCGTCGTCCCGGCGCACAGCTTCAAGTTCGCCGCGCGGCTCCAGGCCTGCCAGGCGCCCGACGGCCCGCCGGTGCTCATCCGCATCCAGACCGACGCCGGCCACGGCGGCGGCACGGCGCTGAACAAGGTGATCGAAGCGACGACGGATGAGCTGGCATTTCTCTGGGAGCAGTTGGCGCGGTAGGGGCGAGGAAGATCACGAGTACGAGCACGAGGGCCGCAGGTCGCGCTTAGCCGGAACGATTCGGTTGGCATCGCCTGCGGACGGCCCTGGCCTGGGGAGCACACGCGCCCTCGCGTGTTCTGGCCGGCGCCCTCGCCGGACAGCGCGTGTCCAACACTCGGCGCGTGGAAGCTCACCAAACGGTGAGCCGCGCACAACGGGATTCGGCGGGGGCGCCGAATCCTGCACGCGAGGGCGCGTGCGCTCCCCGGGCCGTTCGCGCTCCGCGCTCAACTGAATCGTTCCGGCTTAGTGCACGATCTGAAAACCCCGCACGCCCGGCGTCGCCTCCACCACGTGGCGCTCGACGCCGCGGAGGTGGCTCTTCAATTCGCTCTCCTCGATCGCGGTGAGAAAGGCCTCCAGTTCCTCGCGCTCGCCGGCGGCGTAGAGCTCCACGCGGCCGTCGGGGAGGTTGCGCACGGTGCCGACGACGTCGTAGCCGTTCGCGATCCGCTTCACGGTGTAGCGGAAGCCGACGCCCTGCACTTTGCCTTCGTAGAAAACCTGGCGCGCGCTCATGGAAATCAGAGCTCGCTCGCTTGCAGGTCGCGCAGGTAATCCGCCGCCGTCTCCGGCCAGATGCTGTTGACCCAGCAGCCGGTTGCGAGTTCGAGCCCGCCGAGGTGATGCAGGCGCGGGAGGATCTCGATGTGCCAGCGAAAATCGGCCTCGATCGTGCCCCAGTAATCCGGCCGCCCCGCGCGGGTCGGTGCGGTGTGCAGCATGAGGTTGTACGGCGGATGGTCGAGCGCCGCGCAGAGTTTGCGGAGCACGGTGCGGAGCGCGTCGGCGAGTTGTGCCAGCTCCTGGTCGCTCAGGCCGTGGAAATCCGGGCACTGGCGCTTGGGGTAAATCGCGAGCTCGAAGGGCGCGCGCGCGGCGTAGGGGCAGAAGACCGCGAAGCCGTTGTTCTCGTAGACGAGGCGCGTGCCGGTGCGGACTTCTTCGCTGAGGATGTCCTCGAAAATGGAGCGCTTTTTCAGCCGATAAAAGGCGCGCGCCAGCTCGAGCTTGCGCTTGAGCAGCGGCGGCACGATCGCCAGCGCGACGACCTGGCTGACCGCATGCGCGACCAGGCCGCCCGCGGGTTCGCCGACGTTCTTGATCACGGAAAAACTGCGCAGCCGCGTGTCGCGCATGAGGTCGAGCATGCGGAGTTTCCACATCCCGATGACTTTCTCCACGTCGGCCAGCGGCAGATCCTGCAGCGCCTCCGGGCCCGGCGACTCGACGATGACCTCATGCGCGCCGACGGCGTCCATCC
>DASYIS010000152.1:0-16194 GCA_035997375.1 Chthoniobacteraceae bacterium
GAGACGCTCAAGAAATTGGAGGCGGCACCCCTTCGCCTATGCTCAGGGAGAGCCGCGCTCTACACATGGGAACGAGCGCTTCGCGCGCCGCTCCCTACGGCGAAAACTTCTTCGCCGACACAATCCGCACCCGCCAGGCGCGGTCGGCGACGGCGTTGGCGACCGTGGCGAAATCGACGAGGTTCGCATCGGCGGGATCGATGTAGCGCTCGACGAGGGTGGAGCCGCGGTACTCGGTCAGCGGCTCGCTGCGGCCTTCGTGCCAGACGTTCCACTCCTTGTTCCCGGGGCCGCCGGACTGTTTGAGCACTTGCGCGCGGACGTGGATGGTGAAGGTGTTGGAGCGCGTGGTCAGCTTGCCGTAGAGATTCGTGTAGGGCCGCTCGCGAGTGTTGTCGCCGGTGATGAGGGCGTCCCGCCAGAAGACGCCGCTGCGATAGTCGGCCAACTTCTCGCCTTTCCGGACGAGATGCAGCTCGCAGATCTCCGTGGCCGAACGGAAGGCGTCGCCCTTGGTGAATCGCTCGTCGGCTTGCGACAGCGTCTGGACCGGGTCGATCGGCCGGCGCAGTTTGTCGAAGGGCGCCTGGCCCTTGAAGGCCTTGTCCCAGTCGGCGCGCACTTGCGGGTCCTGGTTGAGGATGTCGTTGGGGAGCCGGGGGTGATCGTTCGTCTCGTGGTCCCAGAGCTTGTAAATCTGCGACGCCATGTTCGGCAGCACCAGCGGCTCCTCGCCTTTCAAGACCCCGTGCAGGCCGGTGGCGCGCCGGATGTAGGAGAACGGCGCGATCTCGTAGTTGAGGTTGATCTTGCCCGCCGTGGAGAAGGGTTCGCTGATCGCGTAGGGCTCGATCGCCGGCATCCAAAACAGGTCCATGATCAAGTGGTCCTTGGGTGGCAACGTGCCGGGGTGCGGTTGGTTCGCGTCATCCTGCCGCAGCTCCGGGCGAAAGAGCAGCGTCTCCCACGGGCGGTTGTTCTTCACGCCCGTCGGGAGCGAGCCGAGCATCCCGGCGGATGGGACGAGCCGGCTCGGGGAGAAGAAGTTGCCGGTCGAGTCGTCCAGCGTATTCCACGCGTAGTAGGTGTAGGGCGAGTTGGTGGCGGCGAAGTTCCCCTCGTCCGGTTTGTTGATGTAGGAGCCGTCGGGCCAGGTGGCGACGCCGTTGTCGTAGTCGTTCCAATGGTTGAATTGCTTCCCGGCGCCTGGCCGAATCTCCGGCAGCCGCGCGTAGTGATACTTGACGAGGGCGGAGGCCGTGAGCTGGTCGCCCGCATTCGCGCCCGGGATGCCGCCGAGCGTGCCGCCGAGGGGGTTCGCGCGATCCCCGCCGCCGGGCCGGCTGCCCGGTTCGTTCGCGAAGCCGTACAGCAGATGAGAGCCGGCCGGGGAGGTGAAGATGTGCAGCATCCGGTCGGTGGGGCTGTTCCATTCCGCCTCGCGGACCTTCACGAAATCGGACGCCGGCACACTTTGCTTGGCGGCGATGAGGCGGATGTCGCCGTGGTTCGGCACCACGGTCCGCACCACGTCCTCGTCGCGGAAGATCCCGCCAATCTTGAAGCCCGGCGGGAAGCCATCGTGTTCCACCCAGCGCCGCTTGAGGTCGACATACTCGTCGCCGGGCGCATGCGGGACCTGGTTGAGATTGCCGCCCGCGTAGCGCCCCGCGAAAGTCCACCAGGTCGAGTTGGAAGTCGCCGCGCCGCCGCGATACCCGTCCGTCCCGGTGCGCACCAGCTTCGGGACGGGGAAGGTGCCATCCGGGATCGGGATGCTCAGAGTCTGCACCAGGTAGTTCGCGTCGGCGGAGTTGGTCGAGTAGATCTTGATCGTCGCCGTTCCGCCTTTGAACGTCATGGTGTTGCCCGTCACCTTCACGCCAAAGACCGTGAGGCTGCTGGGGAGGCCGGGCAGCTTGGCTTGGGAGATCCACTTGTAGTTGCCGCCGCCGAAAGCCTGCATCGGCCCGCGCAGTCCGCCGCTGCCGCCATGCTCGCGCCCGTTGTTGTGCCAGCCGGCGCCGATCGTGTTGACGAGCGCCGATCCGCCGGCCCGCATCTCCAGCGGCGTGCCATTGATCTGGAAGCTGTCGGCGCTGAATTGCACGTCGAAGTAGAGTTTTTCGTAGATCGGGTAAAACCCGAGAGCCGGGGACCACGGCTCGAACAGGAACGACGCATTCACGAGGCGCTCGCCCGGATCCAGCTTGTTGTTGGGCGCGGCGTTGCCGGCCATGCTTCCGTCGCTCCCCTCCTGGCTGCAGATGAAGTGCATGCCCGCCTGCGAGACGGTGAAAAAACGCCCGAAACCCTGCGTGCCGCCGATCTGGATCGGCGCGACCTGGCCGATGTCGGCGAACTTCGGGGCGCCCGATTGCGAGTCGTGCAGATTGACGCAGCGGATGTAGTCGAAGATCTCGGTGAGCACTTGATCGCGGTCCGGTCCCCACTTGGTGCGGAAGTTGCCGCCGTAGCCGGGGATCGCCCGCGTCGTGGCCTGCTGGAGGTAGCTGTAGAGCTCGCGGTTGCGCTGGATCAGCGTGTAGTCCTTCAGCGGGCTGGTCGAGTCGTTGCGCTGAAAATAGAAGGGATACGCGGTCGCGCCCCGGCCGATGGTCGAGCAAAAGGCGGCCAGCTTGTCGTAGGCCGTCCGCGTCGAGGCCGTTTGCGGAATGGGCCAGAGCGCGATGCGGGGCGCGCCGGCGAGGGTCAACTCGGGCGCGCGGCTGTTGGTCGTGAGAAAGAAGCGCCCGCCCCGCAGCCGGTCCGCGAGGAAGACGGTATTCTCCACGCGCGTGTTGCCCGGCATTTCCGGGCGAAAGAGGAACTCGTCCACGTTCGCATAGAGGCGGTCTTCATGGAGGGCGATCGGCTTCGCGATCTTGGTCGGGTCGGCGGTCGTACCCGCCAGCATTTCCTCCGTGCCCGACTTCGTTCCGCCGGTTCCGACGCGCGGGAGCAGCTTGTAGATCTCCTCCTTCTGGTCCGCGCTGAGCGCGGTGGCGCCGGGGTAAAAGACCGGGCTGAGGGCGACGGTCAGCGGATGGCCGGGGAATCGCTGATACTCCTTCTGCGCCGGCTGATACCGGCCGTAATTCAGGTCCTGGATCGTGATCGCGCGGGGCGTGTCCCACGGGGTCGGCTCCGAGGCGGTGTTGAGGTTGAGCTTGCACGTCTCGTCGTCGGTCCAGAACGCGATGCGGCCGGCGATGGGGTTTTCGCGGCTCGGGCTGTCGGCCGCGCCGGCCTTCCAGACGGCGGTGCGCCCGCCGTCGGCCGACCCCGTGGGCACGGTGAACGTGCCGTCGCGCAGGACGTAAATCCAGCGCACCGGCATCGGCGCCGGGTTCGAGCTCGTCCCCGCCTTGGTCGGCACGTCGGGATCCTGCGCATACGTCGGCTTCGCCCCGCCGTAGCCGGGCGGATTGGTGATGCTAAAACCCTCCACGCCCGCCAGCGGATCGACGATGGGGTAGATGGCGCGAAAGTGCCCGCCGGCCCGCGGGATGCGCCCCGTCGGGTCGGGGATGACCGCCGGCTCGTTGAGATCGGTGAAATGCGCCGTCTCCGCCGGCCAGTCGGGCGGCACCTCGCCGACCAGCGCCTGGCTGACGGAGTATCGCCCCTTGTTGTCCGGGCTCACGACCATGTCGCGGGCGGAGTAGAGCTTGAAGATCTTCCAAGCCGCCCCGGTGTCATCCCAGGTGCGGATGAGGCCCGGCTGCGACGCCCAGGCCAGGCGGTCGGTCGTCTGGCCCGGCACCTTCACGCTGTGCGTGCCATCGGCGAGCTGCCCGAGCACGAGTCCCACCGCGGAAGCCTCGAGCTGCTTGACCGTGACGCTCCCCTGGTAAGTGCGGGCGGAGATCGCCTCGTTGTTCGTGGTGGTGATCAGCGCGATGACCAGCACCGCCATCAGCACGAGGAACAGGAGGACGATGACCAGCGCCATCCCGCGGGAGGAGGAGAGGGGGGCGGCTTTCATGGGGGGCGGCGACTCCCTTCACACCAGCACGACAAATCCGGCTTGGGTGAAGTGATGATCGAGACTTAGAGCTTCGTGTAACCGGCGCTCTTCCATCACCTCAAAGCTCATGCAGTCAATCCAGTCCCACTCCTTGTCTCTAAAACGTTCGCAGCGATCCCAAGCCGCGTTGAGCAAACGGAAGCCCACCGGCAGAACCTCCGTGCGCGGAGAGCGACGCAAGGCGCCGATCGTCTGGAGCGCCGCACCCTTGTGCAAGCGCTTCGTCAGCAGCGAGAAGGCTTCCACCAGTACGTACTCGTGCGTGATGAAGCGCCGGCCGACTTCCGCGTAAATCGCTCGCACCGCACGATGGTCCCCGTCGTTGCGATCCGCCAACGCGTAGATCGCCCCCGTATCCAGAAAAGTCGGCACACTCACGCGCCCTTGCCGTAAAGGATCTCCTCGGCTTTTCGTCCCGTCGCGTCCACTGGTCCGGCGAACGCCCCGATGACGTCTTCAAACGGGTCTTGACCGGGGATCTCAAGCCGGTGCCCGATACGTTCCGCGAGTAAAGCCATGAGCCGCTCTTGCTCCGGACGCGGCAAAGCCTCCACGGCGGCTTCGATTTCGGCGAAAGTCCTCATAGCGTTATGGTAGAGAATGGATTCGGACTTGCAAGAAAGGTCGTCGCCCGCTCACGGCCCTTCGATCTGCTCCCTGCTCCACTTTGCCGCCCGCAGGACGACGTTGGTGGTGAAGATCCGGTAGTTGGCGTGCCGCGCGATGAGGAGGCTCTCCACCGCGTCGGCCCCGCCCGCGCGGAAGAGTTCCTTCGAAAGGTCCGTGCTCTTCGTGAACTTCCCGCTCAGCTCCAGCGGGTCGGCCGCGGAGTTGGTGTAGCCGAGCCGGGCGGCGCTTGGCTCGTCCACCGCCACCATGCTGACCTGAAGCAGCGGCGGGAGCTGGTGGACGGGATCCAGCCGGCGATCGAGGTGGCGGCTGTCGGCCGGATTGGACGCCGACACCGGCGAGGAGTCGTAAGTGTAGTCCGGGGAGAGCGGCGAGAGATCGCGACTGATCCCCGGCTTGTTGCCCTTGACCTCCGCCTCATCGGCGGGCGCGAGCCGCGGCAGAATGATGAGGGCCAGGATGTTTTCGGCGAGGACGTGCACGGGCGGCGGCGTCTCGGCGAGCGGCTGGCGAAACCAGTCGCGCCCGGAGTAGGAACGGCCCGCGGCGCCGGAGGTGAATTTGTAGATGCGGTTTTCCTCGGTCGGGACCCACAGCTCATAAAGGCGCGGACGGACGCGGGCCGGCCGCACCTCCTTCGTCAGAAAGGCGGGGCGCAACCCGACGTCGTCGCCCAGGTCGAGGTAGTAGCCCCAGGTGCAGAGGCTGTCGTAGCCGCGGTAGCGATCGACTTCCGTGAACCCGAGCGGGGCCTGGAAAAAGACGCCGTGGGTCAGCCATTGGCGGTCGTCGGGCGGCTTCCCGAGGAGCTTCTCCGCCGGCCCGGAGGTGAAGCGCAACTCCGAGCGGCGCAGGTATTTCGTCGGCAGGTTGGCATTGTCGTAGTCCCAGTAGGGGTTGAGCGTCGCCTCGGCGAGTCGCGAGGTGATCGTCTCAAAGGCCCCGCGCGCTTCGCGGAATTGCTCCGCTTTCCCCACCGTCCGCTGCCAGATCTTCCCGGTCTGGTGCAGCACGCCGATCAGCAGTCCCGTGATGATGACGACCACCGTGGAGGCCGCGAGCAGCTCGACGAGCGTGAACCCCGCCGGGACGGTCCGCTTCATCGGCCGGCGGCGGTAAACCCATTGCGCGCGATGACCGTGGTGTACGTGCTGATCGGCCCCTCCTTCGAAACCCAGAGTTGCCGTTCATCGACCGGCAACTCGGAGGCGTGGGGGCGGTTCACAATCTGCACGGTCAGGAAGATGCTGTCCCGCGGACGAAACCGTTCCGTGCCGCGCCCCGCCGGGAGCGAGGTGAAGGCGCCCCCGCCGGCGCCGATCTCGGCCGGCCCGGGGATCGATCCGCGCACCCGCACCTGGTAGACCGCCTCGCGCGCCGCGACCGTCGTTTCCGTCCCCTGCTCGTCGAAGTACCGGATGGGGAGCACGAAGAAATCAGGCGTCGTCGTCTCGGCCTGCCGGATGAACGCGTCGAACTCCGTCTGTTGCGCGTCGGTGATTACGCGCTGCGAAATCTGCGCGCCGACGGTGGCATTGACCGCCCCGCGGAATTGGTTGAGCCCCGTCGGCACCAGCGCCATCAGCGAGAACAGCGCAAAAGAAAGGATGCCCAACGCCATCGCGACCTCGACAATGGTGAAAGCGGCGGGTTTCGTGCCGTGAGTGTTGGGATGTCTGGGGCGGAGTGTGTTCAACGGGGGGACGGGAATGTTTAACGCGCAATCGTCTGCCAGACAAGCTCTGGCGAGGGGAAGTAATCAGTAATCAGTTCGGAACGAGTAATCAGTGAGCGCCCCGCCATTGATTACTGTTTACTCATTCCGAACTGATTACTGATTACTTCCCCGCGCCGCTCACGCCTTCGGATCATGCACAATCCGAAGGTGCGCGAGGTAGATATTCGCCGGGTTGTCGCCGACGCCTTTCGGCTGCGGCCATTCGTGCGACGAGTAATAGCAGAGGAGCACCGTGTCGCCGGGGCCCTCGGCGAAGCTCTGGTAGGCGCAGTCGCCGCCGCTCGGGACGATGAACGGACTTTCCACGCCGGCCGGCGTCACGGTCCAGACCTTGCAGACGGCCGCGAAGCCGGGGCCCTTCGGCTGGCGCACGTCGCGCGCGGCGAGGAGGACGCCGCCGTGTTTGGACACGTGCAACGCGGGGCCGCCGAAATTCCACGCGCCGGTCCCGAAGGCCTTCCATGGGCCGAGCGGCGCCTGGCCGGTGACGACGACGCCGTCGACGGAGTTGCGGATCGCCGCGATCAGCGTGCCGTCGGGCGCGAAGGCGACGTCGGCCTCGTGGCCCCAGCCGGAGCCGACCCCGTTGCCCATCCCGCTCGTCGGGCCCTTGCCGTAGGTGTGCATCGGCTTGAACTTCACCCCGTCTTCCGAACGGAAAAGGATGAGCCCGAATTTGGCCTTCGCCTCCGGGGCGCGGATGCCGCAGCGCGCGAGGCTGTAGAAGGTGCCGTCCGGTCCGCGGCGAATGCGGAAGAGCCATGTGCGTTTCGAGGTGAAGGAGAGGCCGCTGTCCGGCTCCGGCTCGGCGAACTCCGTCTCCAGCACGCGCGGCTCGCTCCACGTCACGCCGTCGGCGGACTGCGAATAATAGTCGTCCTGCGAATGGAACACGACCTGGACTTTACCGTTATTGTCGAAGACCAGCGGGTCGCGGCAGTCGTGCTCGCGGGTGAATTCCGCCACTTGCTTCCATTCCTTCAAGTCCGGCGCCGGCGCGCGGATGACGCGGATCTTCGCGTCCGGCGCCTGGTGCGATTCCGCGCTGCGAAAGGTGACGTAATAGAAGTCGCCCACGCGCGCGATGCCGGGGAAGCCGTTGTGATGACCGTCGTTCCAGATGGTCGTGGTGTAGCCGTTGAAAACCCGCGCGGTCTGTCCGCCCGGAAACGCGGTCGGCGCGGCGGGCGGCAAAGGATCGGCGGCCGCGGAGTGCGCGAGGGGCGCGCCGGCGAGGGTGGCGGCGCCGAGTTGGACGAACTGGCGGCGGTTCAGGGGGAGGGGAGCCATGCGAAAAGGAAACTCCGCAATGGGCCGCCGCGGCAAGCGTTCTCCCAGCGGTTCCGGCTCTCCCGGCCGTCAGGGATTCTTGTTCGCGGCGTTGGCGAGTTGACGAAAGAGATCGGACGTCGCGCTGCCAGGGTCGCTTTCGGACAGTTCGCCGAGGAGCGCGAGCCGTGCGGTCCAGCTCTCGGCCCACTTGGCGCTGACGGCGCCGCCGATCACTTTCTTGACGATGTAGCTGTCGGGGCCCGTCAACAGCTCGTCGATGGCGCCCCAGCGGCGGCAGTCTTTCAAGGTAACAAAGGGGAATCCGGAAGACGGTCCCGCGGCGGGCTCCTCCAGGATCTTGAGCGAACGCTGGTCGGCCGGGTGGTCCTTCATTTTCTCGGCAATGAAGTCGTTCCGGCCGTAGGTGGAGAGCGCTTTCCGCCAGGAGTGGATGAGCGGAGCCAGCCGGGTGAACGCGGGCCCGCCCGCGGGGACCGCGCGGAACCATTCGGCCTTGAAAGTCTTCAGGGAAGCGAGCTCCTTCACCGAGGCGATGTCGACGAGGGCTTGCTCATACTCCGCGGAGGTCGGCCGGCCGTGCTCGGCAGCCAGGCTGGGCAAGCCGTTCAGAAATCTGCTGGTATTTTCGTTCTCCGCGATGGCCTTGAAGATCGTCTCGGATCTCTCGGCCGCGGGGCTGTCCGGGTTCATCTCGTCGAAAAAGCGGGCCGCGAAGGCGATCAAGTCTTCCCGCGGCGCGGTTTCCGGGACATCGCACAACACGGCGAGTCGCTGCAGGCGAGGATCGATCGTGGCAGATTCGTCGTGCTTCGGCCAGGCGCCCGGGTGGGACCGGAAATAGGCGACGCCGGCCGCGATGAGGGCTGCCGCGATGAGGAGGAGGAAGAATCCGCGCACGGATCCTGAAGTCGAGGTCTGGGTCATAAAAAGAGTGGCTACTTCGGAATGGCGTCCCGGAGGGCACGAAACAAGACGAAGCTGGAACCGGCTGCGGTCTTGTGCACTTCGGAGATCGCTTTGAGATTGTCACTCCAGTCAGCGGTCAGCGTGACCGGGAATTGGGAATCCCTCTGCTTTCTCAACGACTGCTCGAGGATCTCCCAGCGAACACAGTCTGCCAGGGTTAGGAAAGGAAGTGGAATACCGGCGGGTGGAGGCTCCGGCCATTGCTGGAGGGTCGCAGAATTTTTGTCCTCGTTGGCTGACGGAGACGGATTGGGGACTGCCTCCGGCGCGACTTTCCCGGAGGCTGGAAGAGTGTTTTCGTACGTTACAATGGCTTTCCGCCAGTTTTCCATGAGCGTCCTGAGCTGTTGAGGGGATGCGCCAGGCCGATGCTTTTGCAAGGCTTTCATGAACCCATCCAGGTTTGAGACGATGTTCAAGTCCGCCATCACTCGCTTCAGTGCCAGACCCTCGGGTGGAGGGGTGGTCGGCAGATCACGCAGGAACATTTCCACGTTGTGGTTGTCCGCCACCGTCTCGTAATCCTTCCGGTCGCTCGACGGCTTCGTCGGGTTCATTTCAGAAAGCAGCGCGGCGGCCCAAACCTCGGATGAAAACTGGGGATTGCCGACGTGGCAAAAATTCTCGAGCGTCTTCAGGTTCGCCACCGGCCCCTTCTCGATCGCCGGGGTCGCCGCCGTGGAATGGGCGGCCGGCGGGCTCTCACCTTTGACGACCGGGGCCGGGTCTTTCTGTCGCCACTGCAACCACAGGTAATAGCCTCCGCCCGCCAGCAGCACGATTACCACCAGAGCCGGCGCGAAGCTCGGTCGGCGCGCCGGCCGTGGCGCCGGCTTTTCCACGGGTGCCGGCACCGAGACCACGGGCGCCGACGCCGGCGCCGATTCGAGCAGAGGCATGATCTCCGGCAGGATCTCCCGCTCCCACTCCGCGACGATCGGGTGGGATTCACACAGGTCGTCGCTGCCGGTGAAGGGGGCTGGCGGCAGCTCGCGGAGGCGCTCGAGGCAGCCTTTCAGGCGCTCGACGACCGCGCGCCGGGAGGCCTCGCTCAGGGCTCCGACGCCCGCCAGGATAAGGGACTCCTTCGCATCCAGCCGATCCAGGTCGGGCCGGCGCTGGACGACGGACCAGGTGTGCTGGATCTGTCCCTCGCGTGGGGCGAGGTAATACGGCTTCACCTGGCTCCAGCCGGTCCGGCGGTGATCGGCCACGAGCGCCCGATGCCCGCGCGCGTCCGAGGCGCGCGGGGTATCGAGGATGAGGAAGGGCTGCACGGTCATCGGCGGATACTTACCGGGCGGGATGCCACTGGGGAAGCTCCGGGTTCACAAAGGGGTGCCAGCCGGCGGCGTCCTTGTACTCGAGCTGGAAGGTCACCACGCTCCCGCCGTATTCGGTGCCCGCGCCGACGGTGGTCTGGGCCCGGCCGCCCTTCCAGTTGGGCAGGCGGGTCGTGATCGATCCGGACCCGAGGTCGTCGGGCGAGACGGGGCCGTAGTCGATCAGGCTGACCGTCACGTTCATCGGATCGGAGGAGGCCTGGGCGGTGAACTCCAGCGGCCCGATGGTCATGGCATCGTCGGACTTCGGCCACGGCTTGCTGCCGTCGACGCTGCGGCTGGCGACCAGCTTCCGGAAGTTGCGTCCGCTGGGACTGCCGTTGACTTTGAAGTCGATCCGCGGATCGAGGATGTTCGACCATTCCGCCTTCAGCGAATTGGTGCTCCACGAAATCTGCACCGGCGCGATGTGGAAGAGGAGGTTCGCGTCCGCGAGTTCCAGAAAATCCAACTTGGCCTGGATGTCCTCCCGCATGGCGCTGGTCGGGAAGTCGGCGAGGAATTTGCGGAGATTCAGCCGGTCATCGGGATTGTTCAGGAGGATCAGGTAGGCCAATTGCTCTCCGACGCTGGTGGCGAGGAGGCTGAGCTCCCGCAGCTTGGCCGGCACCTCGGGGTCGGCGAGCAGCGCCTTGGGACCGACGAAGCTTTTCATGGCGCTCAGCGTGTTGAGCGCCGTCCGCCAGCCACCGTCGGTTCGGGCCTGCCGCTGGACCTGGGCCTCCAGCAGGTTCAGGGCATTCTTCTGGTACTCCTCGCGCAGATCCGCCAGGGCTTCGCGGCGGTCGGAGTTGGTGAGCAGACGCGCGGCCGCCACCAGGTTGCCCTCCGTCATGGCCGCCCGGTACTCCTTGCGCAAAGTCACCACCTCCCATTTCTCGGTCAAATCCGAGAGCAACTCATTCGCCTCCTTGGCGATGCGCTGGCTGGTCGCGCCGACTTCCTTATCATTCAAGGCGAGGCAACGGGGGGCGAGGCTGTCGAGCTCGCGCAGCGTCTCCTTGGTGTCTTTGATCAGCGGCGCGAGCTCCGGCTCTTTCTCCGGCTTGAGCGCTGCGTAGCGCTTGGTCAGGGCGTCCAGGCCGAGCTTCGTCTTGGCAAGTGCGGCGAGGAGGGCCTTGGTTTCCAGTTCGCGATCGATTTCGGCGATGCGCGCCTGGGCGGAGGGAATGCGTTCGCTGTTGGGAAAACGCTCCATGAAAGCCACCAGCGCTTTCCGCTGCTCCGTCAGCCTCTCGGCCGCGGCCTGCACCTGCGCCCATTCCCGGCCCTCGCGCCCGAGCCGATAATCCTTCAACTCGCCGGCGGCCTTTTCCCGTGGCAGGACAAAGCGATAGACGAGGTGGCGGTAGTCTTTGGCCTGGAGGTAATTCTCGAACCAGGCGGTCCCTTCCTCGAAGCCGTTGTTGTTCTGCCCGTTGGCAATGGCGGTCTGCGCGAGGCGGTAGCCGCGGGCGTCCAAGCCGGCTTCGACCCCCAAGATGAGACTGACCAGCGCGACGACGAAGGTGACGCTTTGGGTGACCTGCACCCGCGTCAGCCGCCGGCGCACGGCCCGCGCCCGGGCGGCGTGGGGAGAGTTGGGGGAGATGCGGGCCAGCAGGCGCGCGGCTTCCTTCTTGCATTGGTCGGCGGTGCTTGGGCTGAAGGCCAGGCCGGCGAGGGTGGCCTTGGCCTCGAGCGCTTGCAGGTCCATTTCGTCGCGCTGCTGCACGAGCCAGAGGAACGGGTCCTCCAGGCCGAAGGAATCGAGCAGCTTCACCTCCTTCGGGCGCTCGATGGTCGCCGTGTCGCCGGTCGAGGGATCGGTGACGGTGACGAGCTCGGAGGGGCCGAAGGCGCTGACGGGGAAGGAGGCGAAGTATTCCTCGCCGGCCGCGCCGCGCAGCACGTCGCGAATGGTGGCATGGGGCGGGATCGGTCCCGCCGGGCCGCCCTCCTCGGCCGGCAGGCCGTCCAGGAAACGGTCCGCCATCTCGAAGAGAATCCGGCGGTAGCTTTCTTCGTTGAGGGGGATCGGCCGGCCGGTGCGGTCCACCAGTTCCGGCCGGGTGCCGGCGCGGTCCCACATGTTGATGAGCAAAGTCACCGGCACCTTGGCCGCCGATTCCTCGCGCAGCAGCGCGTAGGCGCCGACGAAGTTGGCCAACTCCGTGGCCAGCGAATGGGCCGCCGCGCCGTCGCGCGGGTGGGCCGCCACGACGAGGAGGCCGTCCATCTCCCGGAGATCCGCCCGCAAGCGGGTGGCGAGCTCGGTAGTGACCGTCTCGGTCTGCATGAGCTCCCCGGAGTAGTCGATGAGCTCGATCGAGAGCTCCGTCCCGTCCTTCTTCACCATGTGGTAGCGCAGGAGCATGCGGTTGGTGTCGTTCCGGGTCGCCTGCGGGACGAGGCCCTTGAGGATGCGGGTCTTGGCGCCGTCGTGCCGCGTGGTCGTGCCCGGAGGCGTCCACCCGGCCACGATCACGTTCCAGCCGCGCTCCCGCGGGGTCAAATGTTCCTCCCCGTTCCGCTTGATCCGCTTCTTCTTCTCGGTGTCGGAAGGCGGCACGAGGGTCGCCGTATGGCCGAGCGGATGCGCCGCCCGCAACATCGCGAGCGCCGTGAGAATGCAGGTCTTTCCGGAGCCGGGCCCGCCGCAGATGCCGAAGCGGTAGCAATGGCCGTCGCGCGGGGGAATCCGGGTCAGCTCCTCGGGAAAGGGAGCGGCGGAGGCGGCCGGCAGGGGTGGGGCGTCGAGGATGGCGGTGTTCATGGATGTCGGATTTCTGGTGGTTGGATGGGATGTCGGGTCAAAGTCGTTGCGCGGCTTCCGCTATCGCGCCGGCGCATCCGGCGTGGCGGCGAGGTGGAGAAACCATGGGCCGAGGTGGCTCTGCCAGGCCTCACGGGAAGCCGGGTTGGCCCGGCAGGTTTTCGCCTGGTCGGCGGCTTCGCGGCGGTAGGCCGAGTCCAGGACCGCCACCGGCGCGGGGTCGAGCTGCAGCGCCGTCCGGGTGGGGGTAAGCAGCCAAAGGTGAACGCCGGACCGGGCGAGCTGTTCCGCCAAGGCGCGACTCACGGGAGGCGTCGTCCGGGTTTCCGGGGCCTCCGGGGGCGCGTCGCTCCACGGAAAGGGGCCGCGCTTGAAGGAGTCATCCATCCCGCTGTGGGCCCGGCGCAGTTCGGCGTGCTCCTGGAAAGGATCCTTCAACTCCGCAGCCCTGGCCCCCTTCGAGCCGGCGGGCCGGGTGGAGAAGGCGCCCTTCGCGGCGTCCGTGACGAGATTCTTTACATACGTCCTGGCATAGTTCTTCAACCCTTCCTGCACTCCTTCCCGGATGAACCCGGAGCCCACGGCGAAGGTGTCCTTCAGGTTGCCGATGAGCTCCTGCGGCGTCACCTTTCTGCCCTGCACGACCTTCATGGTGGAATAGGCGAGGCCCACCCCGGGGAGCGCCATCACGAAGGGCGAGGGCGGCGGCCCCAGCTCGGACTCCATGCCGTCGGTCGAGATGCCTTCCCACTCCGCCAGCAACTCCGGGTAATTCTCCCCCCTGGCATCCAGCTCACGGCAGGCCCGGGCCATCAGATCGTCGTTCAGCCGCGCCACGAGGCGCTGGAAATTCGGGTTCGTGCCGTAACGGATGAACCCGTTGAGCAGGAGCTGATTCTCGTTGAGAATGACGGTCGCCGCGCGCTCCCGGAGGACGGTCGGCAGGGCCACCCCCGGCTCCTCGCTGCAGAGGAGGTCCGCCGCGAGGGCGCCCCCCTTGCCGAACAGCGCTTCCCCGTCCGGCATCTCCATCAGCTTCCAGAGGCTGGGGGAGGTGGCGGTGAGATGCCAGATCGGCCCCTGCTTTTGGCCGGCGGCCAGGTGCTCGACGGCGCGGGAGACCTTCCCCCAGATCTCGCGCGGAAAGCGCTCGCGGAAGACTGGGTCGTCGCGCAGCTTCCGGCGGATCTCCGGTCCGCTGCGCGCGAGGAACTGGAGCAGGGAAGCCGCCTCGTCGGTCGGGCGCAACACGCCGTCGGGCGCGAGCACCGTCTCGAGCCACGGGTCGTAAGCGGCGGCCCCTTCGTCGCGGACGCCGGCGGATTCCCGCTCGAAGGTCAGAATCTGATCGACGGGCCAGGCGGGCGATTGGCGCAGGAGCTGCGCGATGAGCGAGGGATGGCGTCCCACCGCGACGGTCCAGGCGCGCAAGCTGTTCACTTCGGCGTGCTTCAGGCACGAGCTGACGAGCCGCTCCCGATCCTCCTCCGCGGAGAGACTCGAGATCGCCTCGATGAAGTGCGTGCGCTCATCGGCATCCTGGAGGAGGAGGAGGCCGAAGCACTGCGGAAACTTTTCCAGCAAGGCCCTCGCCGCGGGGGTGTTGAGCTCGCGCGCCCGGACGAGCAATTGATCGTTTTCCAGGAGATCCGCGGCGGCCCGGCCCACGCAACGGGTGATCGCGACGGCGGGTTGCTCCGCGCCGAGCGCCTCGGTCAGCACGGCGGTGAGTTTGTCCGCGGGCGTGGATTGGCCCCCGGCGACGGGCCCCGCCTGCGGGCGTTGCGCCGTCGGCGGTTCGGCACGCAAGGGCTTGTGCTGGTCGCCCCCTCCATGGCGAACCAGCAGCCCGGCGATGGTGCCGACGATAAGGGTGAGAACGAGCAGTCTTTTCATTGGGAAGCGGGATGGCGTTGGCGAGGTGGTGAGCGGTGGATTTGCAAGGACCGACCGCGAAAGGAGAAAAAGGGTGAAAAAACTTTCGATTATTTTTCCACGCGGTTCACGCCCTTGCTTCCAAGATCCAGAACACAGCGGAAGGTGAACGTTTGACCGCGATAGACGGCATCCTCCGCGGTTCCGTCCGCGGCGCCGGAGCGCTCGGTCGAAATCCGGTCGGGCGGTTGCGATTGGGAGCGGAAGACGGCGCCGCCATCCTGGAGCGAGACGCCCCGCCGCGCGGCGCGCAACTCGCCGGTCGCGCCTTCCCTGTCCCCGCACCACTCCCACCCCATGAGGGAGATCTCCGTCACCCCGAGCCGGTTGGGGGCGCGCCAGCCCTCCCATTCCTGGGCGCCCGGGTGCGCGCCGGCCGGCAGGAGGGGGAACGCCCGCGCCCGGAGCTGCTCCCAGGCGGCGCGGCCGGTCCGGCCGGTCCCGGGTCGCGTCCACTCCTGCCACGGCGTGGCGCCGCCCGGTCCGGCGGCGGTCTCCCACTCACGGGTCGTCGGCAGCCGGTAGTTCAGTTGTTCGCGCCGGCTCAGCCAGTCGCAAAACGCCGCCGCTTCCACCCACGAAACGCCGGCCACCGGGTCGGTCTCCTCGGGGATGGTGTCAGGCCAGAGGCGCGCATTCACCCACTGCGTGCCGAGGCCGGGGTTTTCCGCGGCAAAAACGGCATAGGCGGCGCGGCTGACCCGCCGGGTGGAGATGAGCGCCTTGCCCCCCGGAAGCGGCACGAATTCGAGGCCGAGGGTGTTCTCGTACGGCTTGGCCGGACGGTGGCCGAACAGCGGGTACAACCACACCCCGGCGCAGCCCGCGAACAGCAGCGCGACGGCGGACCGCCGGGCCATCGGCGACCGCGCGGGCCTGGCCAGGGCCGACCACGCTTCACCCGCCGGGTGGTGCATCCGGCCCAGCATCTCCAGCCAGCGGGCGCGGCGCCGGTAACCCTCGAGCGCCGCGATGAATTCCTGCATCGTCCGGTAGCGATCCGCCGGGTCGGTCCGGGTGGCCTTCCGCACGATCGCCTGGAGCGTCGGCTCGCCGGGAATGATCATCAGCGACGACTCGATGCGGGGCTCCTCCTTCTGCGGCACATGACCGATGAGGAGATAATACAACGTGACCCCAAGCGCGAAGACGTCGGAAAAGGTGTCCACCTTTCCCCCGAACCAGGGGTTCTGCTCCGGCGCCGCAAAGTGCCGCGTCGCGCCCACCCAACCCTCCTTCGTGAAGGCCGAAGGCTCCTCCGCCAGGCATTTCGCGAGGCCGAAATCCACGACGAACGCGCGGCCGCACCGCTCCCCGACGAGGATGTTGGAGAGGTTGATATCCCGGTGGATGATGTCCGCCTCGTGCGCATGGCGGAGCGCGTCCGCGACCTCCAGCACGAGGTCGACCGCCCGCGCCCGCGGAATTTCGCCGCGCTGCAGGAGTTTCGCGAGATCGGCGCCTTCCACGTAATCGAGCACGAGATACGCGGGCGAAGCGAGGG
>DASYIS010000153.1:0-4934 GCA_035997375.1 Chthoniobacteraceae bacterium
CTCGAACCTGGTGGACGTCCACGTCTCCAACCTGCGCAAGAAGCTCGGATTCGAATTCATCCTGACCCATCGCGGCCAGGGCTACAGCATCGGCCGATGACGCTGCTGCCTCGCTCCCTGCGTCCGCATCTCCACGGGGACGGAGAACGGCTTCTCCGTCGCGCGCGTGGCCGATAGCGGCCCCGGCATCGCGGAAGCCCATTACGCGCGCCTGTTCGAGCGCTTCTATCGTGCGGACGCCTCCCGCAACCGCACCACCGGCGGCGCGGGCCTCGGGCTCGCCATTTGCAAGTCGATCGTCGGCGCGCACCACGGCGCGATCTGCGTGGAGCCCTCGCCCCCGCCGGGCATCACCTTCGCCTTCCGCCTCCCCCGCGCCGCCGTCGCCGAAAAGAGGCTTTGATCCGGCGAGCCAGATCGCCGATTCAGCGCGCTCGACACCGGAGGCTTGGCGCGAAAAAATAGGGCTGTGAAGAGCACGCATCCCATCCTTGTCGCCCCCTCCATCCTGGCCTCCGACTTCGGGCGCTTGCACGAGGAGGTCCGGCGCGCCGAGGCGGCCGGCGGCGACTGGCTCCACATGGATGTGATGGATGGGCACTTCGTCGACAACATCTCCTTCGGTCCCGCGCTGGTCGACGCGACGGCGCAGATCGCCACCGTGCCGCTCGACGTGCATCTGATGATCGAGCGTCCGGACCACTATTTTCCCCGCTTCGTGAAGAGCTCGCGCAACATCACGGTTCACGTGGAAGCACAGCACGACGTGGCCGCGACGCTGGCGGCGATCCGCCAGGCGGGTTGCACGTGCGGGCTCTCGCTCAAGCCCGGCACGCCCATCGAGCGCGTGGAGCCGTTTTATGGCCGGATCGATGTGCTCCTGATCATGACCGTGGAGCCGGGATTCGGCGGGCAGTCGTTCATGACGGAGATGCTCCCGAAGATCGCCTCCGCCCACGCGGCGCGGCAGCGCGGCGGCTGGAGCTTCCGCATCGAGGTCGATGGCGGGATCGGCACGGCGACCGCGCGCCTGTGCGTGGAGCAGGGCGCCGATACGCTGGTGGCGGGGACGTCGGTCTTCCGGGCGGCCGACATGGCGGCGGCGATCGCGGAGCTGCGCGGGAAGGCCCTGGGAACGCCAATCTCCTGATTGGCGAGGCGCGCAGCGCTGGGGAAACTCGCTCATCAGGAGATTGGCGGTTCCAGGCTCTCCGGCAACTGAAACGTCTCCCCCACCTCCGCCGTGGCGAGCCGCGAGGGCTGGTCGCAGAGCGCCGCGCGCAGGCGGCGGATCGGCTCGTCGAGCGGCTCCCAGCTCAACTTGAAGGTCGCGTAATGAAACGGCAGGAGGTACCGCGCGCCGGCTTCGTCCGCCATTTCCACGGCCTCCTCGGGCGTGCAGTGGGCGCGAATCCACGGGTGGTACGCGCCGATCGGGACCATCATGAGATCGATCGACCCGCCCGCGCCGAGGTGGGTCGCGTCGGTCCGCGCGGTGTCGCCGACGAAGCAAATCCGGCGGCCCGCGCGCTCCAGCACATAGGCGTTGTAACCGCGATGCATGTCGCGATGGAGCCGCGCACCCCAGTGCCGCATGCGCTCCGCGCGCACGGTGAGTCCGCCTTTGGCCGGCAGGACATCGAGTGTCTCACCCCAGCCCAGCTCGTGGACTTCGCGGAAGCGCAGCCCGCGGAAAATATCGGCGGTGCCGGCGGCGGTCACGACCGTCGAGTCGCGGGGCAGCGCCGCGAGCGAGCGCAAATCCATGTGATCCATGTGCGCGTGCGAAAGGAGGATGAGATCGATCGGCGGCAACTCGGCGGGCTGGAGCGCGCAGGCGATGTGGCGCTTGGGACCGAGGGTGAACGGGCCGAGCCGAATCCCGATCCGCGAGAAGAAGACCGGGTCCGTGAGAATGGTGAGGCCGTGGAAGTTCAGGAGCACCGTCGCATGGCCGAGCCAGGCGGCGGTCAGGCGATCCGCCGGCCACGCGAGCGGCGTCGGCCGATGCGGCGCCGGCTGGATCGGCCGGCCGATGTCGTCCCAATAGTAGCGGAGGAAACGCAGGCGACTCGTGGAGACGGGCGGGCGGGATGACATGGGGGATGAAGACACCCGGCGGCGGCGGGCCGTTGGGAAAATCTCTTCCTTTCGTGGTTTTCGTGTATTTCGTGTGCGAACCCGATGCCGCGCTCCGTCCTTCCCAAAATGCTGGTCGCCCTCGCCGTGGTCGGCGCCGGGGCGTTTGCGGCCTGGTCGCCCGCCCCCGCCTCGTGGCTGCACCGGCCGATCCAGCCCGGCGAGGTGGAGACGTTCTTTTCGCCGAAAGGCGGCTGCACGGCGGCGATCGTCCGCGAGCTCGGCGGCGCGAAGGAGACGATCTACGTGCAGGCGTACTCGTTCACCAGCGCGCCCATCGCGGCGGCGCTGGTCGAGGCGCATCGGCGCGGGGTGAAGACCCAGGTCATCCTCGACCGGAGCCAGCAGACCGAGAAGTACAGCGAGGCGGATTTTCTCCAGCACGCGGGGGTTGCGGTCTTCATCGACTCCGCGCATAGTATCGCGCATAACAAGGTGATGATTCTCGACGGTCAAACGGTAATTACCGGCTCGTTCAACTTCACGAAAGCCGCCGAGGAGAGCAACGCGGAGAACCTTTTGATCATCCACCAAACACCGGCGCTCGCAGAAAAGTTCTTGAGCAACTGGCTGGCACACCAGAGACATTCCCCTGCCTGGCGGCGGCGTTGAGCCTCCGCACGGCCTTCCCCCCTCCCACCAATGCTCGCCGTCCTCAGCGACATCCATTCGAACCTCCATGCGCTCGACGCCGTGCTGGCCGCCTGCCGGAGGCGCGCCGTGACCGGCTACGCCTGCCTCGGCGACATCGTCGGCTACGGCGCCTTCCCGGCCGAATGCCTCGACCGCATCCGCTCGCTGGGCTGCCCGGTCGTGCAGGGCAATCACGACGCCTATGTCGCCTCGGGCAGGCTCGATTCCGACATCAGCCCGCTGGCGCGCGCCGGCGTGGAGTTTTCCATCGCGCACCTTTCGCCTGAAGACCGCCGCTGGCTCGCGACGCTGCCGCTGCAGTTGCGGCTGAGCAAGGCGGTCACCCTCGTCCATTCCTCGCTGCACGAGCCCGAGGAGTGGCACTACGTGCGCATCAGCCGGCTGGCGGAGGATTCGTTCGAGCACCAGGAGACGCCGGTCTGTTTTTTCGGCCATACGCACGTCTCGCAAATCTTCCTGCGCCGGCCGAATGAGCGCCCCGAGTCGCTCAACCGCGAGAACATCCACTTCGATCGCGGCGAGTGCTACCTGGTCAATCCCGGCTCCGTCGGCCAGCCGCGCAACGGCGATTCGCAGGCGCAGTTCGGGCTGTTCGACGAGGAAAAGATGACCCTGGAGTTCGCGCACGTGCCGTACGATGTCGAAGGCGCGATCAAGGCGATTGAGAAGGCGGGGCTGCCGCACCAACTGGGGGAACGGCTGCGCGAGGGCTACTGATCTTTGAGGCATTGCCGGGGTGGTCGCCGAAGGGCAAGCTGCGGGTGAACCCGAACTATTCAGTTGAGCGCGCAGCGCGATTGGCCCGGGGAGCGCACGCGCCCCGCGTGCTGGATTCGGCGCCCCCGCCGAATCCCGTTGTGCGCAGCATACGTTTCGTGACGTTCCACCGCCGGCGGGTTGAACGCTGCCCGGCGAAGGCGCCGGGCAGAACACGGCTCGCCCGCCCATCTTCCTCCCTTGTCCCGTCCGCCACCTCGGCGGGGCGCGTGTGCTCCCCGGACCCTTCGCGCATTGCGCTCAGCTGCATGTCTCTGGTGAGGGTTATCCACGAGGAGAATGATTCGACGAAGAGGCTTGCCTTCTTCGAGAAGCGGCAGGGCAGAGCCAACCGGCCTCGGGGGAGTTTTGCACATTATGCAAATCACTCTCAGAGTGTGTCAGCCGCGCGCGCGCGGTCGCGGCCCCCTTCCTGGAAGAGCGCCGGCACGCCCGAGTTTTGCACATTTTGCAAAGCACTCTCCGAGGCGGCGCGGCAATTCTGCACCGACTCGGGGTGGCCCTCGGGCTGCTCGGCCGCCGAGTTTTTCACATTATGCAATGGCTCCACAGAGGCGGTGCGCGAAGCCGGCGCGTGCGTGCCAGCCTCGCCGGCCTCCGCCGCGGCGGAATTTTTCACAATATGCAAATCCTTCTCCGCGGCGGATTCGCGGATTGCCGCTTCCTCCGCGCCGGCCGGCGCGCAGTTCTCCACCGACTGCTCCGCCTCCGCCGCCTGGTGGGCCTCGTAGGCCGCCAGCGCCTCCTGATACTCCTGGTTCGCTTTGTCGAAGCGAGCTTTCCGCTCGGCCTGCTCGTCGCGCAGCTTTTGGTAAAAAGCCTCGCTGCTCTCGCGCTCGCGGGCCTGCGTTTCGAGATCGCGATGAGCTTCGCGCTCGCGCGCCCGCGGCGCGTAGTCGCCGGGGAAGAGCCGCTCCAGCAGCCACGTCGCGGCGCGCAAACCGCAGGCGTTTTCGGCCTGCGCAAATCTCATGACGATGTCCAGGTGCCGAATGCGGCAGTCCTCGCGCGCCTGCTCGAGTCGCACCGCGATTTCCGGAAACTCGCGTTTCCACTGCCCCAAGGTGGAAGCGCTCATCCCCGTCTTCACCGCCGCCGCCGAGTCGGAGAGCCCGTATTCACGGATTGCCGCACAGACCATCTCGAGGACCCGCTCCGAGTAGCCGCCCGACCGCCCGCGTGAAGCACCCTCGCCGGTGGATGGCACGGGCGCATCAGGCACCGGTTCGTGGAGGGATTCCGGCGCGTCGGCCGGACCGTGCGAGACTGCGGACGGCGGGGCCACCGGGGTGGAGAGGATGTGGAATGTGGGAGCTGAAATTGGTTTCATCCCCAAATTGCAGCACCGTTTCTCACAACACCTA
>DASYIS010000154.1:0-27305 GCA_035997375.1 Chthoniobacteraceae bacterium
GCGAAGAGTGTGGGGTTGCGTTTTTCCAGCGCCGCCAGGTAGCGCGCCTCATCATAGGGCTGGCGGTCCTGCCAGCAGCGCCAGAGGATGCGCAGCCACTTGAAGGCGAGGCTGCGGATGATGGTGGAATGCGGTTTTTGCCGCGCTTTTTGCTGCAGGTAATACGCCTTGGCCCAGCGGCTGTATTTCACGCTCTGGCCGGTCCATTCGACCAGGGTTTGCCGGGCGAAGAGCGGGGCGCTCCAGCGCCAATGCACCCGCTTGTGCCCGCCGCTCTGCTCGGTCACCGGAGCGATGCCGTAGTAGGTTTGCAGCTCGCCAGGGTTGAGCCAGCGCGCCCGATCGGTGCCGAAGAGAACGCTGAGCCGCGGGGCCATGGCCGCGCCGGCCCCGGGGAGGCTACGAAAGAGCGCGGCCTCGGGATGCGCGGCAAAGACCTCCGCCCTCTTCTCCTCGAGCGCCGTGAGATGGCGCGCCAGCACCCGCAACTCGGCGACCAGCCGGTGCAGCTGCAGTTGGCTGACTTCGCAGAGGCCGCGGTCGGTCGTCAGCGGGCGCGCGGCCGCGATGAGGGCCAGGCGTTCCTTGATGACCGCGGGCCGGCGCACCTGGTGCACCTGGTAAAAGCGGCGCACCGTCTCCGGCTTGGCGCGCTGGAGGAGCTCCACCGCGGGCCATTTTTCCACAAAGGCGAGTGCGAGGGGCGCGTAGCGCTTGTCGCCCGTGAGCGCGAGCGCCTGGGGATAGTAGCCCTTGAGCAGGCTGGTGAGCTGATTGGAGAGGAAGGTGCGGTCGTCGACGAGCTTGCGGCGCGCCTCCGCCAGCAGCCCGAGCCGGCGCGTCTCCGGGTCATGCGCGAGGAGCGCGCGCAGCTTGCCGCGGTGGCCGCGCAGGATCTCCAGGAGGGTCTGCGCATCGGGCCCATCGCCCTTGGCGCCGCTCGGGGTGAAGGCGGTGCTGAAGCGGCGGCTGGTCGCCGGATGCACCGGGTAAATGAGCAGCCAGGGGGGTTCGAGGAGCGCGGCGACAATCGCGCCTTTGCTCGCCTCCACCGCGACGCCGACGCGTTCTCCGCCGAAGCGGATTTTGAGTTGATCGAGCCAGGCATGGACCGACTCGGCGGAGTGCGGCAGCTCGCGGGTTTCGACCTGGCCGGTGGCCCGCGCCCAGAGTGCGATGGCGTGGCGTTGATCCCCCCAATCCAAGCCGATCAACGCGGCGCATTCGCCGATCGGGAGTTCGGCCGGCCCGGCCAGGGCCGCGGCGGAGGGTGGGGGCAATGGCGTCGCCGGCGGCGGCGGCGGCGCTCCGGCGGGCGGCGTGGGCCGGGAGAGGTACGGAGTTGGAGGATGGAGGGAGGTCATGGCAGGCGGTTTGGTTTGGTTCGCGATGGGCGGGTTGGTTTTTTCGCTGTGGCGCCGAGCGGGCTGCAGGTCGTATAGAAAGGCCTGCGGGTAGACGCGGGCAGTCGCTGAGAATGCATGTCCGTGGCGCAATGAGCGGTCGCCGCCGCACTTTGGCTAAAATTCCTCGAAGGAATGGTGGTCAGATGCGTGCGGCGATTCGCTCAAGCTTTTACCTGCGCGGCGAAGTTATTCACAGCCATCCTGGCTTGGGCTGAGGGGCCGCCCGCCGCTGGCCATGAATAACTTCGGGGCACCTATACGGTGGTGCAGCGAGGAACGAGCGGAACCACCGGAATCCTCAACCAAACGGAAACCGTCCCGGAGGGACGGTGGAAACGCTGACGTGGCGTCACGGTTCCGGCGCCTCCTCCCGGGGCGCATCCGCGTGCGCGGTGGGTTCCGGTGGTTGCGCTCGTTACACTCGCTGCACCACCGGCTAATCTCCTTCGTCCCTCCGGGACGGCTGCATCATCCGGCTCTGCCCGGTTAGGAAGATGAAGATGAAGAAAGAGAGGATGAGTCGGCCCCCGCGCTCTCTTCTTGTCAGACCCGCTGCGCTTCATTCATCTTCACCGCCCCATGTCCGAATCCCCCTCCGTCCCCTGGTGGCGCGCGCTGACCCGCTACCACTGGTTTGTTTTCGCCGTCGCCTCGCTCGCGTGGCTGTTCGATTGCCTGGACCAGCAAATCTTCCTGCTCGCCCGCAAATCGGCGCTTGAAAATCTGCTGCCGGCGGGCGGTGACGCCATCCTCTACGGCGGCTACGCTACTTCCATCTTCATCGCCGGCTGGGCGACCGGCGGGCTGATCTTCGGTGCGGTGGGCGATCGCGTCGGCCGCGCCCGCACGCTGACGCTGATGATCTTGCTCTACGCCGTCTTCACCGGCCTCTCCGCGCTTTCAACCGGGTGGTTCGATTTTGCGATCTATCGCTTCATCACCGGTCTCGGGGTCGGCGGCGTTTTCGGCCTGGCCGTCGCGCTGATCGCCGACGCCGTGCCGGAACAATCGCGGGCGGGGGCGCTCGGCACGCTGCAGGCCCTGTCGGCGGTGGGCAATATCGCGGCCGGGCTGATTTCGATGGCGGTCGGCAGCCTGGTGACCAGTGGCGCGCTCGAGGCGAAGGGTTCCTGGAAGGTCATGTTCCTCATCGGCGCGATTCCGGCGCTCATCTGCGGGGTCTTCTCGTGGAAGCTCAAGGAGCCGGAGAAGTGGGTGAAGGCGCGCGAAGAGGGGCGGCGCACGAACGTGGCGTTCGGCTCGTACGCGTCGCTCTTCGGCGAAGCTCGCTGGCGGGGGCCGGCGCTGTGGGGCATGGTGCTTTGCATCGCGGGGGTCATCGGTCTCTGGGGCATCGGTTTCTTTTCGCCGGAGTTGGTGGAAATGGTCGTCGCGGCTCCCATGAAAGCCGCCCACGCGACGCAGCAGCAGATCGGCGGCGAGACTTCTTACTGGAAAGGCCTCAATTCCATTCTGCAGAACCTGGGCGCCTTCTTTGGCATGCTCCTCATGACCGTGCTCGCGCAAAGGGTCGGCCGGCGGCCCGCCTTCGCCATCGCCTTTCTCGCCGCCATGGCGGCGACGATTGCGTATTTTCAATTCTTCAATTCCAAGGCCGACGTCTTCTGGCTGACGCCGATCATGGGCGCCTGCCAGCTGTCGCTCTTCGCGGGTTTCGCCATCTATCTGCCGGAGCTTTTTCCCACCCGCCTGCGCAGCACCGGGACGAGCTTTTGTTACAACGTCGGCCGGTTTGTCGCCGCCAGCGGGCCCTATACGATCGGCCGCCTCCAGGCCGCGCTCAAAGCCGGCGCGACCACGGACGAGGCCCGGCTCCACGCGTTCCGCACCGCGGCCACTTACATGACCGCGATCTTCCTGCTCGGCCTGGTCGCGCTCCTGTTCCTGCCGGAAACCAAGGGCCGTGCGATGCCGGAAGATATCGCGGTGCCGCTGCCGGAGTAGAGGCGGCGCTCCCCAACGCGGCGCAGCCGCCTCCGGTTGTAGCCACGGCCCTGTGGGCCGTTTTCGCGGGTTGAACACGCGGCGGGTCGAGCGTCGTTCCGACCGCATCTCGTTGGTCGCGCGCAGACGGCCCACAGGGCCGTGGCTACAACCGGAGCTTGGAATTCACACTTCAACGAAGGTGCGAAAGAGTCAGAAGAAATCCTATCCTTTTCGAACGATGCGGTGCCCACATCCCTGGCTGGCTCTTCGCCTTTCTCCGCTTCTCGCCGCCGGCGCGACGATCGCCCTCGGCCTGCTCTGGCGCTCCCACCGGCTGCCCTTGCCGCCGAGCGTGGCCAAATACGGCGGCGACGTGCTTTGGGCGCTCATGGTCTTCTTTCTCGTGCGCGCGGCGAGCCCCCGCCTCTCGCTGCGCGCCGGCTCCGCGGTGGCGCTCGCGTTTTGCTGGCTCATCGAGCTCAGCCAACTCTGCCGCGCGCCTTGGATTGAAGCCATCCGCCACACCCGCCTCGGTCACCTCCTCCTCGGCTCCACGTTCAATCCGCCGGATCTGCTCGCCTATGCCGCCGGCGTCGGACTCGGCGCGCTGCTGACGTGGAGTGCAATTCGCGCGCGATGAGCTACACTGTGCGCTCCGTGCTCCTGTCACCCGCCATCGCCGTCGCTCGTTCGCTTCACGATCTCACCCTCGGTGAGCTCGAGAGCGCGCTCGCGCCGCTGCCCACCGTCCACGCGCGGACGCTCTGGCGGGCGTTGTATCGCGAGAGCGCAGTGCCGCTCGCGGAGCGGGCCGATTTCGTCGCGCCGCTTCGGCGTTGGGTGGCGGAAAACGTCGGCGCAGTGCATTCGCTCACCCGACCGGAGCAAGTCGCCGACACCGCGAGCAGCGACCGCCTCACGCGCAAATTCCTCCTGCGCCTGCACGATGGCGAGACGATCGAGACCGTGCTCATGGGTTATCCCGGACGCCACACTGCGTGCGTCAGTTCGCAGGCCGGCTGCGCGATGGGCTGCGTCTTTTGCGCGACGGGGCAGGGGGGCTTCAAGCGCCACCTCGCGCCGGGCGAGATCGTCGCGCAGGTCCTCCATGCCCAACGCGCGCTGCATGCCGCCGGGCACGCGGGCTTGCGCAATCTCGTCCTCATGGGCATGGGCGAGCCGTTGCACAACTACGACTCGGTGATGACCGCGCTCGAGATCATCACCGATCCGCGCGGCCTCGGCCTCGGGCCGCGCCACGTCACCATCAGCACCGTCGGCGTGGTCCCCGGCATCCTGCGGCTCGCCCGCGAGGCGCGACCGTATCACCTCGCGGTCAGCCTGCATGGGGCCACGGAAGAAGAGCGCGGCGCGCTGGTGCCGATCAGCCGCCGCTGGCCGCTCGCCGAGCTCATCGCCGCCTGCCGCACCTATGGCGAAACGACCGGCCGGCGCATCTTCTTCGAGTGGACCCTCATCGCCGGGAACAACGATTCGCCCGCGTCCGCCGCGCGCCTCGCTGCGCTCCTGCAAGGGCTGGACGCGCACGTGAACCTCATCCCGCTGAACCTCACGCCCGGTTTTAGCGGTCTGCCCGCCGCGACGCCGGCGGCCTCGGAATTCCAGCGCGTGCTGCGCGAGGCCGGCCTCCCCTCGACCGTCCGCCAGCGGCGCGGACTCGACGTCGACGCCGGTTGCGGGCAGCTTCGCGCGGCGGCGGCGTAGCCTCGTGGCACGGGCGTCCCGCCGGCGTCCCGCCCGCAGAGTGGTGCCCATGTGAACGGCGCCTTGGCCATTCGACAGGCGAGACGCCCGTCGGCCCCACGGGCGGGACGCCCGTGCCACGATTGCGCTTGGCGGAATCGTTCCGGTTCGACGGGGCCTACGACTGAAGTCGCATTCCGCCCCGCGGCCGGTCCGCGGATAGTGCCGCCATGGCCGGCTCTAATAAGAGCGGTGAACGGGCGCCGCACTCATCGTAGTGCGGCGGCGCGTCACACGAGGATGAGCTTCGTCTGGACGGGAGAGACGTGGTCGTAGCCGGCGAGGAGGGCGAGGAACAGGCCGTCGATCGCCTGGTCCGCGGAGCCAAGGTCGAACATTCCGTTGCCGTTGGAGTCGACGAAATCGAAGACGCCGTCGGCGTCAAGGTCGGCGCCGATCCGCAACGCGGTGACCTTGGAGATAGCGGTGACGGCGTTGCCCGTGGTGAGGTGGCCGGCGGTCGTGGCGGCGTCGCCCGCAAAGATGGCCGCGATGCGCGTGGCATGCACCTCGGCGATGCGGCCGCCCGCGCCGGGGGTCGAGCCGCTGCCGGCAAGACCGGTGATGAGGCCGCCCATCAGAGTCTGATCCACCCCAAAGGGATGACTGAAGCTGCCGATGTCGCCGATCACGTGGATGTCCGCGATCGACCCGGCACCGCCGCCCATCCCGCCGGGGCCGGAGCCCCCATCCGCTCCATTTCCCCCGCTGCCGCTGCGGATTTCTTGGACCGCATATTTCACCGTCAAATTCACATTCGAAACGGACCCGCCGGGGCCGCCGTTGACGAGACCGGCGGCGCCGCTGCCGGCCATGATGCGCACTGTCCCGGCGGTCCCATGCACGTCGTAAATGCCGCCGCCCCCGCCTCCGTAGGCGGAGAGCGTCCCCGTCGAACCGTTGCCGCCGACGATGCGAACATCGGCCAGCGGAGCCGCCAGGGTGACGGAGGAGATGGAGCCTCCGGTGCAGCCGAAGGGCGCCGGGAGGCCATCCCCACCCAGGAGCTCGAAACGGCCGCTGCCGTTGGTTGACTTCAAAATGACATCCCGCACGACCGCCTGGGTCTGGCCAAATCCCGTATAGCCGCCGAGACCGCTGGCGATCTGCACCACGGCGCCTGACTGCAGCCAGCCGGTGTTACTGACCATGATGCTCGAGGCCGATCCGCCGGAGCTTTGCGAGTCGACCGCGCCTCCCGAATCGTGTTGCGTCCCCCCGGCTCCGCCGGCGATGCGGAGCAGCGTGCCCAGCGAGCCGCTGTTGTTCACCGTCACTTGGTAAACCTCGCCACCCGCGGCGGACGTCCCGCCGCCGCCGCCGAGGATGAGCCCTTCCCCGAGCGCGCCCGCATTGGTGAGCTTCACGCCGATGAGTGTGCCGCCCTCCTCCACGGCCGGGCGCGCCCCGGCGCCGTTATCGCCCGCGCGCACCAAAAGATGGTCGACCAGCGCGCCGGCCCCGAGTCGCAGGTCGAAGGAGCCGCCGCTCCCGGCGAGCCCACCCGGTCCGCTCCCCGTGCCCGCCGAGCCGTCGGCCGCCCGGACGACAAAATTCCCAAGATGCCCCCCGTCGACGGACGCCGTGATGTTATAAAGCGATCCGCCGGTCCCGCCGCCGGCGTAGCCCGTCGCGGTGCCGGCCGTCCCCCCGACGAACGCGAGGTCGCCATTCATGACGCGGGCGGAGAAATTCACCTGGTAAAGGATGCCGCCGCCGCCGCCATAGGCCGCGGGCTGGTAGTCCCACGGCAGCTTGAAAGACGCCCCCGCCCCCGCGCCACCCGCTCCCGAGGCGAGGGTGACGTGATTCGCCGTGGCGAGGGCGAGCGTCAACTTGAAAGCGTCGCCGCCACCTCCGCCCGCCCCCAGCGCCTGCGCATCTCCGCCGGCGCCGCCGGCCACGGAGAGAGCCGCGAGATGGCCCGCGGAACTGATCGTGACGCCGCTCAAGTCGCCGCCGTCACCGCCGGCTCCCGCGGCTGCTCCCCCGGCGCCGCCCGCGCCCCCGGTGACCTCGAGCAGGCCGGTGATCGAGCGAGCTGTGACGCGGAGGTCGGAGAGCCCGCCGCCCTCGCCGCCCTGGTCTGTTCCCAAAGCATCGCCTCCCTGGCCACCCGCGAGGCGGAGATTTGTGGCCTCGCCGGTGACCGTGACGTAGCTTTTCGTCAAGAGACCACCCGCTCCGCCGACGCCATTGATGGTCAATCGATCGCCACCCGCCCCGGCCGCCAGCTCGAGGAGGCCGCCGACATTCGCCGCGCGCACCACCACTGCGCCAAGCAACCCGCCCCCGCCGGGGCGACCCGACAAGGTGGCGCCGCCTCCGTCGCCGGAGTGAATGAGAAGATTTGAATCGTTGGGCAAAGATCCGACCACAAAAACGTCGCCGCTCACTTCCCCTCCCTGGCCCCCGGCCGAGCCCGTTCCGCCCCCGCCTCCCGACGCTTGCAGAGCGCCCAGCACATGAGCAACCGTGACGGTGCTGGCGGAGAGGCGCCCCCCCGTCCCGGCACGGCCGGAGCTGCTGTCCCCGCCGGCGCCCGCCTGGATGGTCAAGCCGCCGGCCAGCAAACCGGACGAGGCAAAGGCGAGGGCGCTGATCTCGCCGCCGTTCCCGGCAGGCCCGCTGCCCCCGCCGCCATTCCCGGGGGCGTCGCTGCCAGCCCCGCCGCGCCCGCCGAGAAACTCCGTCAGCCCGCGCCCGGTGGTGAGGTTCGCCGTGAGGTGCGCGAGCGAGCCGCCCTGGCCGGCGTGGCCGCCGGCGGTTCCACCGTCGCCACCCGCTCCGCCCACGACCGCGAAAGTGTGGCCCACGAGGTTCGCGGTGAGCTGGCTGGCCGAGACTCCGCCGCCCAGCGCGCCCCCGCCAGTGCCGCCGCCCTGGCCGCCTTTTCCGCCGAGGAGCTCCAGGCTGATTCCCACCATTTGTGCGATCTGCAGCTTCGCGCCGGTCACCCCTCCACCCGCACCGCCGGTTCCGTTCACCGAGCCGCCGGCGCCGCCCTCGCCGCCGTAAAGGCCCACCGTGCCACTCACGTCCAGCGCCGAAATCTTCGCGTCCGTTACCGAGCCGCCCAAGCCGCCCAAGCCGGAACCAGTCGCCGTACCGCCCCATCCGCCGCTCAGCACAAGGTCACCCCCGACCCGCGCCACGGAATTCACAACCACGTTCGAGAGCGCGCCGCCCGTTCCTCCATCCCCGCCGCCGATCCCCGCCTGCCCGCCATGTCCGCCCACCACCTCCACGCTTCCGTCCATCTGCGGCAGTGTCAAAGTGACAAAAGAGACGGAGCCGGCCGGGCCGCCCGGCCCCGCGCCCGCGCCGCTGATCGATCCACCGGCTCCCGCCTCGAGGTGAATCGAACCCGCTTGCACCTTCGCGGTCAGCGCGAGCTGCGCGATGTCGCCGCCCGTTCCGCCGCTCCCGCTCGCCCCCCCGCCGCCCTGGCCGCCCGCGCCGGCCACGACCTGGAGCGCGTGCACGCTATCGGCGATCTTCAGCCCCAACACGGAGCCGCCGAGGCCGCCGGTCGTCCCGCCGCCATCCCCGGCGTGAATCAACGCCGCGCCGCGCGCCAGGGTGAGATTCGTAATGTCGCCCCCGTGCCCGCCCTCCAGCTCCGTGTAACCCGTCGAGTTTAGAATGCCGCCGCCGAAGGTATAGCCATGCCCGTCCGTCGCCGTGCCCGTCATCACCCCGGACACGCTGGGCAGATCGGAGGGCCCGCTCAGCGCCTTGCCGATCGTCACGCCCGAAATCGCGCCGCCCGCGGCCAGGTCGCCGGCGATCGCGCCGCCAAACTTGAGATTGCTGATCCCCGTGTGCTGGATGGTGATGGCGCCGTTCCCGGCCGTGAAGTTGCCGGCGTCATCGAGCGCGGTTACCACGTCGCCGTGGATGTCGGTATTGATCGCGGCCTTGAACCTGGCCGAGAGGGCGAGGCCGGTCAGCTCGTCGAGATCGAACGCGCCGTCGCCGTCGCGGTCGTGAAAAAAGGCCATGGCCCGGCCGCCGGTCACCGTCATCAGCACGGTATCGCCGCGGTCGAGCACGTGGTTATGATTTGCGTCGAAGACCAGCTTGTCGCCGCTGCCCAGGAGGACGGCGGCGTCCGTGCCGGCGGTCGCATTGGCCTCCATCTCGGCCTGCGTACTTTGCGCATTGGCCCCGTGCGCATCGAGCACGTTGGCCGAGACCGGGCTGACAAAAAACACCGCCGGAGCAATGCGGGATTCGAGGATTTCCACCAGAGCAGCCTTGTTCGTCATTTTGAAAAAATCGGTCCCCGTCGGATTTTTCCGGAGCAGGGGGCCGCTCTGTCGCATCCTTTGTGCCACGTGTCAAAAGGAGGGCTCATCGACGATGGCCGCCGGCGCAGACGCCGGTGCTTCCTCGCTCTTGTGGCTAGGGCTGCGTGGCTCGCCGCGAGAGTGCGGAATGTATGGATTATCCAGAAAATACGATGTAGTATCGTGGGTACTCGCTATGAAACCCGCCATCTTCATGGGGCTCACGCTCCTCCTCGCGTCGTGTGCGGCCCCTCAGCACCGCAACGGCACCCATGCCAGAGTCACGGACCGCCGGCCTCAGGACACTTTGCGACCGCGGTTGGTCACACTGCGGGACACCCCGGGCCATCCCATTCGCAATTGGCGTCCTGGCGAGGCGCTGCCCGGCGACCTTCGCACCTACGGGATGGTGGAAATGCCCGCACCGATCGCCTCCAGGGAAGCGCCCCATGCGTCCTCCTATCAGGCGCCGGTCCCTCCGCGGAGAGTGATTAACCAAATAACCAACGGCACCGCGCCAAGCAACGAGGCTCCCGTTTTGCCCTCGGCCGACGTGACGCCGAGCGGTTCTTATCGGTCGGTCATCAACCAGATCACGAACCAGCCCCTGCCAGACGGCGAACCCACGCGGGCGCCCCACGGCTCGAACGAGACCGTGATCAGCGCGGTGACGAACGCGCCCGTGGCCACCAGCCCGGCTCCGATCGTCCCGCCAAAGCCCCACACGCAGCGGACGGTGATCGACCCGATCGCCAACAGCCCCGTGCAGTAGATCGCGCCCGCCGTCACACCCTTCAGGAAGGACCCGTCGCATGAGGGCCGGCTCCGTCCTGCCAAGCGTTGTTGCGCAACCGCAGCGAGCGGCCTGAAGCAAGGCGACACCGTCGTCGCGCGGGAGCTGTGACCGGCGGTCCACGCGCATTCAAAGCTCGCCCCGCGCCCTCGCCTTCTGGCATAGCTGCGCGCGCATGCCTGCCGAATCCGACGTCCGCACCGAGCTCGGCCCAGCCGTCCGCGCGCTCGCGGCAGGGCAGGTCGTCTTTGGGCGGTACGAGCTGCGGCGCAAGCTCGGCGAGGGCGGCTTCGGCGCGGTCTGGCTCGTGTACGACCGGCGGTTGCGCGAGGAGGTTGCGCTCAAGTTCGTGCTCCAGGCCGTCGCCGCCTCGCCGGAGGCGATCGATGCGCTCATGGCCGAGGCGGCGCGCAGCCGGCGGCTCACCCATCCGCACATCGTCCGCATCCACGACTTCGTCTCCGATGCCGTCGGCGACGACTGCCCCGACCTCGCCGGCATCTCCATGGAGTACGTCGACGGCGAGAGCCTCGCCCAGCGGCGCCTGCGCGAGCCGGGCAAGTGCTTCGACGTCGAGCAGATCGCGCCGTGGATCGACCAGCTTTGCCAGGCGCTGACCTACGCGCACGACCTGAAACGCCGCGTCATCCACCGCGACCTGAAGCCCGCCAACCTCCTCCTCTCCAGGGATGGCGAGTTGAAAGTCGCCGACTTCGGCATCGCCTGCTCGCTCCTGAACTCGGTCACGCAAATGGGAGGCCGGCTCGGCATCGGCACCCCGCCCTTCATGAGCCCGCAGCAGTTCGGCGGCGACTGGCCGAGCGAGAGCGATGATGTCTACTCATTGGGGGCCACGATCTTTGCGTTGCTCACCGGCACCCCGCCGTTTTTTCAGGGCGACATCGTCGATCAGGTGAAGAACAAAGTGCCGGAAGGCATGAACGAACGGCGCGCGCGGCTGGGCGGCGCCGTGCGCTCCGCCATTCCTCCGGCTTGGGAGGAAACGGTCGCCGCCTGTCTGGCCAAGGACACGGCGGCCCGGCCGGCCGGCGCCGAGGCGGTCGCGCGGCGCCTCGGTCTGCGTCCCGGTTTCGCGCCGCCGGGGCCCGCGCCGGGGCCGGAGGTCGATCGTGTCACCCCGGAGCCGATCCAGGAGGATCGGACCCGCCTCGATCCGCGCCCGGAGGAAATCCCGCCGCCTCCCGTCGCGTCGAGCGCGTCCACCGCTTCGCCGCTCCCGGTGGCGGCCTGCGCGCCGCCGGCTCCGGCTTCACCGGGACGCCGGCCCGGCAAGTGGCTGGTCGCTCCCTTGGTGGCACTCCTGCTCGCGCTGGGCTACGCCGTACCCTGGCCCAAATTCGGCGTACCGCCGCCCCCACCCACCCCGCAGCCGGCCCCCGCCCCGCCCCGCCCTGCCACTCCACTCACCGGGCCAGCGGCCGCGACCAAGGACGCGCCGTTCGAGAATTCCCTCGGCTTGCGATTCGTCCCGGCCGGCACGCCGGGCGTGCTGTTCAGCGTCTGGGATACGCGGGTGAAGGACTTTGCGAAGTTCATCAAGGAAAGCGGCCATGAATTGAGCCAGGGAGAAAAAGCTCTCACGCTGGAGAGCTATGGAAAGGACGATTATACTTGGAAGGCGGCCGGTGGAGACTGGCGCAATCCGCGATTCCCGCAGCCGCAGGGGGCGGATCATCCGGTGGTGTGCGTGAGCTGGGAAGACGCCGGCGCCTTCTGCGCGTGGCTGACGAAGACGGAGCGTGCGGCCGGGCGCATCAGCCCCGCCCAAAGCTACCGCCTGCCCCGCGATCACGAGTGGAGCATGGCGGTGGGACTCGGCAGTCAGGAAAACGCAGCGGTCTCGCCGAAGGAAAAGAGTAGGAAGATTGAGGGATTGTATCCCTGGGGCACGACCTGGCCGCCGCCCTCGACGGCAGGGAATTTTTGCGGTGAGGAATCGCGCGTGGGCGCGGCGAGCGCGAAAAACTGGACCGTGATCGATGGGTACCGGGACGGGTTCCCGCGGACCTCTCCCGTGGGGAGTTTTGCGCCCAACCAATTTGGGCTCTATGACATGGCTGGCAACGTGTGGCAGTGGTGTGAGGACTGGTATGATCCTGCCGCGAAAGACTTCCGCGTGCTGCGCGGGGGTTCGTGGTTCTATGGTTCGGTGTTCTATCTGCGATCCTCGTATCGCGGCTACGGTCGTCCCACGTTTCGCTTCGGCAGCGGCGGCTTTCGTTGTGTGTTGTCGGTGTCTGGCGGCTAGGCCCCGAGCCTCGATGGCCGGTCGCGATGCCGGGTCGCAGGGCGGCCAGGCTGACCCTTCCATTCCTGTTTCCACGGTGCCCGGCTTTCCCCTACGCTCGCGCGCGATGAAGGACTCCCCACTCACGCCGGCGCTCCTGCCGAACCCGCGCGGCACGCTGCAATCACGGCGGGATTTTCTCGCCCAGTCCGCGTGGCTGGCGGGCGCGGCGGTCTCGGTGGGGCGGCTTTCCGCGGCGGAATCCTTGGAGCAGCCGAGGCCGTTCCGGATTGCGATGATCAACTCCGAGTATCGCTTCAAATCGCATGCCTACCACTTCGGGCGCCGGTTCATGGAAGGCTACGACCGCGAGGGCGTTCATCATCAGCCGGCGCAGACCGTGGTGCGGATGTTCAATGACAAGCATCCCGCGAACGACCTGAGCGGCGCCGATGCCGCGCGGTTTCACTTTGAACGATGCGACAGCGTCGTGGAGGCGCTGGGCGGTCGCGGCAAGGTCGACGTGGACGCGGTGTTGCTGGTGATCGAACACGGTGACTATCCGCAGAATGAATACGGGCAAATCCTCTATCCGCGGCACGAGTTTTTCATACAGATCGTGGCGGCCTTTGAAGCCGCGGGGCGGGCCGTGCCGGTCTTCGTGGACAAGGCGCTTTCCTATGATCATCGCAAGGCCCGGGCGATGGTGGACATCTCGCGGAAGATGAAGTTTGGACTGATGGCCGGCTCGTCCCTGCCCGTGACGTGGCGCCGGCCGGAGCTGGAGCTGTCGCTCGAAACTCCGATCAAGGAGGGGCTCGTCGCCTTTGGCTATGATCGTTCCACCTCGGAAGTCTATTTCTTCCACGCCTTGGAAACGCTCCAGTGCATGATGGAACGGCGGGTCGGCGGCGAGACCGGAGTGCGCCGCGTGACGATGCTCACGGGCGACGACGTCTGGCGGGCGGGCGACGAAGGCCGCTGGTCGTGGTCGCTGCTCGAGGCGGCGCTGGCGCGCAATCCGAGCAACAACACCGGCACGCCGCGCGAGAACGTCGTCCAGCCGGAAGCGATCCTCGTCGAGTATGCCGATGGCACCAAGGGAGCGGCGCTCAATCTCGTCGAACAGGTGGTCGATTTCACGTTTGCGGGCCGGCTGGCGAATCGCGACACGCCGGTCAGCACGCTCTTCGAGCTGCCGGGCATCGGGCGCTTCTTCGACACGCTGGTCTGGAACATCGAAAAATTCCTGGCCGCGGGCCGGCCGCCGTATCCCGTCGAGCGCACCCTGCTGACGAGCACCCTACTCGATCTCGCCGTTCATTCCCGAAAAGACAAAGGCGCGCCGCAGGAGTCGGAGTTTCTCGACCTCCGCTACCAGGCTCCCGCGGACAGCGGCTACGTGCGGGGCCGCATCACGCGGGATCCGTAGGCGTCTTTGCTCTTGCCAGTCGTTTGCTCGCCGCTCCTGCTCGTTGCGCCCCATGAAATACTTGCGCCTCCTCGCCCCGCTCGCCGCTTTCGCGTGTGCCTGGCCCGCGCGCGCGGACGTGAAATTGCCCGCCATCTTCTCCGAGCACATGGTCTTGCAGCGCGACGTAGCCGCGCCGGTCTGGGGCTGGGCCGACCCCGGCGAAGAGGTCACGGTGGAGGCCGCCGGCGCGGGCCTGTCCGTCGGCGAGGCGAAATCGACCAAGACCGGCGCGGACGGCAAGTGGATGGTAAGGCTGGGCGCGCTGAAGGCCGGCGACTCGCTGACCCTCACCATCAAGGGGAGAAACACGCTCACGATCCGCGATGTCCTGGTCGGTGAAGTCTGGCTCTGCTCGGGGCAGTCGAACATGACGATGCCCGTGCAATGGCTAAGCGACTTCGAACATGTAAAAGCCGCCGCCGACTTTCCGCAGATCCGCATGTTTGTCGAAGGTTCGGCGCCGGCGGCCGTGCCGCAACAGGAGTGCAAGGGCACGTGGAGGGTCTGCACTCCGGCCAGCGTCGGCGGGTTCTCGGCGACCGCGTATTTCTTTGGACGCGATGTCCACCAGGCACTCCACCTGCCGGTCGGTTTGATCCATTCCTCCGTCCAGGGAACGGCGATCGAAGCCTGGACGAGTCTCGAGGCGCAGAAGGATAAGCCGGAGCTGCAACCCATCCTGGAACGGTGGGACAAGATGGTGACCGAGTGGAATTCCGGAAAAACACAGGCCGACTACGATCAGCGATTGGCCGCGTGGAAAGAGGCGTCCGAGAAAGCGAAGCTCGAGGGCAAGCCGGAACTCCGCGCGATCTACAAACCGTTCGACCCGAACCTGCATGCCCTCCGCCCCGCGAATCTTTTCAACGGCAAGATCGCGCCCCTCATTCCCTACGCGATCCGCGGCGCCATTTGGTATCAGGGGGAAACCGGCGGCGGAGACTTCTACGGCTTGCAACTCGAGACGCTGATCAAGGATTGGCGCGCGCGTTGGGGCGAGGAGTTCCCGTTCGCCTGGGTACAGTTGCCGAACTTCGGGAAACTGCAGGAGCAGCCCGTCGAGTCCGGCAGCGCCTGGCTGGGCGTGCGCGAGGGGATGCTCAAAACGCTGGCCCTGCCCAAGACCGGCATGGCGATTGCGATCGATCTCGGCCAGGCGGAGAATCTTCATCCGCAGAACAAACAGGACGTCGGCAAGCGCCTGGCCCTCTGGGCCCTCGCGAAAGTTTACGATCGGAAGATCGCCTCCTGGTCCGGACCGCTCCCGTCCGGTCACCAGATCGAAGGCGGCAGCGTGCTCATCTCCTTCGCCCACGCCGATGGAGGACTCATCGCGAAAGACGGCGAGCTCAAAGGCTTTGCCATCGCCGGCGCCGACCGGAAGTGGGTGAAGGCCACCGCGAAAATCGAGGGCGGGCGAGTGATCGTCTCCAGCCCGGAAGTGAAGGAGCCCGCCGCCGTCCGATATGGCTGGGCGAACAATCCCGACTGCAATCTCTACAACGGCGCCGGCCTGCCTGCGTCGCCCTTCCGCACCGACGATTGGCGATGAACCGCTGCCTTCCGACCAGAGGGAAGGAGCGCGCGCGGGGCCGCGGGTCATTTTTTTCTCGCGGCAGCCTTCCCAGCCCTGTGCAATGAACCTTCCGCTCCTGCCGCCCTTTCATGCCACAAGCTTCCGCCGAAAATCAGCCGCCAACCTCCGGGCCGACCGTGCCTGAGACCGGCCCGGGGGCGGCGCTCGGGCCGGCGCCGGCGGATCTCACGGGCTGGAGCGTCATCACGGCGGAGCGGCCGCTGCTCGATTTGCAGTTGCGCGAGCTCTGGCGGTACCGCGATCTCATCATCCTCTTCTTCAAGCGCGACTTCGTTGCCACGTACAAGCAGACGGTCCTCGGCCCGATCTGGTTCTTCGCGCAGCCCGTCATGACCGCGCTCGTCTTCTGGTTCGTGTTCGGACGTGTCGGGAAGATCATGACGCGCGGCGTGCCGCAGTTCCTGTTCTTCATGGCAGGCATCGTTCTTTGGAATTTCTTCTCGAACTGCTTCACGAAGGCCGCGGGTACGCTCAGCCAAAACAGCGGCCTTTTTTCCAAGGTCTATTTCCCGCGGCTGGCGGTGCCGATCTCCGGGGTGCTGACGAACAGTGTCATCCTGGCGACGCAGTTCGGCTGTTTCTGGTTCTTTTTCGCGATGAGCTGGTTATCGGGGCATCCCGTCTACCCCAAGGTGCATCTGCTGCTGATCCCTCTGCTCGTGCTCGATACGGCCGCACTGGCCATCGGCACTGGCTTAATCGTCGCGGCGCTCACTACTCGGTTCCGCGACCTCGCGATCGCGGCGACCTTCGGCGTGCAATTGCTGATGTTTGCGAGCTGCGTGGTGTTCCCGGTGGCCGAGACGATCGGGGAGGAGTGGCGGTGGCTCATCTATCTCAATCCGCTCGTGACCGTGATCGAAACGTTCCGCCTCGGCGTGCTGGGCTTCGGCGAGACTTCGGTCGCGCATCTCGCGCTGAGCTGCGGCATCTCCGGCCTGCTGCTGCTCATCGGGCTCATCATGTTCAACCGCGCCGAGGCCACGGCGCAGGATACGGTTTAGCTCCGGCGCGCGGATGAATAACCACAAAGAACGCAGAGAACGCAAAGAGGGGAAAGAATGCGCTTTGGGACAAGAGCCTATCGCGCCCCTGAAGCGCGCTCCTCTTTGTGATCTTTGCGCTCCTTGCGGTCATTTCCGTTCCGTCTTCTTCAAGTAGCGTGCGAGCAAATCTCCAAGCGCTTCCGCCTCGGGGTGGTCGACCGGCAGATGCTGGTGCAGGAATGGCGCAGCCGCCACGGCGCGCCCAGGAGGCGCCGAAAGAACTCTGGTTGCAGGCGAATCATCCCCGTGAAACGAGAAGCTTCTCGTCTTCGGGGATGGAGCCGCCCTTGACCCAATCCTTCTCGCCGACGGGATCGACAAAGTGCGTCATGAAGACGCTGCGGCGCTCCCCTTTGCCCATGCGGCTGCCGAGATGGTAAATGCGGGTATTATCCACCATGAAACACGTCAGGCGACGACCGGTGATTTCCTTGATTTCACCAGCCAGTCCGCTCGCGTCGATCTCTTCATCGAGCACCCGTCGCGGCATGAGGGACTTTTTGACGCGCCGGGAGGCTTCCGCCGGGAGATACGTGAAGGGGCCTTGGGCCGTGTTCTCCACGTCGCTGAGATAAACCCAAAGCGCGGGGAGCCGGTGGGTGTAGTAGAAATCGAGATGCCACAGCTGGGACTCTTCCCACTTTTCCTGTTCGATGCCGTTCGATTCCAGGAAACTGATGGTGCGGAGGAACGGGACCTTGCCCATGTACGCCGTGGCGAGCTGGATGATTTTTCGCTGGAGGGCAAAGCGGACCGGAATGCCGTCGTAGGCATCGTCCTCCTCCGTGCGGAGAAGGGGAAAAGAAGGGGCGGGGTGCAAGGGCGCCGATCCGTTCGCGGCGGAGCGCCACGACGTTCGTGAAGTACGCAGCCAGCCCGTGCAAGAGTTCCTGATCGACGAGGTGATCGACGTTGACCATTCCCTCCCGCTCGAACTCCTGCACGGCCTTCGCCACCTCGGGGTCGAGGTCCGCCGTGAGATGCCGGGCCTGCAGCTTCCGCTGCAGCACTTCGCGGGGGCGGCAGGCTTTCTTGTACCAGCCGTAGACGTAACGCAAGGGGCTGGAGGGATTGTCCAAATTCCGGGCAACCCAGCGGGCGTTCCACGCGAGCTTCTGCGCCTTGGAAACAGCTGGTTTTAGTGATGCGGGAATCTTCACGGGGGGCATTTTCTCCGCTCCACCGGGTAAACGCAACCTCAACAGCCGCGCCACTCAGGCGCCGGCGGCGTATCCCGCATTTTTTTCTCGCGGCAGTCATCCCCGCACTGTGCAATGAACCCTCCGCTCCTGCCGCTCTTTCATGCCACCAGTTTCCGCCGACCTTCCGCCAAACCCCTCCGGGCCAGGCGCGACTCCGTCTCCCACGCATTCTTTCAGGGCGCTGCTGCCGTTGGAGACACGCAAGAGAAGTGAGGCGGCACCCCCGTTCGCCTTAGGCTCAGGGGAGAGCCGCCTCTACACACTCGAACGGGAACTGGCGTACGTTCCGGCGCCCAAACGCTTCGAATTCGCATTTTTGCTCCGGCTTTGTGCCGGGTTAGGCTAACGCCCCATGTCGACCGTCATCCGCCTCGAGCAGATCTCCAAGCGCTTCCGTCTCGGCGTGGTCGACCGGCAGATGCTGGTGCAGGAATGGCGCAGCCGCCACGGCGCGAAAAACGAGGCGCCGAAAGAGCTCTGGGCCCTGCGCGACATCAACTACGAGGTGAAGGACGGCGACGTGCTCGGTGTCATCGGCCGCAACGGCTCCGGCAAAAGCACGCTGCTGAAAATCCTCTCGCGCATCACCGCGCCGACGTCGGGGCGCGTGCTCATCAAGGGGCGCATCGCCAGCCTGCTCGAGGTCGGCACTGGCTTTCATCCCGACCTCACGGGGAAGGACAACGTCTATCTCAATGGCGTCATCCTCGGCATGACGCACCAGGAGGTCGCGCGCAAGTACGACGAGATCGTCGACTTCGCGGGCGTGGAGGGGTTCATGGATACGCCGGTGAAGCACTACTCGAGCGGCATGCGCGTGCGCCTCGCCTTCGCCGTGGCCGCGCATCTGGAGCCGGAGATTCTCGTGATCGACGAAGTCCTCGCGGTGGGCGACCAGACCTTCCAGCAAAAGTGCCTCGGCAAGATCGGCGAGGTTGCGCGCGCAGGGCGCACGGTGCTCTTCGTCAGCCACAACGCCGCCGCGGTGGAGAATCTCTGCACCAAGGGGATCGTGCTCGACCACGGGCGGCTCGCCTTCGCCGGCACGCAAACGGAGGCGATCCATTACTATGCCAACAGCGAGCGCCCGAGCCGGCTGGTCAGCCTGCGCGACCGCAAGGATCGCATCGGCAACGGTGAGGTCATCGGGACAGCCATCGAGTTGCGCAACGCCTCCGGCCAGCCGGTGAGCACGGCGATCGCCGGCGACCCGATCGAAATCTGGCTGCACTTCGAGAACTTCCGGCGCCAGCCGTGGCCCAACCTGGTCGTCACGTTGACCGTCCGCACCGAGTTCGACACGCACGTGTTCATGCAGCAGAACCGCCTCACGGGCGACGTCTTCGGCCCGCTGCCGGGACGCGGCGCGCTGGTCTGCCGCATCCCTCGCTTGCCTTTGCCGGCGGCGAGTTATCGCATCGGTTACACCATCGCCTCCCAGGCGCCCGGCGGCGAGCGGCTCGATACCATCGTGAATGCGCTCGAAATGCCGGTGGAAAGCGGCAACTTCTTCGGCACCGGCGAGCTGCCGACGATACGCTACGGCGTGTGCCTGGTCGACGCGAAATGGCGTATGGAAGACGGAGCCGCCGACTCCTATACGTCATGAGCCTCCAGTCCTTTTTACGACGGGGCCTGCGCGGCACGGTCAGCGATCTGGTCCACCAGTGGCGCCACGGCGACCCCGAAAAACTGTTCTGCGAATTCGCACGCAAACGCTGGCCGCGCCAGACCGACGGCCCGCTGCTGCTCATGCACCAGACGATCTGGTACACCTCCATTTACGCGTACGCCTTCATCGGCCACGCGGTGGCGGAGCAACTGGGCGCGCGGCTCGGGTCGTTCCATTTCGCGCGCGATCGGGTGTCGCACGTGGCGCCGCTTTTCGAGGCCTTCGGCGCGCCGACGCTCGCAAGCCCTCAGGATGAGGAGCGCCACGCGGAGGCCGCGCGTATCCTCGCTCGCGACGCCTTCGCGAAGATCGCCACGGCGCGCGATCTGCTCGATCTCACGCTCGACGACATCAACCTCGGCGACATCATCTACGACAGCTACCAGCGCTACTACATGGAGCCGACGGCCGTCATGGGCGACCCGAAGCTTCTGTCGACGATCGAGCGCGTGTTCGCCATTTATCTCGCGAGCCAGGAGTTCCTCTCGAAGAACGAAGTGGCCGCGCTCTTCACCGATCACGCGGTCTACTGGCCCGCCGGCGTTTTCACCCGCGTCGCGCTGCGCCATCACGTGCCGGTGTACCATGTCCCGTACGAGCCGGCGACCATCGTGCGGCTCGATCCGTGCATGTTTTACGGCGTGCCGGGCAACGCGATCGGCCGGCCCGCGGGCTATGGCAGTTGCAAGCTGATCCTGCCGTTTCATCTCTTCCCGAGGCTCTTCGCGCGCCTCTCCAAGGAGGAGCAGGAGGCCGGCATCGCGCAAGGCCGCGCCAACCTCGAGGGACGCCTCTCCGGGAACTACGACCCCCGGATCCTGCCCGGCGGCACGGCCTTTCACCAGGCCGACCCGAACGCTCCGCGGCTCATGAAAGCCGGCGATCGCCCGCGCATCGTCATGATGCTGCACGACTTCCTCGATGCGCCGCACGCCTTCCGCGATCACCTCTTCGTCGACAACTACCAGTGGGCCGTCTGGATGCTCGAGCGCGCCTCGCAGACTCCGTTCGACTGGTACGTCAAACCGCACCCGAACGCGATCCACGACCCGGTGATGGGCGCGAAAAACGCGGTCGTGCTCGCCGAACTGAAGCAGCGTTTCCCGAAGGTCACGTTCCTCGACCCACTCTGCTCGAACAACCAGCTCGTCTCCGAGGGCCTGGCGGCGATGTTTACCGGCTACGGCACGGCGGGCCACGAATTCGCGTATCTCGGCGTGCCGGTCGTCAACGCCGGCGACGGCCCCCACATCGAATACAAGTTCAACCTCCACGCGCGCTCCCTGGAGCAGCTCACCGAGTTCGTCGATCACGCCGCAAACCTGAAAATCGAAATCGACAAACGCGAGATCGAGGAGTTCGCGTACATGCGCTACATTGCGTTTCTGAATCGCGAGGAGCATCCCGTCAACATGCTCCCCGCGAGCTACGTGCCGTCGGTGGAAGGCCAGAAATCGCTCGGCACGCCCGATGCGCTGCGCATGGCCTTCCTCGAGCCCGACGCGCTGGAGGAGCGGCTGCGGGCGTACTTCAAGGACTTCTTCGCCAAGGGCAAGCACGAGCTGAAGACCGACGCCCCCGCGTAAGCGCGCTATGCGTGGACCTCCTCGTTCCCAAACTCTGTTTGGGAACGCACCATGGAGCGAAACTCCGTTTCGCATGGAGGGGGTGTCTGCGGGCGGGCAAGCGCATGGATCAACTGAGGCGACTTGAATTCAGAAGCGATGCGTCACGGTCGATCCCCAACCACCCGAAACAGAGTTTCGCCCAATAGTGCGTGACGAAACAGGAGTTTCATCACGAGGATTTGCCGAGTGTCCCGCATGAAACCGTACTGGCGCGCGTTCCTTTTCTTTCTGCCGCCGGCGGCCTTGTTCGGCGTGCCCGCGCTGCTCATGGGGTTGAGCGGCGAATTCACCGCCGGCGACACGGTCGTCGCGCGCCAGCAGACGAATCCGCAAACGCTGCTCGGCCTCGCCTACTCCGACTCCTCCGCCTACGTCAAGGCGCGCCGGCTCGCGCAGGTCCACCCCGAGGTGCTCGCCCTCGGCAACTCGCGCGTCATGCAGTTTCGCTCCGGGCTCTTCCGGCCGGGCGTCCGCTTCTACAACGCCGGCGGCGCCGTCTCGATGGTGCAGGACTACCGCGTCTATCTCGAGCGGCTCGCGCCCGCGGACTGGCCCCGATTCCTGCTCATTGCCGCGGATGATTCCTTCTTCCATCCATCGGCCGACGGAGAGAGCGCCATCAAGTTTCATCTGACTGAGCAGGAGCGTGCCGTCACCAGCTACTCGGCGCCCGTCGAAATCTACCGCGCCCAATGCCGGAAGGTCTGGGCCGATCTGTTCGCCGGCAAGATCGAGGTGCGCAAGGTGCTCGCGCTGCGCGGCCTGCGCGACCGGGTGGGCATGCCCGCCGTCTGCCACGACCAAGGCTACCGCGCCGACGGCAGCTACCGGTACCCCGCGCTCGACAACCACGTGACCGATCCGCGCCATCGCGATTACCAATTCGCGCACACGCTCAGCCTCGTGCAACAGGGCGCCGGCCGCTTCGCCTGGGGCTCCGACGTTTCGCAGCAGTCGCTCCAGGAGTTCGACCGCTTCCTCGATTTCTGCCAGGCGCATCGCATTCACGTCATCGGTTTTTCCCCGCCGTCTCCCCACGCCGTCTGCGCCGCCATGCAAGCGCTCGGCGAAAAGTACGCCTACGTCCCCAAAGTGCACGCCGCCCTGCAAGCGCGCCTCACCGCCCGCGGCTTCGAGTACTACGACCTCTCCGATTTCACCGCCGTGCAGGCGCCGGACGACGAGGCGATCGACGGCTTCCACGGTTCCGAGCGAACCTACCTGCGGCTCGTGATTCACATGCTGGAGCACGGCAGTCGGCTCAACGAGGTGGCCGACCTGCCGCATCTCCGCGAGGTACTGCGCGCCGCTACGAAGCAGGATGAGCTGCCGTATGGGGGCTAGCGGTGGCGGCGGCGCGCTCGGCTTGCGCTCCACCGGCCCCATGTTACAAACCGGGTCTTCATGATCGACGAAACCCGATGAACCCGCACTGTTACATCATCGCCGAGGCCGGGGTGAACCATAACGGTGACCCGGACCTTGCGCGCCGGCTCGTCGACGCGGCGGCCGACGCGGGCGCGGATGCGGTGAAGTTTCAGACCTTCAGCGCCGCGCGCCTCGTCAGCCGCGACGCGCGCAAGGCCGAGTACCAGCAGCGCACCAGCGGCGCGGAGGAGAGCCAGTTCGACATGCTGCAACGGCTCGAGCTGCCGCTGGAGGCGCACCGCGAATTGCTGGAACGTTGCCAGCAGCGGGGGCTCGAATTCCTCTCCACGCCGTTCGACGAAGAGGCCGCCGATTTTCTCTTCGAGCTCGGCGTGCGGCGCTTCAAGGTCGCTTCCGGTGAGCTCACAAATCACCGCTTTCTGCGGCATCTCGCGGCGAAAGGCTTGCCGCTCATTTGCTCCACCGGCATGGCGACGCTCGGCGAGGTGGAGGCGGCGCTCGCGGCCATCGAATCCGGCGGGCCGTGCGACGTGACGCTCCTCCATTGCACCAGCAACTACCCGGCGGCTCCCGAGACCGCGAATCTGCTCGCGATGGACGCGATGGCCCGCGCGTTCGGCGTGCCGATCGGCTACTCGGATCACACGATGGGTATCGCCATTTCCACCGCCGCCGTGGCGCTCGGCGCGACGGTCATCGAAAAACATCTCACGCTCGACCGCACGCTGCCCGGACCGGACCACGAGGCGTCGCTGCTGCCGGAGGAATTCACCGCGCTGACCGACGCGATCCGCCAGGTCGAGCGCGCGCTGGGCGATGGCCGCAAGCGCCCGGCCGCGAGTGAAGCCGAGGTCGCGCGGGTGGCGCGGCGCAGTCTGGTGGCGGCGTGCGACATCGCCGCCGGCGCGGTGGTCACCGAGGAGATGCTGACGACGCGCCGCCCGGCGGACGGCCTGCCACCCGCGTGGAGCGAGCAACTCACGGGGCTCAAGACGCGCGCGCCCATCGCCGCGGGCGCCGTCATTTCACTGGGGATGTTCGAGTCATGAGCAAACGCAGCATCGGCGTCGTCACCGTCGCGCGGTCGGACTTCGGCATCTACCGCAGCCTGCTCCGCGCGATCTCCGACGACCCGAACGTAGAGCTTCGGATCTACGCGAGCGGCACGCATCTGTCCGAGGCGTTTGGCGAAACGGTGCGCGAGATCGAGGCGGCGGGCTACGCCGTGGCCGAGCGCGTGCCCGTGCTCACCGGCGACGATTCGCCGGCCGGCGTGGCGGCTGCAATCGCGCGCGGCGTCGGGAGCTTTGCGGAAATCTTCGCGCGCTCCGCGCCCGATGTGCTCGTGGTGCTCGGCGACCGCTTCGACATGTTCGCCGCGGCCGTGGCGTCGATCCCGTTCAACATCCCGCTTGCGCACATCCATGGCGGCGAAGTCACCGAAGGGGCGATCGATGACGGGATGCGGCATGCCATCACCAAGCTGGCGCATCTGCATTTCCCCGCGGCGGAGCCGTTCGCCGCGCGCCTCCGGCAGATGGGCGAGGAGCCGTGGCGCATCACCATGGTCGGCGCGCCGGCGCTCGACGGCCTCGATGAGATGAAGCTGATGTCGCGCGACGAGCTGGAGAAGCGCTTCGACATCGATCTCATCGATCCGCCGCTGCTCGTCACCTTTCATCCGGTGACGCGCCAGCCCGGCGACACCGAGGCGCAGATCGCGGAGCTGCTCAAGGCGCTGGAAAAAAGCCGGTCGCCGATCATCTTCACCGCGCCCAATGCCGACACGCACGGGCAGATGGTGCGGAAGGCGATCGAGGCATTCATCGCGCGTGAAAAGCGCGCGCGCCTCATCGAGAACTTCGGCCAGCCGGGCTATTTCTCGATGCTCACGCAAGCGAAAGCGATGGTCGGGAATTCCTCCAGCGGCATCATCGAGGCGGCGTCGTTTCATCTGCCGGTGGTCAACGTCGGCGACCGGCAGAAGGGCCGCGCGCATGGCTTCAACGTCATCGATTGCCCGTGCATCGCCGCCGAGATCGAGGTCGCCATCCGCGAGGCGACGTCTCGCACTTTCCGCCGCGAGATCGCCGATCGCACCAATCCTTACCGGCCGCTGAATCGCGACGCCGCGCCGGTCATCCTGGAAAAGCTGCGCACCGTCCCGCTGGTCGAGCGCCTGCTCATCAAGCGCTTCATCGACCTTCCCGCGGCATGAGTGCCCCGCGTTGCGTCATCCTCGGCGGCGGCGGCCACGCCCGCGTCATCATTGACGCGCTGCGCGCAATGCGTGGCACCGGCGTCCCGCCCGTGGGGCCGGCGGGCGGCCCGCCTGCCGAAGGTGGCGTGCTTGCAGTCGACGGGCGGGACGCCCGCCGGCCCCACGGGCAGGATGCCCGTGCCACGCCCGAGCCGGCGGCGATTTTGGATGCGAATACCTGGCGGCATGGCGGCCTGCTCGACGGGGTGCCGATCCTCGGCTCCGATGCGGAGCTGGCGCGCTTGCGGGCGGAGGGCTGGACGCTGTTCGTCATGGGCCTCGGCGGCGCGGGCGACAACGCGCCCCGCCGCCGCGTGTACGAGTTCGCGCTCGGCCTCGGCTTCCAGCCCGTCACCGTCATTCATCCGCGGGCCATCGTTTCACCCACCGCGACGCTTGGCGCGGGCGCGCAGATTCTCGCCGGCGCGATCGTCTGTGCCGGCGCGGTGCTCGGCGCCAACGTCCTCGTCAACTCCGGCGCGATCGTGGAGCACGACTGCGTGATCGGGGATCATGTCCACGTCGCGAGCGGCGCGTGCCTTTGCGGCGGCGTCACGGTCGGCGAAGGCGCGCACCTCGGTGCGCGGTGCGTCGTGCGGCAGCTTGTGTCCATCGGGGCGAGCGCGCTGGTCGCGGCGGGTGCGGTCGTGGTAAAGGAAGTGGCGGCCGGTCAAAAGGTTGCGGGTGTCCCCGCCCGTCCCTGGCCCGTTCGCTGATTCTTTTCTATGCGCAATTACTCCGAGGATATCGATTTGCTCTGCATCGCGGTGGACAGCTCCATTCGCGATGCGCTGGCGCAGATCGACAAAAACCGCCACGGCATCGTGCTCGCGGTCGACCCGGAGCGGCGCCTGCTCGCGACGCTGACCGACGGCGATTTGCGCCGCGCGCTGCTCGCGGGGAAGGGGCTCGATCAGCCGCTCGGTCCCGTGGTCGCGGCCAAGGGTTCGCATCCTCCGATCACCGCCACGCTCGGCGGCGAGCACGCGCATTTCATCGCGCTCATGCGCGAGCACACCATTCGGCAACTGCCGCTGCTCGACCGCGAGGGGCGCGTCGCCGGCCTGGCCACCGCGGAGGATCTGCTGCCGGACCACGTGCTGCCGTTGCAGGCGGTCATCATGGCCGGCGGCTTTGGCAAGCGGCTCCGGCCGCTCACCGACGCGCTGCCGAAGCCGATGCTGCCCGTCGGGGACAAGCCGATGCTGGAGCTGATCATCAATCAGTTGCGCGACGCCGGAATTCACAAGGTGAACGTCACCACGCATTTCGCGCCGGAGAAGATCACCGAGTATTTCGGCGACGGCAGCACCTTCGGCGTCGATCTCCACTACGTCCCCGAGGACGCGCCGCTCGGCACGGCCGGCGCGCTGCAGTTACTCTCCGGCAAGGACGAGCCGCTGCTCGTGATCAATGGCGACATCCTTACGCAGGTCGATTTCCGCGCCATGCGCGCGTATCATCAGGAGCACGGCGCGGTCATTACCGTCGGCGTGCGACAGTTCGAATTCCAGGTGCCGTACGGCGTCGTGGAATCCGACGGCGTCAACGTGAAGTCGATCCAGGAGAAGCCGGTCCTCAACTTTTTCATCAACGCCGGCATCTATCTCCTCGAGCCGTCCGTGCATGATTACATCGTCGATGGAGACCGGCTCGACATGACCGAACTGATCGACCGCCTGGTGGCAAAAGGGCAGACGGTGGTCAGCTTTCCGATCGTCGAATACTGGCTCGATATCGGCCGGCACGCCGACTACGAACAGGCGCAACAGGACATGCAGAGCGGCAAATACCGCGCCTCCTGAAACGAAGCACCAAAGCCCAATGATCAAAGGCCAAATAAGGACCAAGCCCCAGGCACCAAACCCGGAGCGCGCGCAAGTCCGCTGTTTGGCCTTTGAGCATTGGAGCTCATTTGGCCCTTGGTCATTGTGGTTTGGAGCTTCGCCGCGGGTACCCTGGCGGTGCTTTATTGCGGCAATATTTTCATGAACTGGTCTGACCAAATTGTCCTCATCACCGGCGCCGGCGGCTTCATCGGCAGCCATCTCGCCGAGCGCCTGGCGGAGCTCGGCGCGAAGACGCGCGCGCTCGTCCGCTACTCCTCCACCGGCTCCGCGGGCTGGCTCGACCAGTCGCCCCGCCGCGGCGAGATCGAGCTTTTCCTCGGCGACGTGCGCGACCCGGACGCGCTACGCAAGGCGATGACCGGCGTCGATGTCGTCTTCCATCTCGCGGCGCTCATCGGCATCCCGTACTCGTACGAAGCGCCGCTCTCGTACGTCCGCACCAATGTCGAGGGAACGCTCAATATCATGCAGCTTGCGCGGGAGCTCGGCGTAAAGCGCGTCATCCAGACTTCCACCAGCGAGGTCTACGGCAACGCGCCGGAGTTTCCGATCACCGAGGCCACGCCGCTGCGCGGCCAGTCGCCGTACTCCGCGAGCAAGATCGGTGCGGACCAGCTCGCCTATTCCTACTACTGCTCGTTCAAAGTGCCGGTGGTCATCCTGCGTCCGTTCAACACGTTCGGCCCGCGGCAATCGGCGCGCGCGGTCATCCCCACGATCATCATGCAGGCGCTCAA
>DASYIS010000155.1:0-2639 GCA_035997375.1 Chthoniobacteraceae bacterium
CTGTCTGCCCCACGGGCGGGACGCCCGTGCCACGACTGCGCCTGCGCGGCGCCCTTACGCGTGCAGCCACGCGGTCACTTCATCCTGCTTGACCGGCCCGACGACGGCGACGCCGAGGCGTCCGCGGCTGAGACAATGGCAGGCCACTTTCTGCACGTCTTCCGGTTCGACCCCCATGACCTTTTTCTCCAGCTCGCCGGGGTCAAGAATCTTCCCGTAGCCGAGCAGCGATTCGCCCATCCACATCATTTGGTTGGTCGTGCTCTCGAGGCCCATCGCGGTCTGGCCGATCGTGTAGTCGCGCGCTTTCTTCAGCTCCCGGGCCGAGGGCTTCGCGGAGCAGATGCGCTCGAGCTCTTTCAGGATCATCCCGAGCGCTTTCCGCAGCTTGGTCGGGTCGAGGCCGGCGCAGATCTGGATCGCTCCGGTGTCGTCGAGGGTGACGATGCTCGTCTGCACCGAGTAGCAGTAACCGTGGCGCTCGCGCAGCGTCTGGAAGAGGCGCGAGCTCATGTTTTCGCCCAGCAGCACGCTCAGCATCCGCAGCGCGTAGCGGCGGTCGTCGCGCCGGCCGAAAGCGTGGAAACCCATCGCCAAGTGCATCTGCTCGGTCTCTTGCGGAAAGGCTTTGACACTCACATTGTTGCGCGTCTTGGCGCGGATGTGCGTGAAGGGCGGCTTCTTTCCCGCGGGCAGCTTGCCGAGCGTAGGCGCAAAGAGCCGCACCACTTCCTCATGGCTGACCGGCCCCGCGACGGCGACGATCGTGTTCGTCCCGTTGTAATGCTCGTGCACGAAGCGCTTCAGCTCGGGCCGGCGGAAGCGGCCGATCGACTCCAGCGTGCCGGTGAGCGGCCGGCCCAGGGGATGCCGCGGCCACATCGTTTCGGTGAGCAAATCGGAGGCGTGCTGCTCCGGCTGATCGCGGTACGAAAGGATTTCCTCGCGAATCACGTCGCGCTCGCGCTCGATTTCATCCACGGCGAACTCCGAGTTCACGAACATGTCGCAGAGGACATCGGCGAGCTGCGGCAGATGCCGGGCGGCGGCGCGCGAGTAGTAGCAGGTGTGGTCCTCGGTCGTGTAGGCGTTGAGGTAGCCGCCCAGCCCTTCGACCGCCTCGGTGATCTTCCGGGCGCTCCGGCGCGCGGTCCCCTTGAAGAGCAGATGCTCGATGAAATGCGACATGCCGCACTCCGCCAGCTTCTCGTGGCGCCCGCCGACGCCGACCCAGATGCCCGTCGTCACGCTGCGCATGTGCGGCATCTCGTACGAGGCGATACGGACGCCGTTGGGCAGGCGGGTGAGACGGTAGGCGGTCATTCAGAATGCGGTAAGCAGTAACAGTAAGCGGCGGGCGAGGGTTTTGTTAGGGAGCGCCGAATAACAGAGCCATTACGGCGCCGCCGGCACGGGGGGATTGAGGGATCGTTTGCCGCGCAGCGAAAGGACGTGTTCCGCCATCTCGAAATCCTGCGGGAAGGTGATCTTGAAGTTCCAGTCGTCGTTGCGCAGGAGCGCGATGCGTTTGCCGAGCTTCTGCACGGCGGAGATCTCGTCGGTCACCATTTCGTGCTTCGACATGATGGCCGCGTAGGCCTGCATGATGAGCCCGCTCGCAAAAATCTGCGGCGTTTGCATCGCCCAGAGCCCCGAGCGATCGACGCTCTCGGTGACCATCTCCTCCGGCGTCGCGCGCTTGACCGTGTCGGGAATCGGCGAGGCGACGCCAGCGGCCCCGACCTCACGCGCGCGGGCGATGCAGCGGCCGATCAACTCCGGGGTGACGAGCGGCCGGGCGCCGTCGTGAATGGCGACGAATTCGCTCCCTTTGCTCTCGATTTGCTGCAAGCCGATCCAGACTGATTCATGGCGCTCGTCGCCGCCGGGAAGCACCTTCGTCACCTTGGTGAATTTCCCTTTCGTCACGAGCGTTTGCACCTCTGGAACATTGTCCGCCTTCGTCACCACGATGATCTCGTTGATCTCCGGCGCGTCGCTGAAGGCCTTGATGGAATGCCAGAGCACCGGTTTCCCGGCGAGCAGCGCGAAGAGTTTGTCGAAGCCCATGCGGCGCGAACTGCCGGCGGCGACGATGATGGCGGAGACCATGGGAATGACGAATGACGAATGACGAATCGGGGCGGGGTGCAGCAGGGTCAGCAGGGTTCAACGGAGCTTCGCGGCGACGGCGGCGCTGAGCGCCTTGCCGTCGGCACGGCCGGCGGCCTTTTGCGTGGCCAGCTTCATCACGGCGCCCATCTGGGCTTTTGAGGTCGCGCCGGCTTCCGCGATCGCGGCCGCGACCAGCGCGGCGAGCTCGTCCGCGGTCATCGCCTGCGGCAGGTACGCTTGCAGAATCTCCGCCTCGGATTTCTCTTTCGCCGCCAACTCGGGACGGTTGCCTTTCTCAAATCCTTCGATCGAGTCCTGGCGTTTCTTCAGCTCCTTGCGGACGATCGCCAGGGCGGCGGCATCATCGAGCCGCGCCTCCGTACCGCCCTGCTCGATGGAGGCGAGCTTGAGCGCGCTCTTGAGCATGCGCAGCACCCCGAGCCGCTCCGCTTCGCGCGCTTTCATCGCGCTCTTGAGGTCTTCGTCGATGCGGGCCTGAAAATCCATAGGAAGGTGGACCCTAG
>DASYIS010000156.1:0-2837 GCA_035997375.1 Chthoniobacteraceae bacterium
CGAGAAAGCTTTCGGGAGTGCCGTGCAAAGTGTCGGTGGTTGTTTTCATCACCAGCTACATCGCATCCGCACGGCGCTCCCGCCCTTTGGTTGCCCGGCTTCGCCGCGCTAGGTTCATTCGTGTCCATTCGTGGTTCAATTCAAGGGCTGCGCCGCGAAACGCGAACAAAATCCCCGTTAGACTCCGCATAACGGGCTAACCAAGGGCGCTCCCTTCTACCGTTGCGCCGGCTTCAGCGCCGGGTCGTCGAGATCCAGCCGATACAGCATCTGGTTGTAGTTGTACCGCGGCGTCACCTGCGGGTGGTTCGCAAACTCGGCGGTGTACGTTCCCTCAAAGAGCAGGATGGGCGAATTCGCGGACGTCAGTTCCGGGTGGAGGCGCGGATTGTAGAAGGTGTAGTTGTCGTGCGTCAGCACCTTGATCGCCGCGCCCCACGGGCCGGCGGGCTGCTCGGCCTCCGCGTACCAGACCTCCCCGAACGCGGAGGGCTTTCCGAACTTCTGCATGAACACCGTCACCCACTTGTGGCGGAATTCATTCCACGCGATCGAGCCGGTGTGCGGCTGAATCGGCGCGCCGCCGCCGGCGTCGGCGAGCGTCGCCTGTGGCTCGAGGACCTCCCAAGTCGCCGCATCCCGCCACGCCTCGTAAGTCGCCGGGCAGCGCAGGTGCGGCAGCGGGTTGCCGAAGCAGACCCACGACTTTCCCGCAGAGTCGCGCCACACCGCGGGATGCCCGTCGGGCATCGGCGGGCGCTGCTTTCCCTGGAGGGAATTCCAGAGCACGCGCACCGGCGCGAAGTGCCAGTCCTTCTCGTCCCATTCGCACAAGCCGGCCTCGTAGACGTCGAGGTGATTGCGGATTTTCACATAGGTCGCGACGAGGTGCGCGCGGCCCGTGGCATCCGGCAGGCTGACGTACGCGCCGAGCCACGTCGGGCCGTCGCCGGGGAGCTTCGCCACCGCGCGCGGCCGCTGCTTTTCATCGACGAAGTACTCGTAGCGCAAGCGGAGCGGCGGCTCGAAACTCGCGAGCGGCCGGCGCGGCGTCGTCGCGCTCGTCATGTGGAAAAGGCCGAGCCCGTAGTGCGGCACCAGCGAGTCGCCCCACGCCCAGAAGATCCGCCCCTGGTGCTCGGCGATCTGCACGCTGTCGCACCCGGTGAGCCCCTGGTCGGTCCAGTCGAGCTCCTGCCCCAGCTTCTGGCTCTCGGCGAACAGCCCGCTCCCCGTCAGCCGGCCGAGCCGCCGCGCGAGGTTCGTCCGCTCCACCTCCACGCGCAACGTTTCGCCGGGCCGCGGAGTCAGCCGCACGCCGCGCATCCCGAAGCCGTCGGCTTTCACGCCATAGCCGTGGCCGATGACCTCGAACCACGTCTCGCGCCCCATGAACTCCGGCAGATCGCACGCGATGACGCCTGCGTTGTCCGTCACCAGGCGCACCTGGCTGGTCGTGCGCAACTCCACCAGCGGCACCGCCCACCCGCTCCCCTTCTCATGCACCTCGATCCGGCACGGCTCGGCGGCCCAGCCGGCGGCCGTGAACAGGCTCGCGAGCAGCCCAGGCAGCAAGAGCCGGCTCACGAACTTTGCGATGGCCGTGTTCGTAGTCCGCATGCCGGCGTGCGGTCCCCGCCCTCGTAACGAAACTCCAGTTTCGTTACGCACTTTTGGGCGAAACTCCGTTTCGCGTGGAGCGGGGTGTCTGCGGGTGGGACACGCCGTGGGTGGCACCCACGCCAAGCTCCGCACCGCGGAGTCTGACCATCATTCCGTTATGCAGAATCGGGATGACCTCGCCTGCTTCCATCTGTCGATCTCGCCCAATGGCGAGAGCCGTTGCTGTCGCGTCGTCCATCTGCACACTCGCCTCGAAGGATGAGCTCATTGCTTTTCAAAAGCAGCGCTACTTCCCGTCCGTCGCGAACTTCGCAAAGATCCGGTTGGCCTCCTCGAGCGTCTCCTTACTCCCGACGTCGAACCACGTTCCCGGCACCTGCCAGGTTTGCACCGGCGTGTGTGCGTAGAGCCATTGCACGAAACGCCCCGGCTGGTCCGGGTTGTTGCCTTCGGCGATGTACGTGGCAAACTCCGGGATGGTCTGCTTCGGGTAGTAGTAGAGCGCGATGCCGATGAGCGTGCTCTTCGGCTCCGCCGGCTTCTCCTCGAAGCTGCTGATCACGCCGTCGGCGCCGACCGCGATGACGCCGTATTTCTTCGCCTCCTCCAGCGTGCCCACGTCGTACACGCCGAGCACGGGCTGGTTCGCCTCCTCGCAGAAGCGCCCGAAATCCGCGAGGCTCTCGGAGAAAAGATTGTCGCCGGCGACGACGATGAGCCCCGATTCCGCGAGGTTCGCGCGGCTGATGCAGAGATTGATGTCGCCAATCGCGCCGAGCTTGTCCGCATCGCCGGTCGAGTTGTCATTGATGATCTCGAACGTGAGCTTCGGGTGCGCCGTGTGGTAGCCGTCGGCCCACGCCTGGAAGTCCGCCGCGAACTTCGAGTTCGTCACCACGTAGACCTTCTCGATTCCCTGGATCGGCGCGAGGTTGTCGATCACCCATTCCATCATCGGCTTGCCGGCGACTTCGAGCAGCGGCTTGGCCTTGGTGAGCGTCAGCGGGTAAAGGCGCGTGGCGTAGCCGGCGGCGAGGATGAGGATATTCATGAAAAGCCATCGAGTGTTGGAGAAGAACCGGCCGCGTGTCGAAACTCTTCTGCCGGGTTCGTAGCTAAACGGAGGCGTGGGAGCCGCCGCAAGCGGCCCCCGGCTTGGGGAGCACACGCGCCCTCGCGTGTTCTGCCCGGCGCCCTCGCCGGGCAGCGCGTCT
>DASYIS010000157.1:0-4185 GCA_035997375.1 Chthoniobacteraceae bacterium
TCGAGGCGGGCGTGGGCGTCGCGGAGGGGGTTGGCGCCGTGTTCGTCGAGGTGCGGTAGAGGGCGCGTAGGGAGTAGCCGAGCTTGGCCATGATCTCGCGGCGCAAGACGCGCAGCGCCACGGCGGCGGCGGCCACGCTGCGTGCGGGTGCGGTCCTCGCCGCGGGCGATGATCTTGCGGAAGACGGTGGCGAAGTTGTCGACGGCCTTGCGGGTGACGTCGACCCGGTTGAACTCGAAGATCGGCCGGGCCGGGATTGGCAGGAGGAAGTTGAACGCGCTGGAGCTGTCCGCGAGGTCGCGCAGCAGGACACGATCGACGGGATCGAAGAGCTGGATGTTGAAATCGTAGATCCAGAACTCGTCGAAGTTGCAAAGGATGGCGTAAGCCGGCTTGCGCGGGACGATATGCGTCCAGTAATCGAAGAGCTGGTCGTAATGCTTTTCGAGATTCTCGCCGCGCGACTTCATCTCGATGAGGACGCGCTCGGGCCAGACGAGATCGCCGTACTTCTTGCCGCCTTTGGCTTTCACGGCGGATTCGCCCTTGAGCAGTTCCAACTGGGAGGAGCCGGGTTTCTTGGCGATGCGGAACTCGAAGGTCGCGCCGGCGGCGATGGCACTCGGGTGGCCGAGGGCGCGGAAGAAGTGATCGAGAAACGACTGGGCCTCGCTTTTCTCGTCGCCGTTGAGCGAGCGCGCAAAGGTCGCGAACGCTGCGAGGGAGGACTTCAGTTCGGCCATGGGCACCCGGCGAGGCTGCCGAACCTTTGCGCCCACGGCAAGAGCGGGCTCGCTTCGACTCTCCGGCATCGCGAGCACGACCGTCGGACTGGGCCGCGAAAAAAAAGGCGATTTTGTGAGAAATAAAAGTGAAACACTTTTCCAATAGGGGTTGTGAGAATCGGTGATCCAATCTTGGGGTGAACTTCGGAATCTTCCGCCTTCCTTCCCTTGGCCCTCGTCACGCCCGCCGGCCTTTTCTTGACCCGCGAGGAGCGCCTCCCTTTTTCGGCGGGACGCCCGAGCCGCCTAAAGGCGGAACTCCGAACTCTGAGGGTGCCGACAAGAAGAGATCCATGCGGCGAGGACGGAAGTTCGTTCAGGACACCGGCCTCGTATCCGGCCAGTGGTCCGCACGCTCCGCGTGCGGCCGAACCTCACACGGAGTGTGAGGACCACAATCTTGTGAGCGCGAAGCTGAACACCATTTCCACCATTCGCGAACCTAACGCGCCGGGCGGTCTTCTGCGGTTTTCTGCTCCACTGAAAAACCGGACATTTCTTCCCGAAACTCTACCGCGAGCGGCCGCAGCGGTGAGCGAACGGTCGGCGGCGCGCGACGATTACTCTGAAGGCGATTCCCGTTATTCCCGAAAATTGACGCACGGGGCGGTCTCTTCCGGCGCTCTGCGTCGCTGGGCAAATATCGCCAACGCTTGGCCGAAAAACCGTGCAATTCCGTATCATAATGTATCGAAAGTCCCCACCGCTGCATCTCCTCACCCGCGACACGCGCCAAGCCGGCCGCACCGCCCGACACCGCGGACCGCCCGCTGCCGGCTGATTACTTCACCCCTGCACTGCTTTCTCGACAATCGCCTCCGCCCCGGCAACTTCGCCCTCTGCTTATGAAGATCGTTGCCGTTGCCAACCAAAAAGGGGGAGTGGGAAAGACCACGACCTCGGTCAATCTTGGCGCCTGCCTGGCCGCGCTGGGGCAGCGCATCCTGATCGTCGACCTCGATCCGCAGGCGAATGCGACCAGCGCGCTCGGGCATGATTCGGTGGAAGACCACAGCGTCTACGGCCCGCTGCTCGGGCACGCCTCGATGGCCGACATGGTCGTCCCGACGCGCCGGAACCATCTCTGGCTCATCCCGGGCGACCTGAATCTCGCCGGCGCGGAAGTGGAAGTGGCGCGCACCGAGAACCATCTCGTGCGGTTGCGCGAGGCCTTCACCGGCCTGCGCGCGGATGCGCCGTTCGACTACGTGCTGCTCGATTGCCCGCCCTCGCTCGGCATCCTGATGACGAACGCGCTCGCCGCGGCGGACGAGCTGCTGGTCCCGATCCAGTGCGAATATTTCGCGCTGGAAGGGCTCTCGAAAATCGACCGCGTGGTCGGCCAGATCCGCGACTCCGGCGCGAATCCCGAGCTGAAGATCGGCGGCATCCTGATGACGATGTTCATGCGCAACAACCTCGCCCAGCAGGTGGTGGCCGAGGTGCAGAAACATTTCGGCGACATCGTGTTCAAGACGATCATCCCGCGCACCGTGCGGCTCAGCGAAGCGCCGAGCCACGGGAAGACGATCATCGAGTACGAGCCGGGCGGGCTCGGGTCGGCGGCGTATCGGGCGCTGGCGGAGGAGTTTGTGAGGATCAACGCCGCGGGAGGGGCGGTGGGACAATCAGACAATGAGACAATGAGACAATCAGAAAACGCGCCGTCCGGGGACGAGCACGACCCGAATGTCTGAGCTCGGAAAACCGTGACGTGGCGCGCCCTACTCTTTGTCTCATTATCTCATTGTCTCATTGTCTGATTGTCGCCTCCCATGCCCCCCGCCACCTGCCCCGTCTGCCACGCCCCGGCGCGGCCCATCTACCAGACGCAGCTCGCCGGCGCGCCGTGGATGTACCGCTGCGAAGTCTGCGGGCACTGCGCGGCGCAGCCGATGCCCAGGGCGCTGGCCACCGATTACGACGAGGGCTACACGGCCAGCGACGCCGCCTCGCGCAAGACGCGCCGGCTGGCGCCGAATTACCTCCGGAAGATCCGCCCCTACCTGCCGCCGGCGCCGTTTCGCTTCCTGGAAGTCGGCGGCTCGCACGGATGGCTGGCGCAGGCCGTGCGCGATGAATGCGGCGCGGAGGTCCTCTTGCTCGAGCCCGGTCGCAGCGCGGTGGCGGCCGCCCGGGCGCGCGGATTGGCGGCGGAGTGCGGTTACCTCGGCAGCTTCCCGCTCGCGCAAAGCTTCGACGTGGTCTTCGCCGGCCATGTCATCGAACACGTGCCGGACCCCGGCGAATTCCTCGCGCAGTGCCATGCCGCGGTGCGCCCCGGCGGCCTGCTGATTCTCCTCACGCCCAATGCGCGCGCGTGGAAACTGGAGCGCCACGGCCTCGCCTGGGCTTGGGCGGTGCCCCAGGATCACACGCTTTTCCTGAGCCCGGAATCCGCCCGCCGGCTGGTGGTGGCGCAGGGGTTCGAGCCGACGGCCATCGAGGGCCGGTCTCCGGGGCTGACCCATTACCCATTCTTCCTCGTCCGCCGGCTCGCCGAGCGACAGGCCCCGGCGATTCTCCGCCGGGCGGCCATCCTCCCCGAGCGCGCTCTGCTCGGCCTGGCCGATCTCGCGTTCGGAGCCTCGCGGGCCGATGAGTTGCTCGTCGTCGCGCGGCGGGCCTGACCGAAATTCTCCGCCCGGCGTGCACGCATTTCCGCTTGTCTTTGCCCGCAATTGCGCTTTCCTCTGCGCTCCGCTTCATGAAATTCGTCCTACCCGCCCTCGCCGCGCTCGCCGGCCTCGTCCTCTTCTCCAGTTGCGCCACGGCCCCGAAGGGCGGCGGCGGCAGCAGCGGCTCGTATCACGTCACCGCGCTCAAGCCGCATAACCCGAACGCCGTCTCGGTGAAGGTCTCCACCTCCACGCAGAACATCTACGTGATGGAAGGCGATCGCGTCCTCATGGCAGTGCAAGGTTGCGTGGGGGAGAACGGCAAGACGCCGAAGGGGAACTTCCACATCGAGGCGAAAATCCGCAACAAACGCTCCGGCTCCTATGGCTTCACCTCCAGCGGCCAGGGCGTCGATCGCGAACACGGGACGGTGGCCGTCGGTTACCCGATGGGCTTCTGGTGTGAGTTCTCGCCGGGCTACGGTTTTCACGAGGGCTTCGTGCATCCCCGGCCGCGCACCCATGGCTGCATTCGCCTGCACAAGGAAGCCGCGGCCCGTCTTTTTGCGCTGGTGCACGTCGGCACGCCCGTAAACATCGCCGAGACGCAACCCGAGGACGCCACGGCCGGCAAATCGGTTCGCCGGCTCGACCAGAGCAAGGATCCCGATCCTTCGCCCGCGACGCTGATGTCCGAGAGTTATTTCCGCGATCCCGCCGGTCCGCTCTTGACCGGCGAGTAGACTTCCCCCAGAGTTGCCCCCGCCCCCGGAACGAAGTTC
>DASYIS010000158.1:0-9669 GCA_035997375.1 Chthoniobacteraceae bacterium
TATAGGAAATGCGCGGAATCCAAGATGCAGGGATTCGTGTGATTCGTAGGCGAAAATTGCAGAGTGGGCGGCGTTCCTTCCCCTCCCCTTTTCGTGTCTTTCGTGTATTTCGTGGACCATCTTCAGGTTCGGATTCAGAGCACGTAGCGGAACTCCGCGCTCGCGAGGAGCGCCTGCACGAAGATGCTCCAGCGCTCGCGGTCGCTGCCGGTGAGTCCACCGAGAAGGGCGCGCGCGTCGGCGACTTCGTCGCGCGCGGGGCGGCGGGCGAGGACGCGAAGAAAGGCGCGCTCGATCCGCTCCGCATCGTCCTTTGCTTTCTCCGCGAGCACGCGCTCGGCGCCGCCGGCGGCCATCTCGGAGACGAAGCTGTTGTTCAGGAAAAAGAGCGCCTGGCCGGCGACGGTGGTGACCTCGCGCTGACCCTTGATCTGGCTGGGGTCGGGAAAATCGAAGACGCCGTTGATGGAATTCACGGCCGAGCGGAGCACGGGCAAATAGATGGTCCGATAGGGCGCGTTCTCGTCGAGATAACTGCGCGTGCGTGCGTTGCGGCCCTTGCCGCCGAAACCCGCGACCTGGATGCCCGGCGGACGATCGAGCCGAAGCTCGCCGCCGAGCAGCAGCAACGTGTCGCGCAGCGGCTCCAGTTCGAGGCGGCGCGGATTCATCCGCCAGTGCAGGTTGTTTTGCGGGTCGACCTTTTGCGCGGCGACATTCGCGCCGCTGCTCAGCCGGTAGGCATGCGAGAGCATCAGCGCGCGGATCAACTTTTTCACCGACCAGCCGCCCTCGACGAAACGCGTGGCGAGGTGATCGAGCAACGCGCGGTTCACCGGCTCCTCGCCGTTGTTGCCAAAGTCATCGACCGTCCGCGCCAGCCCTTCGCCGAAAAGATGCTGCCAGATGCGGTTGACCATCACGCGCGCGGTCAGCGGGTTGTTCGGCTGCGTGAGCCACTCGGCGAGTTGCATCCGGCCGCTCGCGGATTTCGGGATCGGCGGCAGCTTCGGCAGGCCGGGAACCTCCAGCACCCCGCGCGGCGGCGTGCTGCCGGTGTCGTTCGGATCGCCCTTGCGCCGCAACGCGCAGTTTTGCACTTCGCCCTCGCTCAAGCCCATCGCGCGCTCGGGGCGATACTTGAACTCGATCGGGTAGCCCTTCGCCGGTGTCGGCTCGGGCTCCATCATCATCTGTCCGCCCGCGCCTTTCGCGCCCGGCGTGCGGAGTGAGGCTGTCTGCGCGGCGACGGCGGCCGCGGGGAGGCGCACGAGGTTGTCTTCATCGACGTAGCCGTTCGCGCCGAGACCGTTCGTGTCGACCTGGCCGGACCACGTCCGCGTGCTGAGGAAAATGCCCGCCAGCGCATAGTAATCCTTCTGTGAGACCGGATCGCTCGGGTGATCGTGGCAGCGCGCGCAGCTCACCGTGAGGCCGAGGAAGGCGCGCGTCGTCACGTCGATCTGGTCATCGATGCGGTCCATCGTGAACTGCTCGCCGCGGTCGGTCAGGTCCATCGCGCCGAGCGTGAGGAAGCCCGTCGCGATCAGCGCCTCCTGCCGCTCCGCCGGCGTTTTCGCCGGCACCAGGTCGCCCGCGATTTGCTCGGCGACGAAACGGTTGTACGGCTTGTCCGCGTTCAGCGCATCGATGACGTAATCGCGATAGCGGAAGGCATACGGAAAGACCGCGTTCATCGTGCGCCCGACGCTGTCCGCATAGTGCGCGACATCGAGCCAATGCCGGCCCCAACGTTCGCCAAAACGCGGCGACGCAAGCAGCCGATCGACCACGCGCGCCCACGCCTGATCGTCCGAGCCGGGGTCGCGCTCGAATGCGGTCAGCTCCTCGGGCGTCGGCGGCAGGCCGGTGAGATCGTAACTCGCGCGGCGCAGAAGCGTGGCGCGGCTCGCGTCGGCATTCGGCGTGAGGCCCTTTGCCTCGAGTGCGGAGAGGAGAAAAAGATCCGCGCCATCCTTGAGCCACGCGTTGTTTTTCACCACCGGCTGCGTGGGTCGCGCGATGGGAGCGAACGACCACGGGCGCTTCGCATCAGGGGGAGCGGCGAGCGAGGTGAGCGAGAGACTCACCGACAGGAGAAGCGAGGGGAGCACCTTCATCAGCGTGTATGCTAGAAGAGCAACGCTGCTGGGACAAGGCTTTGTCTATCAGAGCGATGCTGCGGCGGCAGAGCGCGAAGCGCTCCAAACATATGTAGAGCGCGGCTCTCTGTGAGCCTAAGCGAATCAGGTGCCGCCTCCATCTTGGTTTGGCAGCGCCGCTTGCAATTCACGCTCAAGAAATTGGAGGCGGCACCTTTTCGCTTTCCGCGAAAAGAGAGCCGCCTCTACACAGTTTTGGAGCGCTTCGCGCAACCTCACCGCACCGCCAGCCCACGCATCTCTTCCACCCGCGCGGTCCCCGTCGTGCCGAGCTGATGCACGACAATCGACGCGGCGGCCATGGCGAGCTCCATGGCTTCGCGTATTGTCGCGCCGGCGGCGAGGGCGGCGCCGAGATTCGCGGTCACGGAGTCGCCGGCGCCGACGACGTCGATCGGGCCGCGGAGCGGATGCGAGGGGACGGACTCGATCTCGCCGGCCGGCGAGGCGCCGACCATTCCGTGCTCGGCCATGGTGACGAAAACCGGTTTTCCCTGCTCACGCGCGATCCGCAAGGCAGCGGGGCCGGCGTCGTTGCGCGCGAGGGAGCGAGCGCAGAGCAGAGCGCCGAGCTCCGCGAGGTTCATCTTAAAAATGAAGTGGCAGTAGTCCGCCAGACCGCGGCGGCTGTCGGCGATCACCGGCAGCTGCGGAAATTTTCCCATGCAACCCACGATGGCCTCCCGGACCAGCGTGGTCACCGCGCCGGTTTCGCCGCGATCGACCTGCTCCATGACGATCATTAGCTGAACCTGCGGCCCGATTTCACGAATCGCCGAGCGCAGAGCAGCTTCCACACTCTGCGGAGTCGCTTCCCAATTCCGTGAATCAAGCCGGTTCAGCTCCTGAGGCGGCTCCCCTGGCGTCACGAGGATCGGTTTGCAGTAGGTGAAAGTGCGCGCTTCCGGGCTGACGTGGAAGCCACTGAGCGCCACCCCGCGCGTCTGCCGAAGCGCCCGTTGCAGCTCGTACCCTTCGCCATCTTCGCCGCAGAATCCGATCGCGTGAATTTCACCGAGTCCGAGCGCAGAGAGGTTGTTCACGACCGTCCCCGCGCCGCCGGCCTGCGCGCGCACGCTCATGACGTGATGCACCGGCAGGCCCGTTTCGATGGAGATTTCCTGTTTTGAAGGATCGATCTCGAGGTAGCGATCCAGGCAGTAGTCGCCGAGGACGGCGACGCGCAGCGAGGCGTAGCGGCCGGTGATTTCGTCGAAGCGCGCGGGGGTCATCGGCCGAGGATGTGATCGAGCAGCGCCGCGGCGTCGCGGTAATCCGGCAGGGCGGCATCCGCGCCGACGGCGAGGAGATGTTTCTCTTTGTGCGGATCGATGAGGCCGGAGCCGTTGTTGTTTTCGTCGCTGCAAATCGCGACGGCGATTCCGCCGAGCTCCTTCGTGTCGCGCAGCTCCACCGGACCGTCGCCAAAGGAAAGGAGCTGTGCGCCGGTGATCCCCTCCCCTGCGAGCAGTTGCTCGAAAATGGCGCGCTTGCTGAAGAGCAGCGGGTCCCCTACCCCGCCGTAGATGTGATGCGCGAAAAAATGATGGATGCCGAGCAGCTCCGCCTCTTCACGCACGCGCTCCTGGACCGTGGAGGAGAGGATGACGGGCGTGAGCCCGCGCGCGCGCACGTGCTCGAGAAACGGCAGCGCGCCGTAAATGAGGTAGTCGCTCGCGGCCTGCCCGCCGGAACGAATGGCGTGCATGCGCTGGCGGATCGCTTCATCGAGCCGGAGTTGAAACTCCGCGCGCAGCGCTTCCGCTTCGAGCCGCGGGCCCCCGCGGTCGACGAGGATCTCGACGAAGCGCTGGCACTGGAAAACCGAGGGCTTGCCGTTGAGCGCGATGATCTCGTCGATGAGAAACGACCGCATGGAATCAATGGTTTCGCCGGGGTGGCGCTGCACGTTCTCCATGAAAACGTCGCACATGAACTCGGGCCAGCCGTGGCGCAGCCACGAGAGCGTGCCGTCGAAGTCGAAGACGACGTGGGAGATCTGAGGCCGCGGGATGGGAAGGATCACGATGATGGGAAGGTGGTCCGCACAGTCCTCTGTGCGGTCGGGGCGGGTCAATCGGAAGCCGCACAGGGGACTGTGCGGACCACGCAGGCTGCCGCGTTCCAAGCGCTCGCGCTGTCGTTCATGGCGCCTTCTGTAGCGGAGCGCGCAGGACGAGTCCACTCGCCTGTTGGTTGACGCCGGCGGAGAGGACGCAGGCGGTCTGCAACGCCAGGGCGCCGCGCGCGGGCAGCTCGTTTTTTTGCAACGCCAGCGCCGCGACGACGACCTGCCACAGGGCGCTCGCGCCGAGGGCTTCGCCGAGGGCGAGCTTGGGCTGGTAAATCGGCGGCACGCCGATCCTGGGAACGCCAATCTCCTGATTGGCGAGGCGCCCGGGGTGCGCGTCTGCTCCACGGTTACACCGCGTTGCATCCTCGCCAATCGGGAGATTGGCGTTCCCAGGGGGGCGGAGTGCCGCCGCTTCCACGCGGTCGGTCCAGCTCCTGTTCGCGGAGCCGATCACGCAATCGCTCGCGCCGCCGGCTTGCAAATCCTGCCAGACGCGCGCGGTCGCGCGGACGGCCTCGGCGCGCGAGGCGAAGCTGACGCCGTCGTGGATTTGCGCGACCTCCACCAGGCCCGGGCCGCGGGTCAGCAGCACGGCGCCAGCCCCCTCGGCGAGCAGCGCGCCGAAGCGCCAGTCGCGGTAGCCTTCGCACAAGACCCAATCGATTTCCTCCGCGCCGACGACGAGGCAGTAGTCGACTTCGCCGGCGCGTAGCAGTTGCTCGCCGAGCTTGAGCGCGCCGAGGCCGACGCTGTTGTCGCCGACCAGCGTGTAGGAGTAGCCGTCGATGCCGAGTTGCGCGGCGAGGTGGCTGGCCGGCGCATTGTAGACGGTCTCGGGAAAGAGCATCGGGCTAGCGGATTGCGCGCCGCTCTTCACCACGCCCTCGAAGAACTTCCGCGTGTAGAGCACGCTCCCGCTCGAGACCGCAAAGAGCACCGCGGTGCGCGCGGCGATTTCGGGCGTCATCGTGAAGCCCGCGTGTTGCAGGGCGGCGAGGCCGGCGGCCACGGAGTAATAGGCGATGGGGCTGGCGCGGCGCAGGCGTGGCTGCCGGCCGAGATGCTCGACGAGCTTCGGCGGAATGGGCGCGTACTGGTGCACCCGGCCGGTCTCGGGGTTCGTCAGCGGTTTTGCTTCCGCCACATCGCCGCGCATGAGCCGCGCCCAGACGTCGTCGAGTCCGGCGCCGAGCGGCGTGATCCATCCGAGGCCGGCCAGCGAGATGCTCATGACTCGGCGCGCTCCAGCACGATGGAGGCGTTGGTTCCGCCAAAGCCGAATGAGTTCGAGACGATGCAACGCACGTCGGCTTCGCGCGCTTCGTTGGCCACGATGTCGAGGCGCCACGCGGGGTCGACTTGCGTGAGATTGATGTTGGGCGGGAGGAATTGATGCTGCAGCGCGAGGACCGAAAAGACCGCCTCGATCGCGCCCGCCGCGCCGAGCGCGTGACCCATCATCGACTTCGTGGAGGAGACCGGCGTGCGCTCGCCGAAAAGCTGGTGGATCGCCGCGCCTTCCGTGGCATCGTTGAACGGCGTCGCGGTGCCGTGCGCGTTGATGTAGCTCACGTCCTCGGGCCGGCGGCGCGCGGAGTCGAGCGCGCGCTCCATCGCCTGGCGCGGGCCAATGCCGGAGGGATTCGGCTGCGTGAGGTGGAAGTTGTCGGTGGAGATGCCGTAGCCCGTCAGTTCCGCCACGATCGGCGCGCCGCGGCGCCGCGCGGCGTCCCATTCCTCGAGGGAAAGCACGCCCGCGCCTTCGCCGAGGACGAGGCCGGTGCGGTCCTTGTCGAAGGGGCGGATTTTCTCCGGCGTCGAGGCCTGGAGCGAGTCGAAGCCGGCGAAGACCATCTCGGCGATCGCGTCGTACCCGCCGCAGAGCACGCGCGCTTTTTGCCCGGTGGAAATGAGCGTCCACGCGTGGCCGATCGCGTTGCTGCCGGAGGCGCAGGCGTTCGCGATGATCTGCACGGGCACGGAGAATCCGCCGGCGGTCTGCGCGTCGAGCACGGGCTTTTGCGGCAGGTAGTTGGCCAGCCAGCGCGCGCGGTCGCGCGGGCGGGTCTGCGCGATTTGGCAGCGGTAAAAGGCTTCGCCAAGACTCATGCCGCCGCTCGTGGTGCCGATGACCATGGACTCCGGCTGGAACCCCGGGTCGCCGGCCGCGGCCTCGCGGACGGCGGCGCTCAGCATGAGTGAGGCGGGGTGGAGTGGGTGGCGCTCCTGCCACATGGAGTGGATCTGGCCCGCGGTCTTCGCGCGATTGCGGCTCACGTCGAATCGCGTCACCGGCGTGACGCCGTCGCGGCCGGTGCGTAGCGACTCCAGCGTTTCCGTCAGGCCCAAGCCGAGCGGCGAAACCACCCCGATGGCCGTCACGGCGACGCGGCGGCGGGGTGCGGGGAAGGTGCTGGACATGGGGCACACGCACTTATCGTCAGGGCGCTGCGGTGTGCAATGGCAAAGCTCATCACGCGGAGCGTGATGGCTACTGTGTCGTCACGCTCCGCGTGACGAGGCGGCCCCAGGCGGCCGTTTGTGTCCTAAAATCCTTTTCGTGCAAAAGGCGGTTGATTTGATGTTCGAGCGTGCTGAAATAGGCAGTCCTATGTCCAACTTCCAGAACCCACAACAACAGGTCAACCTCCAGGTCCGCTACGACGAGCAGAACGCGCGTTACGCCAACCAGGTGCTCCTGAATGCGACGGCTGAGGAGATCTTCCTCGATTTCTCCCCCGGTGTCGTGAACGTCGGCAACAACCAGGCGATCCTCCCCATCCACACCCGGATCGTGATGACCCCGACGAGCGTTCTGCGGCTGTACCAGGCCCTCGGCCAGGCGCTCCAGAACTACCAGGTCGTCCAGACCAACCCCGCTCCCGCCCCCGAGGCGCCGAAGCAGGTCGCCGATTCCGGCGCGCCGGCGGACAGCGAAAACAAATAACCCACCATTTTTTCGCCCGCGCTTGACGGGCGAGCTTTTCATCGCCGAGCCCGTCCTCTTGACTGGCTCGGCGATTTTGCTTTCCAACCCTCGCGCTGCTCGTCCTCCTCCATCCCTCCCATCCTTCGCATACTTCCCATTCGGAATAGGAAGCATGGGAGGAATGGGAACGGCCACGCGCCCCAGTTGAGCGATAACCCTTTGCCGCCATGTCTCTCCATCCTCCAACCGTCGTCATCGAAAACATCTCGCCGCTGCTCCATGGCGGACGCTACCCGATCAAGCGCTCGGTCGGGGAAGACCTCACCGTGGAGGCCGATATTTTCAAGGACGGGCACGACATCACGACGGCGGTGCTCAAGTGGCGGAAGAAAGGCGAGGAGCGGTGGCACGAGACGCCGATGCTGCCCATTCCCAATGGCAACGACCGCTGGCGGGGGGTCTGCTCGCTGTTCGCGAATCACGTGTACGAATACACGATCGAGGCGTGGGGCGACACGTTTCGCTCATGGCAGCATGAGTTCGAGACGAAGTTCAAGGCCGGCCTCACGGAGCTGAACAGCGAGACGCTGGAGGGCGCGAACTTCATCGACAAGAGCGCCGGCCTCGCGAAAGCGCGGGAGCAGGCGTTCGACGCGGAGCGGTTGCACGAGCTGGCCGAGAGCATCCGCGAGGGGACGCCGGCGCAGGTGTATGAGCTCGCGCATTTTGCCGAGCTGGAGGGGCTGATGACGGCCTATTCCGATCGCTCGGAGTCGTGCGAATACGTCGTCAATCCGCCGCAGATTCCGTCGCTGGTCGAGGGCCCTGCGCCGGTGGCGGAAAAGCGGAGCGAAGAAAAGACGCTCACGTTGCCGACCGCGCTCGCTTCCGCGAGCACCGCGCGCAGCCGTTACCCCGAGGTCTACGTCGATCGCGAGCGCGCGCTCTTTTCGCAGTGGTACGAGTTTTTTCCCCGCAGCGCGGAGGGCCGCGGCGACCAGGGATCGACGTTTCGCGATTGCCTCCCGCGCGTCGACGATGCGAAAGCGATGGGGTTCGACGTCGTCTATTTTCCGCCGATCCATCCGGTCGGCATCACCGCGCGCAAGGGCCGCAACAATGCGGTGAGCTGCCAGCCGGGCGAGCCGGGCGTGCCGTACGCGATCGGCAATCGCCACCAGAAATGTCCGAACGGCGGCGGCCACAAGGACGTGGCGCCGGAGCTTGGGACGCTGGAGGATTTCGCGTGGCTCGTCGGCGAAGTGCACAGCCGCGGGATGGAGATCGCGATCGATTTCGCGATCAATTGCTCGCCCGATCATCCCTACGTCCACGAGCACCCGGAGTGGTTCTATCAGCGGCCGGATGGGACGATCAAATACGCGGAGAATCCGCCGAAGAAGTATCAGGATGTCTACCCGATGAACTTCCACAACCCGAACTGGCAGGCGTTGTGGGAGGAGCTGACGAGCGTCATTGAGTTCTGGTGCGAGCACGGCGTGCGCATTTTCCGCGTCGATAATCCGCACACGAAGCCGGTGAGTTTCTGGGAATATCTCATCGGGAGAGTGCAGGCGCGGTTCCCCGATGCGATCTTCCTCTCCGAGGCGTTTACGCGGCCGAAGATGATGAAGGCGCTGGCGAAAGTCGGCTTCACGCACTCGTACACGTACTTCACCTGGCGCAACACGAAGCAGGAGCTGACGGAATATTTCACCGAGCTGACGCAGACGGATATGCGCGATTATTTCCGCGCGAATCTCTGGCCGAACACACCCGATATCCTGCCGTTCTTCCTGCAACAAGGCGGGCGCGCGAGTTTCCTGATTCGCGCCACGCTCGCCGCGACGCTGTCGCCGATTTACGGAATTTATTCAGGCTTCGAGTTGTGCGAAAACGCGGCGCTGCCTAACAAGGAGGAGTATCTCGACAGCGAAAAGTACCAGTGGAAAGAGCGCGACTGGAATGCACCGGGCAACATCAAGGCGCACATCACGCGGCTGAATAAGATCCGCCGCGAAAACCGCGCGCTCCAGCAGTACTCCAACCTGGCGTTTCACCCGGCGGAAAACGGCCAGGTGCTCTTCTATTCGAAGACGACGAAGGCCCTCGACAACGTCCTGTTCATCATCGTCTCGCTCGATCCGTGGAATGTGCAGGAGACCTTCATCACTGTGCCGATCGAGCTGTTCGGCTGGATCGAAGGCGATGCCTACCAAGTCCACGATCTCCTGACGGACGACCGCTATCTCTGGCGCGGCGCGCGCAACTTCGTGCGCCTCGATCCGGGCCGGCCGGCGCACGTGTTCAGGGTGCGGCGGTGGGTGGGGAGGGAGCGGGATGTGGATTACTTCTTGTGATATAATTCAGACTTCGCGCCCGGGTGAAGCGCGGGGAAGTGGCGGATAGGAGTGCTTCTTGTCATCTTCGTGGCGCTGGTCGTCGTGGTCGTTGCGATCGTGGTCCTCATGACGTCCATGGTCGCCCCGGTCGTGATCCCGGCG
>DASYIS010000159.1:0-10172 GCA_035997375.1 Chthoniobacteraceae bacterium
CGCGCGAGCTACACCCGGCTGAAGGCCGAGCCGGTGCGCACGATCGACGTGCTGGTCGGGCTCAATCAACGGCTCGCGCAGGAGATCGGCTATCTCATTCGGCTGGAGCCCGGCGTGCAAACACCGGAGCAGACGCTGGAAAGCAAGAGCGGCTCGTGCCGCGACTCGGCGTGGCTGTTGTGCCAGGTCTTCCGGCATCTCGGCCTCGCCTCGCGCTTCGTCTCGGGGTACATCGTGCAGCTCAAGGCCGACCAGGAAGCGCTCGAGGGCCCAAGCGGCGCCTCGGCGGATTTCACCGATCTCCACGCGTGGTGCGAAGTCTTCATCCCCGGCGCGGGCTGGATCGGGCTCGACGCCACGTCGGGCCTGCTCGCGGGCGAAGGCCACATCCCGCTCGCGTGCACGCCCGATCCCACCAGCGCCGCGCCGATCACCGGCGTGCTGAGCGAGGCGAAGACGGACTTCCATTTCGACATGACGGTAACGCGCATCTTCGAGTCGCCGCGCGTCGCGAAGCCGTACACGCCGCAGCAGTGGGAGGCGATGGACGCGCTCGGCCAGCGGATCGACCAGGACATGACGGAGCTCGACATGCGGCTGACCGTCGGCGGCGAGCCGACCTTCATCAGCATCGACGACCCCGACGGCCCGGAGTGGAACGTCACCGCGCAGGGCCCGAAGAAACGCCTGCTCTCCGGCGAGCTGCTCAAGCGCCTGCAGGGGCAGTTTTCCTTCGGCGGCTTTCTCCATTACGGCCAGGGGAAATGGTATCCCGGCGAGCCGCTGCCGCGTTACGCGCTCGGCTGTTTCTGGCGCACCGATGGCCAGGCTATCTGGGAGAATCCCGCGCTCGTCGCCGACGAAGAAAAGGACTACGGCCACGGCATCGCCGAGGCCCGCCGGTTTGCCGACAAGCTGATGGAGACGCTCCACGTCGATCCGCAGTGGCTGCTGCCGGCCCATGAAGACGTCGAATATTACGAGTGGAAAAAGCGCCGGCTCCCCTCGAACGTCGATGCGAAGAATTCGCAGTTGCCGCTGAAGGAAGAGGGCGAGCGCCTGGCCCGCCTGACGGAGGAAAAGCTCGCCGAAGTCGTCGGCTGGGTCCTCCCGATCCACCACGTGGAAAAGCGCTGGCGCTCGGCTCCATGGTACCTGCGTGATAACAAGCTCTGGCTCATCCAGGGCGATTCGCCGGTCGGGTATCGCCTGCCGCTCGCCTCTCTCCCGTGGGTCAAGCCGGAGGATTATCCGTATCTCCACACACCCGATCTCTCCGCGCCGCGGGAGCCGCTCCCGCCGCGCGCCCATGAGCTCGAGCCGCTTCCGGAAGCCGAGGAAATTCCGCCGGTCGCGCCGCCGCCGGCGCCGCAGGAATCCGCCGACCGGATCGCCCGCACCGCGCTCATCGTCGAGCCGCGCCACGGCCGCGTCCATATCTTCATGCCGCCGGTGGAGGACCTCGTCGCCTACCTCGACCTCGTCGCCGCGATCGAGCACACGGCGGCCGCGCTGGAGATGCCCGTGATCGTCGAAGGCGAGCCGCCGCCGCGCGACCCGCGCATCGAGGTCATCAAGGTCACGCCCGATCCCGGCGTCATCGAGGTCAACCTTCACCCGACGAAATCGTGGGACCAGCTCGTCCACCAGACGAAGACGCTCTACGACGAGGCGCGCCAGATGCGGCTCGGCACGGAGAAGTTCATGGTCGACGGCCGCCATACCGGCACCGGCGGCGGCAATCACATCGTCCTCGGCGCGGCCACGCCGTTGGATTCGCCGCTGCTGCGCCGGCCCGACCTCCTCCGCTCGCTCGTCTCGTACTGGCACAATCACCCCGCGCTCTCGTACCTCTTCACCGGCCTCTTCATCGGGCCGACGAGCCAGGCGCCGCGGGTCGACGAGGCGCGCAACGACGCGCTCTACGAGCTCGAGCTCGCCTTCCAGCAGATCCCGAGAAAGGGCGAAGTCGCGCCATGGCTCGTCGACCGGCTCTTCCGCAACCTGCTGATCGACGTCACCGGCAACACGCACCGCACCGAGTTCTGCATCGACAAACTCTACGCGCCGGAGAGCTCCACCGGGCGGCTCGGCTTGCTCGAGCTGCGCTCCTTCGAAATGCCGCCGCATCCGGAGATGGCGCTCGCGCAGCACGTCCTGCTGCGGGCCTTGCTCGCCGCGTTCTGGCGCGACCCGTACGAGGCGCCGCTCGAGCGCTGGGGGCAGCGGCTGCACGATCGCTTCATGCTGCCGCACTTCATCTGGGACGACTTGCAGGATGTCCTCATCGACCTGAAAGAGCGCGGCTACGCGCTGGAGCCGGCGTGGTTCGCGCCGCACTTCGAGTTTCGCTTCCCGAAGATCGGGCACATCGTGCAACGCGGCCTCCAGCTCGAGCTGCGGTCGGCGCTCGAGCCGTGGCACGTCCTCGGCGAGGAGCCGGCGGGCGGCGCGACGGTCCGCTTCGTCGACAGCTCGGTCGAGCGGATGCAGGTGAAGGTCAGCGGGCTCGTCGAGTCGCGCCACCTCATTACCTGCAACGGCCGCCGCGTGCCGCTCCACCCGACCGGCGTGGCGGGCGAGTTCGTCGCCGCCGTCCGCTACCGCGCGTGGCAGCCGCCGGAGTGCCTGCACCCGACAATCAAAGTGCATGCGCCGCTCGTCTTTGATATCTTCGACTCATGGAATCAGCGCAGCATCGGTGGATGCACCTACCACGTCTCGCATCCCGGCGGGATCAGCTACGACACGTTCCCGGTGAATGCCTACACCGCGGAGGCGCGCCGGCTGGCGCGCTTCTCGCCGCTCGGCCACACGCCGGGGACCGCCGCCGCCGTGCCGCCGGTGGAGTGCAACCGCGACTTCCCGATGACGCTCGATCTACGGGTCGCCAGATGACGGCGGTGTGTTTGTGCGATGCGGCGTCCCTGCTGCCGCAGGCAGCCTTGGCTCGGGGAGCACACGCGCCCTCGCGTGTTCTGCCCGGCGCCCTCGCCGGGCAGTGCGTGTCCAACACGCTGCGGCTGGAAACTCACCAAACGATGTGCCGCGCACAACCGGATTCGGCGGGGGCGCCGAATCCAGCACGCGGGGCGCGTGCGCTCCCCGGGCCGTTCGTGCTCACGCACTCATCTGGATCGTCGCGGCTCAAGCACGAATGAGCGCGCAGCCTGCTCCTCCAGATCCGGCGGCCGATTACCAGCCGCCGCCGGCCGTCTTCGACGAATTCAAGGACGCCGGCGGGCGCATCCGCGAGCCGTGGGATGCCCTCGCGCCGTCGCTGATCGCCGTCGGGCGCGACGCCATCCGCGACCGGCGGGAAGGCGCGCGCCAGTTGCTGAAGGAGCACGGCGTCACCTACAACATCTACGCCGACGGGCAGAGCGACGAGCGCCCGTGGAATCTCGACATCCTGCCGCTCGTCCTCGGCGCGAACGAGTGGAGCCGCCTCCGCGCGGGGCTGGAGCAGCGCACGCGGTTGCTCGATCTCGTGCTGCGCGATCTCTACGGCCCGCAGCGCCTCGTCCGCGACAAGCTGATCCCGCCGGCGCTCGTCCACGCCAATCCCGGCTTCCTCCGGCCGTGCCATGGGATCGTGCCGGCGGGCGGCTATTTTCTCACCATGCACGCGGTCGATCTCACCCGCGCGCCGAACGGCGACTGGTGGGTGCTGGCCGACCGCACCCAGGCGCCGAGCGGCGTCGGCTACGCGCTGGAGAATCGCAACGTCATCTCGCGCGTGCTGCCCGATGAGCTGCGCGATTCGCACACGCAGGCGCTCGCACCCTTCTTCGGGGGGAGAAAGGCCGGCCTGCGCGCACTCGCCCCCTGGACCAACACGCCGACCATCGTCTTCCTGACGGCGGGGCCGCTCACCGAGACCTATTTTGAGCACGCGTACCTCGCGCGGCACCTCGGCTTCCCGCTGGTCGAAGGCGGCGATCTCTCGGTGCGCAACCGCCAGGTCTTCCTGAAAACGCTGGAGGGGCTGCAACGCGTCGACGTGATCGTGCGGCGGGTGGACGACACGTTTTGCGATCCGCTGGAGCTACGCGCGGAGTCGTACCTCGGCGTCCCGGGTCTCGTCGACGCCGCCCGCGCGGGCAATGTCGCCATCTCCAATCCGCTCGGCTCCGGGGCGGTTGAGGCGCCGGCGCTCCTCGCCTTTCTCCCGGCGCTCGCGCGGCACATGTTGAACGAAAGCCTGATGATTCCCAACGCCGCGACCTGGTGGTGCGGCCAGGAAACGGAGCGCGAGTACACGCTCGCGCATCTCCGCCAGCTCGTGGTGAAGAGCGCGTTTTTGGGCTCCGACGACCCGCCGCATTTCGGCGAAAGCATGAGCCAGACGGCGCTCGACCAGCTCGCCAAACGCATTCGCCAGCGACCGCACCAATTCGTCGGCCAGCAGCGCGTCGCGCTCTCCACCGTGCCGGTCTGGAACAAGGACCGGCTCGAGCCCCACCCGCTCATTCTGCGCTGTTTCATCAGCAACACGCCGGAGGGTTATCGCGTGATGCCCGGCGGGCTGGCGCGCGTCTCGGGCACGCCGGAGTCGCCGGTCGTCACCTCGCGCCACGGCGGCGGGAGCAAGGACACCTGGGTCGTTTCCACCAATGGCACGATCGACGCCGCCCTGATCGCGCCGGATGAAGAGAGCCATCAGCAGATCCACGGCGGCGCGCCGAGCCGGTCGGCCGAGAACCTCTTCTGGCTCGGCCGCAACATGGAGCGGCTGGAGGACAAGGCGCGTCTCCTGCGCACCGCGCTCAGCCGGCTCGCGGGCGAAGGGACGCCGACGGAGGAGCAGGAGCTCCTGTCCGTCAAGCGGGCGCTCGTCGAGATGGAGCGGCTCCCGCCCGTTTTCCAGGGCCGCGTCTCGCGCGTCCGTTTCCTCGCCACCCTGGAGGAGTACATCTTCAATCCCGAGACGGTCGGCTCCGCGATCCGGCTCATGAACCAGATCCGCTTCCTCACCGCGAGCCTGCGCGACCGGCTCTCGGGCGACACCTGGCGCATCCTGAACCAGCTCCAGACGGAGTTCCGCGACGCGCCGAAGCAGGGCCAGGCCGCGGGACATTTGCGCACGCTGCACAAGCTCATTTACAATCTTGCCGCCTTCAACGGGATGGAGATGGAGAACATGACGCGCGGCACCTCGTGGCGTTTCCTCGAGCTCGGCCGCCGGATCGAGCGCGGCTGCAATCTCCTCGACATGATCCGCGCCGTGGTCGCGGTCGATCCCACCGGCAGCTCGTCGCTGGTGCCGCTGCTGGAGTACAGCGACAGCATCATGACCTACCGTCGGCGGCATTTCGCGCGCCCGCATCTCCCGACCACGCTCGACCTCCTGCTGCTTGACGCGACGAATCCGCGCTCCCTCGCCTTTCAGCTTCACGCCATCGGCGAACATCTGCCGCACCTGCCCGCCGCGGGCGGCCACCCCCCGGAGCAGGAACATTTCGCGCAACTCGTCCGCGTCCTCGAGAGCGCGGAGCTCCAGCAGACCGAAGGCGGGATCCCCTTTCTGCGCGTGCTCACCAGCACCGGCCGCGAGCTCCGCATCCTGTCCGATATTCTCACGGAACGGTTCTTCAGCCACGTCGTGCCGCGCGCCAACTAGCCATGCGATACAAAGTCATTCATCGCACCGAGTACGAGTACCGCTCCGGCGTCTCGGTTTCGCAGCACATGCTCCATCTCCGCCCGCGCACGACGGAGCGGCAGCGGGTGGACGCGTTTCATCTGGCCGTCGAGCCGGCGATCGGGACCTCGAACATCCACGAGGATTTCCACGGCAATCTCGTCGACATTTTCTCGATCGACACCCCGCACAAGACACTCATCGTCACCTCCACCAGCCACCTCGAAGTCAGCTCGCCAACCTGGCCGGACCCCGCCTCGACGCCGGCGTGGGAAAGCGCGCGCGACGGCGCCCCGAGCGAGCTCGCCGACGGCCGGCCGATCGAATTTCTCTACGACTCCGTCAAGGTCGCGCAATCGGCCACCTTCCGCGACTACGCGCTCAAATCGTTCACCCCGGCGAGGCCGTTTCTCGCCGCGCTGCTCGACCTGGTGAACCGCATGTACCGCGACTTCCGCTTCGATCCCAAGGCGACGAACACCACCACGCCGATCGAGGAAGCGTTCACGAAGAAGCGCGGCGTCTGCCAGGATTTCGCGCACATCGGGATCGCGTGTCTCCGCTCGCTCGGCCTGCCGGCGCGCTACGTGAGCGGCTACCTGGAAACCGTGCCGCCGCCCGGCAAGGTGCGCCTCGCCGGCGCCGACGCCTCGCACGCGTGGCTCTCCGCCTGGTGCCCCGGCCTCGGCTGGGTCGACGCCGACCCGACGAACAACCTCCTTCCCGGCGACCGCCACGTCACGATCGGCTGGGGCCGCGACTTCGGCGACGTCAGCCCCATCCGCGGCGTTGCTGTCGGCGGGGGGGATCACACGCTGAAGGTCGGGGTGGATGTGCTGCGGGAGGGCGGGTAGGCTTTTCAACCGGCCCACGGCTTTGCTTGCTGGTCAGCGGAACTCCATGTAGCATGGTGTTATGAGTGCTGAGAACGCCTTCCAACGGGTAGTGCATCCAGTCTTGCAACTCCTCTTACAAGGCAAAGAAGACGCGGTACTGGCGGCGCAGCCGGACGAAGCGTTGCGCGAACGCGTTGAGGAACTCGCTTCAAAATGCACCGAAGGCGAACTTACGCCGGAGGAACGCAAGGAATACGAAGCCTATGCGCGCGCCGACAAATTCGTTGCGATTCTCCGACGTTCCATACTGTCGATGAAGGCCGCTGCCACATTGTGACGGCTGCCACGAGGGCCTTCGTCCGGCAGCGAGCGGCCAGCCGTTGCGAGTACTACCACCTACACGAGGAAGACACCCCTGTCGCAGGACTCCAAATCGACCATGTACGTCCACGAAAACATAGTGGAGGTCATGATCCTTCCAACCTCGCCTTGTCTTGCATTCACTGCAACCTGCACAAAGGTCCGAATCTTGCCGGCATCGATCCCCTCACAGGAGCAGTGACCGTGTTGTTCAACCCTCGCACGCAAAATTGGGACGATCACTTTGGCCTCGCGGTCGTGTTCATTTTCGGCAAGACAGCAGTCGGCCGGACTACCGTGGCCGTTCTGAACATGAACTCGGACGAGCAAGTCGAGCTGAGGGCGGAGAGTTAGCCTCCATCACCGGCGCAATCGACGCGGACCGGAACCAACGCTCCTCCCCTACCCGGACTTCGTGCTCGCCAGCTTGGCGTGCTTGAAGGCGTTCATGGACTCCTTTTCGTTGCCCGCCTTTTCATACAGCGCGGCCAGGTACGTCCACGCGTCCACGAACGTCGGATCGATCTTCACCGCCTCCTTGAACGCGGCGATCGCTTCCTCGTCCTTGCCCGCCTTGGCGCAAAATTCGCCGCGCTGGTAGGCCTCGGCCACGAGCTCGGTCTTGTCGGGCTCCGGCGGCTTCTGGGGCAAACCGGTCGCCGCCGACGACGGAGCCGGCGCGACGGGCGCGGGCGTCGGCGGATTCGCCGCCAGGCGGGCGGCCTCGGCGCGTCGCTCGATCTCCACGTTGACATTCGTGCCGGGCGGGGTGTGGACACACGCGGCCCAGGCGACGCTGGAAAGCGCGAGCAGGGCAAGACGGCTGAAGAAGCGGGGACGCATACGATTATGGTAATTGCTTATAGCACTTCCCTTGCCGCGTGGATAGCAAACTTAATTGCGCATGTGTTCTCGGCTTGTTCCCGTGACCGGCGCCGGCGCCGGGATGCCCTCGAACTCCGCCAGCGCCTCCGCGGGATAAGTCCAGATCTCGCTGAGCGTCGGGTGGTAATGCGGGACCTGCGCGAGCTGGCCGGCGGTCGCCTTGAAATACATCGCGACCGAGATCTCGTGGATCAGCTCCGCGGCGTCCGGCCCGATGACGGCGGCGCCGATGATCTGGCGCGTCTTCGCCTCGGCGATCAGCTTCACGAAGCCGGCCGTCTCGCCGCGGACCATCGATTTGCCGTGGTCGGCAAAGGGGTGGGTCGCCTCGACAAAGCTGATCTCCATTTCAAACGCCTCCTGCGCGGTCAGGCCGACGCTCGCCGCCTCGGGATGCGAGAAAACGGCGAAGAGCTTCAGCGCATAATCCATCTCCTCCAGCGGCCCCGCCTTTTTCCTCACGAGACGCACGGCGTTGCGCGCGGCGAGCTCCGCTTGCTGGATGGCGAGATGCACGACCTCGTACGGCCCGCACGCATCGCCCGCGGCGAAGATGTGCGGGACGCTCGATTGCTGGCAGCAGGTGATCTCGATCGTCCCGCGCTTCGTCGCCCGCACGCCGGCGTTGCCGAGTTGCAGGCTCGCGGTGCACGGATGCCGCCCGAGCGCGTAGATGATCTCCTCCGCAGCGATGGAACGCTCAAGGGTGCCCTGGCGCAGGTGGACGCATTTGCCTTCACTCGTCTTTTCCGCCCGCAGCAACTCGGTGCCGGTCAGGACTTCCATTCCATCGGCGCGGAAGGCATCCGCCAGCGCCTCGGAGACTTCGCAATCCATCTCTTTCACGAGATGCTCGTTGCGTTGGACGATGGTCACTTTTGTGCCGAGCCCATGGTAGAACGTGGCCGCCTCGACGCCGATGGCGCCGCCGCCGAGCACGACCACCGACTTCGGAATGTGCGCCGAGTCGAGCAGATCGTCGCTCGTCATGAAGCCTGTCTCGCACAGCCCGGGAATGTTGACTTCGTTGACCTCGGAGCCGGTCGCGATGAGGAACGTGTCGCCGCGGACTTTGCGTTTGCCGCCGTCGAGCATTTCCACCTCCAGTTCGTGTGGGGAAGTGAAGTGCGCCTGGCCGCGGAGGAACACGAATTTGCCGGTCTCCAACTGCTCCTTGCGATGGCTCGCGAACTCGCCGATGAGCTTGCGCTTGCGCTCGCGGATCGCCTCGCCGTCCGGTCCGTGATACTCCGCGCGCAGGCCGAACTCCGCGGCCCGCCGGATGGACGTGGCGCGGCCGGCGGACTCGAGGAGCGTCTTGCTCGGCATGCAGCCGCGCAGAATGCAGAGGCCGCCGACTTCCTTTCCGCCGTCGATGACCGCGGTCTTCAGGCCCTGACGAGTGGCCAGCGTGGCGGCGGCGTAGCCCGCGCTGCCGCCGCCGATGACGACGAATTCATAGTGTTCGCTCATGGGTTCAATTTGGCACGATCCACGTCGAAGAGCGTGAAGAAGAGATTCGTGAAGACCGGCCGGAGATACGGTTCGGTCGTATAGGCATCCTTGGCGAGGCGATTCGCGAGGCAATCCGGGGCCGCCTCCGTGCCGAGCAAACGGGCGGCCTGGTCCGTGATGCGCGAGGCCTCGTACGTTTCCGAGATCACGAACTCGACCTGCCGGCGGCGCAGGATCTCCGGCGCGGCGGCGTCCCGCACGTCGAGATAAAAGCGCGACGTGTCGACGATGCCGGGCAGGCTCTCGTGCGAGCTGCCCGCGACGCCCGGGTGGCGCGACCAGTACGCCACCGCCGGCGATTCCCACCACGGCGCGAGGAATGGCCCGTGGATATACGCCGCGACGGCGCGCAGCCGCACCCGCTCCTGGATCCTCGCATTGGCCGCCTCCTCCGCCTGGGCGTTCGGAAAGTACGTCTCGTCCCAGGAGCCAGCGGTGCCGAAGAGCGACGCCGCGAGCACGAGGGCGGCGATCCACCAGCGGCGCATCAGCGCGAGCTGCCACGGCAGGGTCATCGCGAAGACGAGCGCGACGAAATACCCCCAGCGCCACTGCCAGCAGGTGAGCCCCAGCGTCAGCAGGAACATCACGAGCCACGGCCACGCGCGGCGGTCCAGGCGCTGCGCGGCCAGGAGCAGCAACGGCGCAAGGTAATAGAGCCAGCCCATCCATTGCCGCAGGATCGGCTCGAGGGGGCTCAGCGAATGCAGCTCGCCGATCGTGCGGCTCCAGGCCGGGAAGTAGCGCACGACCTCCGGCGCGAGCCCGCCCAGACGCCAGCCTTCCACGAGAAACGAGAGCCACAGGAGCGCGCCGAGACCTCCCCACTCCCACCGCCGCTCGCGCGCGAGAAAAGCGCGGCGGTCGAACACCGCCAACAGCAGCCCGACCGCGACGAGGAGGATCGAGGGTTCATAAAGCGAAACCCACAG
>DASYIS010000160.1:0-4367 GCA_035997375.1 Chthoniobacteraceae bacterium
GGCTGGTTGGTTTTCACCGTGAGCGCGACTTCCGTCCCTTCGACCGCCGCCACGTCGCCGCCTTCCTCATCGACGATCTTCGGCGGAAGACCCGTGTACTTCGGATAGATGTATTCCTTGTGAAAGCCGACGACGCTCGGACGCGCGGCAGCGGTCAGGTGGTACTTCCTGGTGATCTTGTCGAAGGCGCGGACGCGGTAGTCGACGTTTTCCCGCGCGACCTGGATGCCCGCCGAAAAGCGGCCGCCCGGCACGGGCTGCATTTCAATGACGCCACGACCGCCGGACTTGGTGAAGGTCTCGAGATAGGCCTTGGTCACGCGCCGGCCGGTGACTTCGATGAGGAGCGGGATGCTGTCGCCCTGCGGCACGGCCATCTCCTGGGGCGAGGGCTGGATGAACTTCACCTTGACCGACGAGATGTTGTCGAGGTTCGCGCCCGGCGCCAGGGCGCGGACGAGCAGCGCCCCGAACTGGAGGCTCGGCACGACCAGCGCGGTGAGGCAGATCGCGAGCATGACGACGAGCGCCACGACGGCCGACTTCAGCAGCACCGCGGGCAGCAGCCGCTCCATCTGGAGGCCGGCGACGCGATCAGAGACCTCGGCCTGCACGAGGGCGCGGAATTGCGGCGAATCCCACTCGCCGCTCCCCTGCCCCAGCTCGACGGCGGAGAGCAGCTCCTCGCGCAGCGAGGGCTCGGCATTCTCGATGAGGCGCGCGAGGTTCCGCGAATCGGGCGCGTGCAAGAGCAGCCGGCCGCTGGCCCGCCAGGCGACGATGATGACGGCGAGGTACGCCGCGCTGCTCAGCCCCCACCGGAGCCAGTCGGGGAGCATGAAGATCCAGTCGATGACCGCCACGATCATCATCGCGCCCAAGAGCATCGCGATGGCCGCGCAAACGCCGCGGAAAATGATGAGCCGGCGCCGCCGGTGCGCAAAGGCATCCAGCTTGGCGGCGATACGGGGATCGAGAGTGGTGCTCATAATCTGTGGGTTACTGGAAGGTCTACCTGCGAGTCATCTGAATGTTTGCCAACGAATTAGGCGAATTGGAACGAATGGGGAAGGGGCGGCGCGGAACGCCCTGGGAACGCCAATCTCCTGATTGGCGAGCTTCTCTCGGTCGCTGCGCGACTCGCCAATCGGGAGATTGGCGTTCCCAGGGAGCTGAAGGCAGCGTTTTCATCAGATCAGCCCGGCGCGCTTGCGCAGAATCCACTCGATGGTCAGCAGCAGGATGATCGGCACGAACCACCAGTAGCTCTGGCCGAGGGCGGTGCTGCTCTCGATGACGTGCCCCTTGCTCAAGGGCGCGAGCATCTCGGTGAGGCGGTTGAGGTTTTCCTCGCGCAAATACTGGCCGCCGCTGTCGGTCGACATCTGGCGGAGCAGCTCTTCGTTCAAGCTGAGCTGCGTGAGCTCGCCGGTCTCGCGCGGCTCGACGCGGAAGCTCGTGCGCGCCCGCGCGTCGCGCTCGGGGATGGCGGCGGACTCGATGCCGACTTCGTAGCTGCCGGGATCGAGCGCCGCGGTACGCCCGCGGAAGAGGCCGCCGGCGTTTTCATCGGGCGCGAGCCGGATGGTGGCGATACGCGCGCCGTCGCGGAAGAGGACCGCGTCGACCACGGTGTTCGTGACCGGCCGGCCCTGGCCGTCGCTCAGGCGCACGCGGAGATCGGCGGACTCGCCTGGCCGGTACGTGATCGCCCCCGCGTCGAGGGAGATGAACTTGTCGCGCACGGCGAAGGGGAGCTCGGCGATCCAGTTGCCGATCTGGTTCCAGTATTTGACGTGGTACTCGTCGGCGACTTCGTAACGCCAGCGCCAGGAGTCCTCGAAGGCGTGATACAACACGCGGCCCGCGCCGAAGGGGCGCAGCACGACCGCGGGCAGCCGGCCGGTCGGCGTCTCGGCCTCGACGAGGATTTCACTACCCGGCAGTGCGATCGCGTTCGAGAGCCAGTGCGGCGGTTGCAGCGTGCGCCAGACCTCGGCGTTCTGCGCCTTCTCCGGGACGAGCGCGAAGGCGCTGAGCAACTGCTCGGACTCCGGCAACGCGAGGCGCGTGATGTTGGTGCGGATGGAGGGCGCTTTCCATTCGACGGGAATGAGCGGCCCGATCGGCGAGTCGGCGTATTCGCGGAGCGAGTTGCGCGGGCCGTCGATGAAGATCAGCGCGCCGCCGCGTTTGCCGACGAAATCGCGCATCCATTCCATCTCCTCCTGCTTGAAGAGCGCGCGCGGGATGTCGCCGAAGATGATGAGATCGTACGCGTTGAGCTGATTGGCTTCGGTCGGGAATTGCTCGGGTTTGTCGCCGTGCGCGAACCCCTTCTCGGTGGCGGTGACGCCGGCGATGACGGCGTTCGTTTCCCACTGCTCGTCGCGCTCGAACAGGTTGCGAATGTAGCGCGTCTCCCAGCGCGGCCGGCCGTCGAGCACGAGCACCTTGCGCTTCTGCGTAACCGCGCGCACGCGCAGCGGCAGCTCGTTGTTGTTCGGCTCGGAGTCGCCTTCGACCTTGGAAACGGCGACCTTCAGCTCGAGCGGCACGCCGGAGACCTGCACCCCTTCGCGCTGCGCTTTGAGCCGTTCCTTGACCGCCTCGCCGACCGGGAAATCGAACGGCACCTGCCGCAGATTGTGCCCCTCGGTCTTGAGATCCTGCTCCCAGAGCGTCTTTTCGCCATCGCGGATCGCGATGTGAAACGGGAGCCCGCCCGGCATGTCGTCCTTGAGCGTGATGATGCCGCGGACGCGGTCCTCGTAGAAGACGGCCTCGGGCGCATCGATCTTCACGACGGCCAGGTCGCGCGGCTGAGTGGTGCCGCCGAAGCCGACGGAATAGATGGGCCATTGGCGCGCGCCGAGGAGCCGCGCCACCTCGCGCGGCGAGTCGCCTTCGTTGTGCTGCCCGTCGCTGAAGAGCACGACGGCGCCCTTCTGGCCATTTGTCTGGCCCTCAGCCGCGGTGGTCTTGAGCGGAGTGCCGAGATTGGTCGCTTCGCCGTCGGGAGCCGGCAGCCCCGCGGGCAGCGCGAGATTGCGCCCGCCGGATTGCCAGACGCGGTTGGCCGCGCCGTCGCGCAACGAGAAGACCTGGACGTCATTGGTCTCGGCCAGCTTGTCGAGCAGCTTCTTGCCCGTCCCGCCGACGAGGAGCGACTGCAACCGCTGGGTGCGCGAAGTGGCATCGAAACGCTCCAACGCCATCCGAATCGCATCGGCCTCGGGGCCAGCTTGCGCGATCGTTTTCTGAAACGCCGCCGCCAGCTCGTTCTGCCAGCGGGTGGCGATATCGGCGAGGCGCGCGAGGTCGCTCGCGGCGCGCTTGCGGTCGTCGAGCTGCTTCATCTCGCGCCGGCTAATCTCGGTCGCGGGATCGAGCAGCTCCTTCTGCAACGCCTCGGCGCGGCCTTCCAGAGTGCCCGCTTTCTTGATGTTGTCGCGGGCGTCAGTGATCCGCGCCACGAAGTCGGTGAGCAGTAGGTTCCAGTCGGCGCTCTCGGAGTTTTGCGAGACGGCCGCGCGTGCGGCGAGCGCGCGCGCATCGGCGAAGGCCTCGGTCGCTTTCGGCAGCTCCATCTTCACGTCGCCCTCGTGCAGCAGCCCGAGCTGCTGGACGATGCGGAGCTTGCGGCCAACGTCCATCGAAGGATCGGCGAGTCCCATGCTTTGCGAGCCGTCGACAAAGAGCAGCAGCCGCGAGAGCTCGCCGATGACCCGGCGATGATGCAGGACCGGCCCAGCGATCAGGATGACGATCATCGCGACCGCCGCCGAGCGCATGGCGGGCAGCAGGTAGCGCATCCAGCGCGTGAGCGAGCGCGTCTCGCGGAGATAAAGCGGCCAGACGCCGGCGGCGAGCAGCACGGCCCCGCCGACGCCAACCCACCAGGGGAAGTCGCCGGCAAAGCGGAAGGAAGTGGTGACGTGATCCATGTTTACCTGAAATCGGGGTGGCGGGTTTCCAACTGGCCGTCTATCCTTCCCCTGCCATGAGCGCATCCCTTGGCTTGGGGCCAACGCCAACGGCGTTTCATCCGATAGCCCAGGGTTGCGAGGCACGAGCTACCCTGGGTTGGCATTTCCGACGAACCCAACTCTGAAAGAGTTGTATCCAAACGCTGCTTCAACCCTTTCAGGGTTGATCCCGGATCGGGGCATCTACCCAGGGTAGCTCCTTCGTCGCAACCCTGGGCTACAAGATGAAACGCCTTCGGCGTAGGCGGCACGACGGGCGCGACGCCTTGCCAGGCAATGAGCCGCAACTCGCTGCGCACATCGGCGGTATCATGAATAGGGCGGGAAGCGCTCCGCGCATCTCGGACGCCGTGCATCTTCATCCTGCTTTTCCTTTGA
>DASYIS010000161.1:0-7495 GCA_035997375.1 Chthoniobacteraceae bacterium
CTCTCTGTGAGCCTAAGCGAACAGGTGCCGCCTCCAATTCCTTGAGCGTCTGTCGCAGAGCGGCGCTCAAGAAAAGGGAGGCGGCACCTGTTCGCTTAGGCTCACAGAGAGCCGCCTCTACACCTGGAGACAATGCGCTCCCGCGTTGCATTGTGTCGGACGAGAAAATGCGGAAAATAGTGAACCGCTCCTCCTGGCATCGCTAATTCCCCATATACCCCGCCGGGTTCTTGTCCGCTTGATCGAAGAAATAATCCATATCATAGGTAACCGCCTTCTTCGCGGCGGCGCGGTATTTCGCGGCGCGCTCGCGCAGCCCGCTCCGCAAATAGAAAGCATAGATATCGCGCGGCTCGCTCGAGCTATATTGGCCGACTTTCTCCAGCGCATCCAGATAGCGATCCCACTGGCCGGCGGTCAGCTCTTTCACCGGTCGATCGCGCAAATAGCGAAAGAGCATCTGCCACGCGGTAAAGGCGGGAATCTGACCGCCGTCCCAGTTTTCGGGCTGGGTCTTCTCTTCCACTACCTTCGCCAGCGCCTCCAGGTGCGCGCCGGGGTCGCTGCGCGCCAGCGCGAGGAGAAAGAACGGCTCGAATTCCTTGATCCCAAGGCTCGCCTTGAACGCGGCGGCCACCTCGGGGTTTTCCGACCGAAAGGAAAAAAGGCTCTGCGACGCGGCCTTGCGCACGTTCTTGTCCTTGTCCTTGAGCAACCCCACGAGCATGGAGGTGCCCGCCGGATTCTGCGCGAAGCCGATGGCGTACGCGGCGCACTGGCGCACCTCCGGCGCGGGATCGACCGTGAAAGGCTCGAACTGCTGGCCGATGTACTTGCCGTGGTCCGCGAAATCCGCGAGCAGCAGCGCGGCCGCCGCGCGCACCGGCGGCTCCGGCGCTTTCCTCCACGTCCGGTCGAGCATTTCCCGGAGTTCCCGCTCCTTCACAAGGCCCAGCGCGCGGATGGCCAGCGCCCGCGTCTCCGGCGCGGCGGCGCTGTTCGCCACCGCCGCGAGATCGCGCCAGCAGAGCGCGGCGCCCGCGTTGCGCATGCCCAGGTTCATTTGGGAGAGCCCGGGATTCGCCACGCCCACCGTCCCGAGCCAGAACGGCGCCTGCTCATTCCGCAGATACGGACTGCCCCAGCCGATGGCCCTGATCGCCGCTTGCGCGATCTCCGGCTCGGGCCGCGTCATGAGCGGGCGCAAGGCGGCGAGCACTTCCACGCGGGAAAAGTCGCTCGTGTGCGAGTAATGGTCGTCCGCCACGTCGCTCATCTCGTCGAGTTGCGTGATCGCATACAGCACATCTGCCGGCGCGGGGCTTGCGCGCAGGGATGTCAGCTCCGTCCAATAGATGGCGGGCAAAGCCTTTTCCGCGACCGGGCCCTTGTCCCGGCAGTGCAAGACACCGAGATCCATCTTGCCCGTATGGGACATGCGCACCTGCTGCGCGCCGGCCGCCGTCTTGTGCGCGAAGACGATATAGGTTTGCCCCACCGCAAAATGATAAAACTGCGGCGTGTACATCATGATCAAGCCCTCCTTGTCTTCATCGTAATGCCGGAACGCGAGCTCGCCGCCCGCGTCACCTTTGAGGTTGGAGATGATCTTAAACCGCGTCTCATGCACGGCGTAACCCGGCGTCTTGCGGAAAGACTCGTCCTCGACGGTGGCGTCCGCCAACGCCTCGCCCTTGAAAACCAGGTCCGCCTCCGCCGCCAGTTTGTCGAGATTGACCGGCGGCCCGACCAGGTAGCCTGGGGCTCTGCTTGCCGCCAGCAAACAGAAGAATACGACGCGAAGCCAAACCGGGAGCGCTTTGAGGGGCATGGATGAAATACGGTTGGGAGCGCGTTTTCTTAGCGCTGCGCCGGCCCCAGGTGCCGGCGCAGAAACTCGAACGTCCCTTTGCCATTGATCATGTGCGGCCCGTCGAACCACTCGATGGTCGTGCGCTCGGGCACGCCGAGGCGCAGGTAGCCGCGCTGGACCTTCGCATATTCATAGCCGACCCATTCATCGGTGCCGACGCCGTCCTTGTGCCCGCGCTCGACCATGAAGGGGCGCGGGGCGATCAGCATCGCCATCTCGGCGTAATTGGCATTCCAGCCGAGGTTCCATTCGAACATCTCGTACTCGCCGGTGAACATATACGAGATGCGCTCCTCGACGCTGACATTCTTGCGAATCCACTCGTTGAAATCGCCGGAGCAAATCGAGAGCGCATAGCGATCGACCAGCGCCGGCACGCGCATCGCCGTCTTCCCGCCATAGCTAAGCCCGTAAAACCCAATGCGCTTTGGATCGACAAACGGCAGCCCCGCCAGCCAGGCAGTCGTGACGTCGTGTTGCGCAATAATGAACGAGAACAACGAGAGCCCGAGCGGGTTGGCCTGCCGCTGCAACACGCGAAACGAGTCGTGGCCGCGATAGGGATTATGCGGCGCGTAAGTTATATAACCTAAATCCGCGAGCTGCGCCGCGAAGCCCTGGTAATAAACAAACCCCTTCTCCTTCGGATCCTGCGTCACGGTGTCGCCGGGCAACCCCTCCAGCCCATGCTGGCAGACCACGACCGGCCGGCGCTCGCCGGGCTGGAGGTCCTTTGGGACGAGCAGGTAGCCCCACGCGAAGACATCCGGCATCACGTCGAGCATCACCTCATACGCGGTCCATTTCGGCGCATCGAGGATGCGGCGGGTGCGCGCATTCGATGGCAGGCGATCGGCGGGGAGTTTGCCGATGGAGGCCCAAAGCCGCTCCTTGAGCACCGCGCGCGTGACCGGCCATTCCGGCGTACCGACCTTCGCCCAGATATCCGAGTTGCGCTGCCGTTCGGCTTGTGGGACCAGCCGCTGAGTGAATTGCTCCAGTTCGCGCACGGCCCGCCGCTGGCGCTCGCGCGCGAACTCCGGGGAGACCAGGCGGGCGGGAACGGGTGGCTCATTTGGTCCCCAAGGCACCTTCACGCCTGCCATCGGTTCGGAGATCTTATCGACCGCATTTTCCAGCACGACCGTGTGGTCGTTGTACTTGTTCCAGCCATATCCATCCCGGCGAAGCATCTCATTTTGCACCTCCGTCCTCGACGGCTGGATTGCCACACCGGGCGCGGCCTGCCCAGGAAGTGGCGCCGGGGTCTTGGGAGGCGCCCCTCTTCCATATTCCACATAGAGAGGGAGGCCGACCAGGGCACCCAGTTCGGCATCGCCGAAATCCTTCCAGGCTCCGAACAGGTTGCGATCAATCGGCTCCTGCTCGTAAGCCCTGTGCGCACCGAATCCACCACTGAGCAGAGCCAGCTTGCACCTCGGACTCAGGGCGGCGGCGCGCAACGCGATCGCCACCCCGTCCCCCGATCCAGCCACCTGAAGATCCCCCTTCAAAGCGTCCGCGAGGGCGAGCACCTTTTGCACTTCGTACCCGAGCAAGGTGCGTCCCATTTCAAAGCTCTGCCGATAAATCCATTCGCGATTCGATTCATTGGTCATCTTCACGGCTTCGTTGCCTGCGAATTCACTGCCGCGGTCGATGAGGACCGGGACGATGACCGAGAACCCCTGGGCCGCGAGGCGTCGGGCGAGCAGACATTCCTCCGGGGTCTCATTCGTATCCGGCACCACGATCAAGGCTCCGATCACGTCATCCACTTTCGGCTCCGGCCCATAAGCGACTCCCTCACCGTAAACTCCTTCAAACACGGTCCAGCGTACGCGGCCGCCTTCGCTTCTTTCCAGCAGCGGCGCCGCCCGGTTCGTCTCGGTCCCGAGCACGATGGCGAGTTCCTTCCGCATCTCCGCGGCGAACTTATCCCATTCGTCGCCACGCGCGGGGGTGGCCCAGCGCTGATGGCGATCCGCCGTTTGGCGGTCGGCTTCGCGGTGCAGCCATTTGCCGATGCCTGCCACCATGGCATCGGAGCGGGCCTCGGGTGGGAGTTGCGAGTCCAGGAGTGCCGTGCCGGGGAGAGGCTCCTCGGCACGGAGGGAGACGGCGACGAAGAGCACGAGCAAAGGGAAGAGCCGCTTCATAGGGGGAGCGGCATCGTAACGAAACGTCGACGCGGGTCGAGAGGAAGCGCGGAGCGCCTTGGAATGCGGCAGCCTGCTGCCGCTTTGTGGTGGCCGCAGCCTGCTGCGGGTGGGGCGGAGCCGTGGTCCGCTCAGTCCCTGAGCGGCTCCGCCCGAACCGCTGGGCTCCCGGCCGCACAGGGGACTGTGCGGACCACGACCTCCCCACACGCAGCAGGCTGCGCCCCTCCACAAAGCGGCAGCAGGCTGCCGCAGTCCAAGGCCTTCGGCTTCCCGGCATTTCGCCTTTCCCGCGGGCGGCCGGCGGCGCAAGCTCCCCAACCATGCGAGTTCCCCTCATGCTCCTCTCCATCCTCTCCACCACCGCCTTCGCCGCCGACGAGATCAGGATCGGCATCATCGGCCTCGATACCTCGCACGTCGTGGCCTTCACTAAAGTGCTGAACGACGCCACGGCGAAGAACCACGTGCCCGGCGGCAAGGTGGTGGCGGCGTTCAAGGCCTTCAGCCCGGATATCCCGAGCAGCGCGGATCGCGTGGAAGGCTTCACCAAGGAGCTCTCAGAGAAGCTCGGCGTGGAGATGGCGGCGTCCATTCCCGAGCTCTGCGAGACGGTCGACGGGGTACTCATCGAGAGCGTCGACGGGCGCCCCCACCTGGAGCAGGCGCGGCAGGTCATCGCGGCGAAGAAGCGCCTCTTCATCGACAAGCCGATCGGCGGGACGCTCGCCGATGCGCTGGAGATTTTCCGCCTCGCAAAGGAAGCCGGCGTGCCGGTCTTCAGCTCGTCGGCCTATCGCTTCTACCCGAGCATGGTCGAGCTGAAGGCGGCGAATATCGGTGAAGTCCGCGCCGCCATTTCGTACGGGCCGGCGCACTTCGAGCCGCATCATCCGGATTACTACTGGTACGGCGTCCACCCGGCGGAGGCGCTCTACGCGGGGCTCGGGCGCGGCTGCGAGACGGTGGTGCGCACGAGCACGCCGGACACCGACGTCATCACCGGAACCTGGAGCGGCGGCCGGACGGGCACGCTCGTCGGCCTGCGCACGAAGACGCTGCCGCACAAGGTGACGCTCTTTGGCTCGACCGGTTCCGCCGAGCAAAAGGCCAATCCCGGCGACGACTACGCGCCGCTCGTCGCGGAGATCATGAAGTTCATGCAAACCGGCGTGCCGCCCGTGACGCCCGAGGAGACGATCGAGCTCTTCACCTTCATGCAAGCCGCCGACGAGAGCAAAGCCCAGGGCGGCGCGGTGGTGAAGCTGAGCGACGTGCTGGCGAAGGCGTTGGCGCGCAAGTAAGCCCTGGGAACGCCAATCTCCTGATTGGCGAGTCGCGCAGCGACTTCAGAAACTCGCCAATCAGGAGATTGGCGTTCCCAGGGCTACTCGTGCCGCAGCGCGTCGATCGGGTCGAGCGACGCCGCCTTGTGCGCGGGGAAGATGCCGAAGACGATACCGACGACGGCGCTCACGAGCACGGCGAGGATGATCGCGAAAGTCGAGGTGGCCACCGGCCAGCCGAGGAACTTCTGGATGGCCCAGGTGCTGCCAAAACCGAGCAGAATCCCGAGCCCGCCGCCGACGAGGCTGAGCGTGACCGCCTCCATCAGGAACTGGAGCAGGATGTCCGCCCCGTGCGCGCCGACGGCGGCGCGGATGCCGATCTCGCGGGTGCGCTCGGTCACGCTGACGAGCATGATGTTCATGATGCCGATGCCGCCGATCAGCAGCGAGATGAGCGCGAGCGCGGCGAGGAGCTTGGTCATCACCTTGGAGGTCTGCGTGGCCATCTCCGCGATCTCCTGCTGGCTGCGCACCGTGAAATCGTCGTCGGCGCCGACCGCGATGTGATGGCGCTGGCGGAGGAGCGCGGAGATCTGCTGCACGCCGCGATTGACCGATTTTTCGTCCATCGCCTGGGCATTGATGGAGCGGAGTTTCGTGTCGCCGGTCAGGCGCTTCATCGCGGTGGTGTAAGGCACGATGACCACATCGTCCTGGTCATTGCCCATGAGCGAGAGCCCCTTCGGCTTCAACAAGCCCACCACCATGAATGGCACGTGCCGGAGCCGGATGACGTGTCCCACTGGATCCTCGTCGCCGAAGAGCTGCTGCGCGGTGGTCTGCCCGAGGACCACCACTTTGGCTGCGGTCTTCACTTCCTGGTCGCCGAAGGGCGCGCCGCTGACCAGCGGCCACTGGCGCATGTCGAAGTAATCGGGCGACTCGCCAAGCAGCTGGGTCATCCAGTTCTGGCTGCCGACGATGCACTGCGTCATGGAGCGAATCTCGGGGCTCACCGCCTTGAGCGCGCTCAGCTCGGTCTCGATGGCCTCGGCGTCTTCAATCTTCAGCGTGCCCGCGCCGCCCCAGCCAGACTTCACGCCGCCGGAGGTCCAGTTGCCGGAGAAAATGAGGATCATGTTCTCGCCGAGCGTCGCGATCTGCGCTTCCACCTGCCCCTTCGCGCCGTTGCCGATGCCGAAGACGGCGATGACCGCGCCGACGCCGATGATGATGCCGAGCATGGTGAGGCAACTGCGGAGCTTGTTCCGCCGGAGCGCGCGCAGGGCGAGCTTGAGCGTGGCGAGGAGAGTCATGGCGTGCCAGAGGGAATGAGTTGGACCGCGGTGTGCTCGGCTTCGACCGCCGCCAGCTCGTGCTGCGCGTTCATGCGCGGATGGACGGGCGTGTCGCTGACAATGAGGCCGTCACGCATGACGACGTTGCGTCGCGTGTAGCGGGCGATATCGAGCTCGTGAGTGACCATGCAGATGGTGATGCCACTGTCGTTCAGCTTTTGGAAAACGTCCATGATCTCGATACTGGTCTTCGTATCGAGGTTGCCCGTCGGCTCATCGGCGAGCAGCAACGCCGGCTTGTTGACGAGCGCCCGCGCGATGGCGACGCGCTGCTGCTGGCCGCCGGAAAGCTGGTTCGGGTGATGGTCCGCGCGATTCGCCAGGCCCACGATCTCGAGCGCGTGCAGGGCGCGCTCCCGCAGCTCTTTCGCCGAGGGATGGTAGCGCCGCGCGTAGAGCATCGGCAGCTCCACGTTCTCCAGCGCCGAGGTCCGCGAGAGCAGGTTGAACCCTTGGAAAATGAAGCCGATCTTGTCGTTGCGAATATCGGCGCGCGCATCGCGATCGAGCCCGGAGACGTCGATGCCATCGAGCAGGTAGTGCCCCTTGGTCGGCCGGTCGAGGCAGCCGAGCATGTTCATCATCGTCGACTTGCCCGAGCCGCTGGCGCCCATGATCGCGACGAACTCGCCGGCCTCCACGCGCAGCGAAACGCCGCGCACCGCATGCACCTGCACGTCGCCGCTCTGGTACGTCTTCCAGATGTCCGCCAGCTCGATGATCGCCTTCATGCGGGTCGGAAGCAGGCGGCGAAGCCTTTGGACTGCGGCAGCCTGCTGCCGCTTTCGTGGCAGTCGCAGCCTGCTGCGTGCGGTG
>DASYIS010000162.1:0-11865 GCA_035997375.1 Chthoniobacteraceae bacterium
TCATTCGTCATTCGTCATTCGTCATTCGTCATTCGTCATTCGTCATTCGTCATTCGTCATTCGTCATTCGTCATTCGTCATTCGTCATTCGTCATTCGTCATTCGTCATTCGTCATTCGTCATTCCCTATCCGAGCCGAAACAGCCGCTTCGCATTCTCATACAGCAGCTTCCGCTCGACCGCCTTGCTCGGCGCCAGCTTGCGGATGGCGGCGATGATCATCGCGCCGGTGCACTTCTCGCCCTGCCCCTCGGCGTCCGCGCAGTCGCTGCCAAAGAGCAGTTTTTCCTGGTGGCGCTCCAGGAAAGCGCGCGTGTGCTCCTCGTCGCGCGTCAGCGCGTTGAGCCCAGAGCCGGCGGACATATCGGCGTAAAAATTCGGGTACTTCGTGAGCATGACATCGGTGAGCCCGCCGGGCGTCACCGGACCCTTGGGATAGAGCTGCGCCTGGTCGGTGTTGTTCTTGTCGATGTTGCCCCAGACCGTCTGCGCGTGACCGACGAAGTTCACCTTCGGGAATTTCTCCAGCATGGTGTAAAAGCGCTCGTAACCGAGGTTGTACATGAGGTGCTGGAAATGCAGCAGCACCGGCACGTTGTATTCTTGCGCGAGGCCGTAGAGAACCTGGCTCTCCGCGGAGTCGCACTGGATGCCGAACTTCTGTTCGCCGATGACCTTCGCGCCGAGCTTCAGCCCCGCTTCGATCTCGGCGCGCGCATGCTCGGCATCGGTCACCTCATTCGCGCCGAACAGGAACTCGCCGGGGTGCTCCGCCGCGAACGCCCGCACGCTGTCGTTGCCCATCGCCTTCGCGGCGAGGCCGTTCGATTTCCCCTGGTGCGTGGAGGGCGTCATCATCGGCGTGCCCGCCGGCAGGAGGATCGTTTGCGTCACGCCCATTGTGCGCTGATGGAGAAGCAGGTCCTCGTTCGTGCGGGCGTGGTAGCCGGTGTGCTGATGGATGTCGATGATCGGCTCCGCCGGCGTTTCGCCGAAGGCATGGCCGGCGAGCGCGCAGGTCGAGGTGAGAAGGAAGTGGCGTCTGGTGAGGGGCATGCCCGGTTGTAGCCGCAGCAGAGAAATGCAGCTATTGGATTTTCGCGCGCTTCCGCTATCACACCTCACACGTATGCGCTCCCCCCGCTTCCCTCTCCTGCTCCTGCTCTTGCTCCTGATCGAAAGCCTCGCCACGCCCGCCCGCGCGCAAGCCCCGCTCGTCGTCGATCCAAAAGAGCTGCCACGCTTCCCCGCCGTGGAAACCAAGGACGCCGCGGCCACCTTCCAGGTGCGCCCCGGTTTTCATGTCGAGCTGGCCGCCGGCGAGCCGCTGGTCGCGAGCCCGATCGCGGTTTGCTTCGATGAAAACGGCCGCATGTTCGTGCTCGAGATGCGCGACTACTCCGAGGACCGCGAGGTGACGCCCCACCTTGGCCGCGTGCGCATGCTCGAGGACACCAACGGCGACGGCCGCTACGACAAGGCCACGATTTTCGCCGACGACCTCCCCTGGCCGACCGCGCTCATCTGGGCCAATGGCGGCCTCTTTGTCCTCGCCACGCCAGACCTCTACCGCTTCGAGGATCACGACGGCGACGGCCGCGCGGAGAAGCGGGAAATCATCTTCACGGGCTTCCAGTCCGAAGCGAAAGCGCTGAACGTGCAGGGCCTGCCGAACTCGTTGCAATGGGGACCGGACAACCAAATCCACCTGCAAGTCCCAACCAGCGGCGCCAGCCGCATTCGCCGGCCCGGCGAGAAAGACGCGCCCGCGGTCACCGGCGATTTTTTCTTCGATCCGCGCACCTACAAGTGGGGCATGGAAGCCGGCGGCGGACAATACGGGATGAGCTACGACAACGAAGGGCGGCGCTACACCTGCAACAACAGCGACCATCTCCGCACCTACATCTACGACAGCCGGCTCACCGAAAATCTCACCGGCCTCCCCTCCCCGCTCGTCTCGATCGCGGCCGATGGACCGGCAGCGGAGGTCTTCCGGATCAGCCCCGATGAGCCGTGGCGGGTCATCCGCACGCGCTGGCGCGTGAGCGGGCGGGTGAAGGGCATCGTGGAAGGCGGCGGGCGCGTCTCGGGTTATTTCACCGGCGCGACGGGCGTGACGATCTATCGCGGCGACGCCTTCCCGCCGGAGTACCTGGGCGACGCGTTCATCGGCGACGCCGGCGGCAATCTCGTCCACCACAAACGCCTCCGCGCTGATGGCGTCAGCCTCATCGGCGAGCGCCCGGCCGATGAGAAAAACATCGAGTTCGCGGCCTCGCGCGACACGTGGTTTCGCCCGGTGGATTTCGCCAACGCCCCCGACGGCACGCTCTACATCGTCGACATGTATCGCGAGGTCATCGAGCACCCGCACAGCATCCCGGAGGAGATCAAGAAGCTCATCGATCTCACCAGCGGGCGCGACCGCGGCCGCATTTGGCGACTCGCGCCGGACGGGTTCAAACCCAAGCCGCCGCCGAGGCTGGGGTCGGCGACGACGGAGGAGTTGATCAAGACGCTCGGGCATCCGAATGGTTGGCATCGCGACACGGCGACGCGGTTGCTGTGGGAGCGTCAGGACCCCAACGCATTGGCGCTCCTCCAGCAGACGCTGCGCAGCTCGCCATCGTCCCTCGCGCGATTGCACGCGCTCCGCGTGCTGGCGCATGAAGGTGGTTTCGGCGCTGTGGATCACCGTGGGCAGATCGAGATCGGAGATCTGCTGGCCGCGCTGGAGGACAAGGATCCCGCGGTGCTCGAGTTGGCCGTTTCGATCCTCATCAACATGGCGCCTACGTACTCCAAGACGAACGCGCTTTGGGTACAGATGCGCCTAATTGCACGCGCTGCCGCCCCGCGCGTGCGCCTGCAACTCGCCCTGGCCTTCGCCCAAGCGAGCGACCCGGAGGCCCAGATTGGCTTGCATGAACTGGTTCGTCTCGACCCAGGTGATCGCTTGATTTCCGCCGCAGCGTTAGGCTCGAGGCTCATCAGGTACGATGCGCGGAAACTACTGCCAGGGACCAAGCCGGCCGCCAGCGCGATCCCTGGCCTGGGCCTCGCGGAACCTGAGACGCCGCCGACTCCGGCGTGGACCAGTTTCATCCTCCGCCTCGCGCAAGCCGTCGGAGCTGACCCCGCGGCGGAAATGGACGGGAGCCGCGCGGCCTTGGTGGAATATGCCACCGAGCGGATCCCTCAGCTGCCCTTGCTCGCGGCGGTGGCGGAAGGAATGGCCTCTCGAGGGAAGCAGCTGGCCTCGCTGTTCTCCCCGGAATCGGCGGCAAAGGTCGACGCGAGCGTGCGGACCACTCTCGCCAACGCCGGCGCGACGGTGCCCGAGCGCATAGCCGCGGCGCGCTTGCTGACCCCACAAGCACATCCCGCGGATCTCGCTTTATTGACCGATTTGTTGAAGGCGTCCAATCCGCCGGAACTGCAGCGCGCGGCGCTCGATCAGCTCAATCCACGTCCGCCGGAAGACGCGCTGCCGCTCACCCAATTGCTCCTCGCCGGTTGGAAGGGCTTCGCTCCCGCCTTCCGCAACGAAGTGCTACGCTTCATGGTCGCCCGTCCGGCGCGCGCCCAGGCGTTGTTGCAGGAAATCAAGGCCGGCCACATCGCTGCGGCGGACATCTCCACCGCCGACGCCGCGCAGCTTCAGCAGAGCAAAGACGCCACCGTCGCCGCGCTCGCGAAGGAGCTGCTGCCGAAGCCCTCCACCGCCACGCGCGAGGAGGTCATCAAGCAATTCGAGCCCGCGCTCGTGCTCGCCGGCGACAAAGCGAAAGGCAAGGAAGTCTACACGCAACGCTGCGCAACCTGCCACCGTTTCAAAGGCGAAGGCAACGCGTTTGGCCCTGATCTGGAGAGCGTCGTCACGGGCGGGAAGGAGAAGATCCTCACGCATTTCATCGACCCGAATCGCGAGGTCGCGCCGCAGTTCGCAGCGTACACCGTGGAGCTGAAAGACGGCGCCACGCTCGCGGGCATCGTCGCGAGCGAAACGCCGAACCAAGTGATCCTGCGCGAGCCGCTCGGCAAGGAAACCACCCTCGCCCGCGAGAAGATCGCCCGCCTTCAAACCACCGGCCGCTCGCCCATGCCCGAGGGGCTGGAGGCAGGGCTGAGCTCGGCGGATGTCGCGGGGTTGCTGGAATTTCTCACGGGGCGATAAACGCGGCGCGCGAAGCGCTCGACCTGAGGTGTAGAGGCGGCTCTCCCTGAGCATAGGCGAAGGGGTGCCGCCTCACTTTTCTTGAGCGATGCCGTCACGTGACACGATCAAGTGTTGGAAGCGGCCTGGTTTTTCTGGGCGCCAGCTGCACGAGAGGCACGCAAGAAATTGGAGGCGGCACCTGTTCGCTTAAAGCGAACAGAGAGCCGCGCTCTACACATCAGGACGAGGCGCTCCGCGCCGGCGCGTTTCCAAATCTTAAATCACTAAATCATAATTCCTAAATTTCCTGATTCCCACGCCCCGTCCCGCCCACGTAGGCTCTCCCTTTTTCCTGATGAATCCCATCCCGACCCGCGAGCTGTTCGACCGCTATGTCATCCCGACGTACGCGCGCTTCGATCTGCGCTTCACGCGGGGCGAGGGTGTGCGCGTGTGGGATGAGGACGGGCGCGAGTATCTCGACTTCGGCGGCGGCATTGCCGTGACCTCGGTCGGACATTGCCACCCGCGCGTGGTCGCGAAGATGCAGGAGCAGATCGCCAGCCTCGTCCACGTTTCCAATCTCTACTACAACCGGCCGCAGGGACTGCTCGCGGCGCGGCTCGTGCGCCACATGGGCGGGCGCGGCAAGGTCTTCTTTTGCAACTCCGGCGCGGAGGCGAACGAGGCGCTTTACAAGCTCGCGCGCAAGTTCGGCAACGAAGGCCGGCCGCCGTCCGCGACCCACACCGTGGGCGAATTGGTCGAGACAGATCGCCACCGCCACACGATCGTCGCGATGCTGAACGGCTTCCACGGCCGGACGCTCGCGGGCATCGCGGCCACGGGCCAGGAGAAGGTGAAGATTGGCTTCGATCCGCTGGTCGAGGGGTTCGTGCATGTCCCCTTCAACGACGGGCCGGCGCTCCTCGGCGCGATGCAGGATGCGAACGTGGCGGCGGTGCTGCTCGAGCCGATCCAGGGCGAGAGCGGCATTCATCCCGCCACGCCGGAATTCCTGCGGCAGGCGCGCGACTTGTGCGACCGGCACGCGGCGCTGCTGATGTTCGACGAGGTGCAATGCGGCCTCGGGCGGACGGGCCATTGGGGCGGCTGGCAGGCGCTGGAGCCCGCCGTGCAGCCGGACGCAGTGAGCTGGGCCAAGGGGATCGCCGGCGGCTTTCCGCTCGGCGCGATCTGGGTGAGCGACCGGCCGGTGACGCTGAAGACCGGCGAGACGAAGCCGCTCTGCGACCTGCTCGGGCCCGGCTCGCACGGCACGACCTTTGGCGGCACACCGCTGGTCAGCGCCGGCGCGGAGGAAGTCCTCACGATCATCGAGGAAGACGGGCTGCTCGAAAACAGCCGCGTTCAGGGCGCGTACGCCAAGGCCGCGCTGGAGGCGCTCGCTTCGCCGCTGATCAAGCAGGTGCGCGGCGTCGGGCTGCTGCTCGCATTTCAGCTCGTCGACGACTTTGCGGAAAAGGTCTCGCTGCCCGCGGGCCGTACGCCGAGCCTGCACGTCGTCATCAAGCTCCACGAAGCGGGGCTGCTCACGGTGCCCGCGCAGAGCCACGCCGTTCGCTGGCTACCGCCGCTCAATGTCACCTCGGCCGAGATCGATCGCGCCGCCGCGATTCTGCGCGAGGTGCTGTCCGCCCTCTGATTTTCCCATGAAAAACCTGCTGTCCATCGAGTCGCTCACCCGCGACGAAATCCTTGCGCTTCTCCAGTCGGCCCACGAGATGAAGGCGACGCGCGGGCGGCACGCGGCGCATCCGCTGCGGCACCAATGCTGGGCGCTCATGTTTTCGAAATCCTCCACCCGCACCCGCGTCTCCTTCGAGGTCGGCGTGCGCGAGCTCGGCGGCGACGTCATGTTCCTCTCCGCTGTCGACATCCAGCTCGGCCGCGGCGAGCCGATTGCCGACACGGCCCGCGTCCTCGGGCGCATGGTCCATGGCGCGATCATCCGCACCTTCGCGCAAAGCGATGTCGAGGACTTCGCGAAATACTCGGGCATTCCGACGATCAACGCGCTGACCGACGACGAGCACCCCTGCCAGATCCTCGCGGACCTCCAGACGATGCAGGAAAAGCTCGGCAGCGTCGAAGGAAAGACGGTCGTCTTCGTCGGCGACGGCGCGTGCAATGTCGCGCAATCGTGGATGTGGGCCGCCGCGCGCCTCGGCTTCAACCTGCGCATCGCCGCGCCGACTAATTTCCAGCCGGCGCCCGCGCTCGTGGAGCGGGTCGGTTGCAAGGGCATCGAGATCACCGACGACCTCGCCGGCGCGGCGAGCGGCGCTGACGTGCTGTACACCGACGTCTGGGTCAGCATGGGCAAGGAAGACGAGTCGGAATACCGCATCGCACAGCTCGCGAGTTACCAGATCAACGACGCGCTGGTCGCCCGCGCGAAACCCGGCGCGCTCGTCATGCACTGCCTGCCCGCGTATCGGGGCAAGGAGATCACCGCCGAGACTTTCGAGGCGCACGCGCAAACAATCTTCGACGAGGCGGAGAACCGACTGCACGCGCAAAAGGCGATCCTGAGCGCGCTGGCGCGGTGAGGGGGCGGAACTTGACGATTCGACACGGCTGGGGTTGAGTACAGGCATGAGCGTCTCGGACGAAGTAACTCCCGGAGCGGAAGAGCAAGTGCGCTCGATTCCAGAGCCAAACGAGCGGGAGGCGCCTTTTCATGACCGGGCGAGCTACGAGAAATGGCGGAACGCGCGCTACAGTGAGCGGGCGCGGAGACTCGTCAGGGAAGCGATGGCAGACGCGGACCGCTTGAAGGCGGAGGGCATCACAGATGAAGAAATCGATCGGCGACTGTTGGCCGTGATTGATAGAATTGCGCCGCCGAGCTGAGATGGCTGTGATCCGAGGAGTTCTGGATACGAATGTTGTTGCAGCCGGTCGTCGAAGCCACACCCAATCGAGTCCCAACCGGGAAATTCTGTTAAGATGGACGGCTGGCGAGTTCACGCTGCTTTACTCGAAGGACATCCTTGTCGAATACGCTGAAAAGCTGCTCGAACTGGGCGATTCGGAAGAGGATGTGAGCGAGTTTCGTTCGAGCGGTAAAATTGCGCGGCGAGCGAGTGCCCATCGACCACTATCATCTCCGCCGGTATCCCTCGGATGCCGATGATATCGCGTTCGTGCTCTGCGCGGTCAACGGTGAGGCAACTCATCTCGTGACTTACGACCGCGGATTTTCAGAGGTCGCGGCTGATTCCGAATTCACGATCTGCGAACCACTGGCGTTTCTCGCCGAACTGCGACGACAGCCGAAGACGTGACGCCGGCTACGGCTGCTTGGCGGGCGCGGCCGACGGCGCCTTCGGCGGCAAAGGCAAATCGCGCCACACGATCTTATTCTTCGTGAACTTGCCGTCGACGATGGCGACTTCGCGGAAGCCGCGCGCCTGCGGGATGTAGCCGCGCTGGTATTTGCCGGCGACGGGCGGCGTGACGTAGAGCTTGGGGCTCACCCCGTTGAGGAGCGCCGGGTTGGAGCGATCCCACTCATAGGCGTCCCGGCTGAAGTAATGAAAATGTCCCGCGAAGAGACCTTTGACGCGCGGATCGTTCACCACCTTCTGCCATTGCTCGCGGACCTTCGGCGTCACCGTCCAGGCCGAATATTGATAGGGAGCCGCCGCGAGCTCTTCCCGGGTCTTCGCCCTGTCATCGGCCATCGCCGCGGAATACGGGTCGTCGCAGTCGGGGACGTGGTAAAAGACGTACGCGTTCTCGAATCCCGGCGCCTTCAAACGAGCCAAGACCTCATCGATCCGCGCGAGCTGCTCGGCCTCGAATTCCCGCGCATTCGCCGCTGAGTTATTGCTCTTGAACGACGCGTTATCGAAACCGATGAAACGGCATTTGTCCTGGTCATAACTCCCATCCGCCCGGCTGAGGTCGACGACGGTCTTGCCGGTCCCCGCGTTGCCCAGCGCGGCCATGAACTCCCGGTAGAGTGAGACGGTCTTGGGCGTTTCGTTGATGAGGTCGTTGTTCCCCGGCACGAAAAACCACTTGTCCACCGCAGAGGGTTGAATCAACGCTCCGAAGTCCTTCACGGCCGCCGCGAGCGTCGCGGGATCTTTCAATTTCTCCAGGCCCAGGTCTCCAGTCACGATGACGAAATCGTACTTGGCGCCGGCCGCGACCCGCTGGTTGATTTCCTCGATGCACCACTTCAGGCCGTCTTCGTTCTCCGCGCGCTCCTCGGGCGGCCGGTCGAACAGGTGCGGGTCGGTGAGTTGAATGAACCGGGTCTCGGCCTGCGCGCTCCAGCCGCAGACGCATGAAATCAGGACCGCCAGGCGCAGCCAAAGTCCGGCGCGCGACCGGGTTCCCCGCCGAAGGATGGCCATGAGATTCAACATGACGCTTGGTATTGGCGGGGCCGCGGCCGCTGGCAACCAAAATAGCGGGCCGGCGCAGCGGCTTCCTGCGTTTCCTCCTTTTCACCGCCCGCCCGCCCGTGCATCTTCTGCTTCTCCCTGTTTGTCCCATGAATGGCCCGATCCGTTTGCTCCTCACCCTCTGCGCTGCCTCCCTCCTGCTCGCCGGTTGCAAGAAACCCGCCGGCGGCGCCGCGAGCACCGGCACGCCCGACCCGGTTGCCGCGCCCGGCGGCGAGAACACCAAGTCCGCCCCCCCGACGACTCCGACGGCGACGAATGCCGAGCTGGCCGCGGCCGATGTGGCATACGAGGCCTGGTTCAAGAAATACGGCCTCGACCTGAACGACCCCAAGATGCTCGACGCCGATCCCGACGGCGACGGCTACACGAATCGCGAAGAGTTCCTCGCCGACACCAATCCGAAAGACCCCGACTCGCGGCCGGGCGTGCATGCCACGCTGCGGCTCAAGGAGTTCAACGAAATCCGCGTCCCCTATCTGCTGAAATCGGTCGACGGCGAAACGGCGAAAGTCGAGCACCAGGACGGCGGCGAGTCGAAAGTCGAAACCGTGAAGGTCGGCCAGACCCTGCACGGCTCGCAATTGAAAGTGCAGAAAGTCGAGGCGCTGCAGACGCAGGACAAGGACGGGAACCCGATCGACGCCTCCAAGGTCACGCTGGAAGACCCCGCCGCGCCGGGGCAAAAGATCGATCTGGTGAAAGACATGCCGACGCGCTCCAGCGCCTCGTACGCCGTGCTCTACTCGAAGAAAGGCGACCAAAGCATCACGGTCAAACAAGGCGAGACCTTCGAGATGCCGGGCGAGAAAGACACCCACTACCGCGTGATCGACCTCCGCAACGACCAGGTCGTGCTCGAGCAGATCGAGAACAAGAAGATGTGGACCGTGCCGAAGCGGTAGCGTGCCGCGCCCAGCCTGGCGCGGGCAACCGCCGACTTCATCAAAAAGTGAAGAGATGTCAGGGTGGAAGCAGCCACCCATTGAAGCGCCGCCGATAGGTTGGCATGCTGCCACTTATCGCTATCATTCTTATTCTTCTTTGGGCCGGTGGATTTGCTTTCCACGTCGCGGGTGGACTCGTCCACATCCTCCTCGTCATCGCCCTGGTCGTTTTCATTCTGCATTTCCTCCGCGGCCGGCGCGGGGGCGGGATCTAGCCGGCCAGCCGGGCGTTTTCCACGTTGTCATTCAGGGGCGGGTCGCGCGATAGGCTCGCGCGATGAGACTCTTCCCCCTGATTGCGTTCTTGGCCTCGGGCGTGACCACCCTGTGGGCTGCGGACCCCGCGTTCGATGCGTGGGCCGATGCGCTGGCGGCGGATCTGGTCCGCGCCAGGCCGACCGAGGCGACCGCCACGCAATACTTCAGCGGCGCGGAGCAGGATGCGCTCGACCGCCGGCTCACCCCCATCACCAAGGAGTTTCGCGCCGCGCGCGTCGCCGCCGCGCAGCAGGCGCTGGCGGAGCTTGCCAAGTTCGACCGCGCGAAGCTCGATCCGCCGCAGCGCACCTCGGCGGCGTTGATCGAGTGGCAACTCAAAGTGGAGGTGAGCGCGGAGCCGTTCGAGGATTTTCATTTCGTCTTCAACCAATTTGGCGGGCTGCACGTCTCCCTCGTCAATTTTCTGAGCCAGACGCATCCCATCCGCAATCGGCGTGACGTCGAGAATTACCTCGCCCGGCTGGAACTCGTGGCGGGGCAGATGGACGAGGGCGCCCGGCAGGCGCGGGAGGGGGCGACGCGCGGGTTCCTAATGCCGGACTTCATCATTCAATCCGTCCTCGGGCAGTTCGAGCGCTTTCTCGCGGGTGAACCGGCGCAGAACGTCCTCGTGGTGTCGCTCGATGAGCGCGCGGCGAGGCTCGCGGACGTGACGGCGGAGGAGCGCGCGAAGTTCGTCGCCACCGCCGCGGACATCGTCACGAAGTCGGTGGTCCCGGCCTTTCGTCGTGCGGAGGCGATGCTCCGTGAGCAACGGCCGCTCGCGAAAAGTGACGCCGGCCTGTGGCGGCTTCCTGGTGGCGACCGAGCCTACGCCAACGCCCTGCACCGCTTCACCACGACGGAACTCACCACGCAGCAGATTCACGAGATCGGCCTGCAAGAAGTTGCGCGGATCGAGCAGGAGATGGACACCCTCTTCCGTCAGCTCGGCTACCGCGACGGCGGCATCAAGGAACGCTACGAGAAACTGGACCTGGATTCGCAGCCGCCGGCCGCGCCGGACCCGCGACCGGCGTTGCTCGCGCGATTCACCGGGATGGTCCGGGATTCCGAAAAGCGCGCCTCGCTCCTCTTCGATCTGCGGCCGAAGGCGCCCATCGAAGTCCGGCGCGAGCCGTCTTTCACCGAGAAGACGGCGGCCGCCCACTACACGCACCCGGCCCGCGACGGCTCGCGACCCGGCATCTTCTGGGCGCCCCTGCCCGGGCCGGCGTTTGGCGTCCTCGGCATGCGCACGCTCGTCTATCACGAGGGGGTGCCCGGCCACCATTTCCAGATCGCCCTGCAGCAGGAGACGGAGAGCCTTCCGCGCTGGCGGCGCCAGGGCATCTTCTCCGGCGGCTCGGCTTTTTCCGAGGGCTGGGCGCTCTACGCCGAGCAACTCGCCGCGGAGAACGGCTGGTATGCAGGCGACTCAAAAGGAAGGATCGGCCAGCTCAATGCCGAACTGTTCCGCGCCCGGCGCCTCGTCACCGACACCGGCCTGCACACCCTGCGCTGGACCCGCCAACAGGCCATCGATTACGGCATCTCCCCCGCGGAGGTCGAACGTTACGTCATGAACCCCGGCCAGGCCTGCGCTTACAAGATCGGCATGCTGCGCATCCTCGAGCTGCGCGCGAAGGCGCAGCAGGCGCTCGGCGCGAAATTCTCGATCAAGGAATTTCACAACCTCGTCCTGCAGACCGGCAACGTCCCGCTCGGGGTGCTGGAGCAGGTGGTCGACGACTGGATCGCCACGGCGCGGCAGCCCCCGGCCAAAGGTCCAACCGCCCGATGAGCTCGCTCAGCTTGGGTTGGGGATTGCTCACTGCAAGTCGACCCTATTCGCCGCATTACCGCGGGCGCGAAGCGAATATTCTAAACCGTCGCGCCGGCACGGAGAAGCTTTCACGGATTTCACGGATGCTGAAATGCTTCCTTACGGTCGAAGCTTCAACTATTGGGTGGAGACGAAATCCGCCCAGGGTAATCCGTGGTCGATACACCTCTCCAATCCTGAATTAGGCTCCACCGGCTCACCTTGCATGCC
>DASYIS010000163.1:0-19895 GCA_035997375.1 Chthoniobacteraceae bacterium
GATCGCCGCCTGCTCCTCGCGCTCATTCACATAGACTGCGACCGAGTCCATGCAGATCTCGTCGAAGAAGCGATGGACGACCTGCGTGGTCTGCAGGAACTCCTCGGTCTCCAGCTTGCCGCGCCCTTTGATGAATTCGCGAAAGATCTCGATCATCTCGTAGCGCAGGACGGAGATCTCGCGCACCAGCTCGTCCACCCGGTAGTGCTGCGCCCAGCGCGTCTGGCCGTGCTTGCGGGCGTCCTTTTCGGTTCCGGGCGTAACCTCGGGCTCTTCGTCGAGCGGCTCGGCGGCGCTCGCGGCGAGCGTTTCCGCCAGCCGCAGGACGAGCGACCCGAGGTGATCGCGCAGTTCCTTCTCCGCGAGGCGATTGGCGGTGGTGAGCTTCGGGTCCGCCCGCACGGCGGCCATCCAGCGTTGCACGATCGGCTCGTGCGCGGCGCGGAGTTGCTGGGCGAAGGCGGCGATCATGCAAGGAGATAAACAGGACGGGGGAAAAAACCTCAGGACATTAATCGCGAACCCGTGAAACACAACCGCGAGCCGGTTGTTTTCGCGGCCGGGGAATCCCGAGCGCGATCCAGGCACGCCGACATCAACCGCGCTCCACTCTCGCTTTTTTGACAACCCGCGCTACATTTGCCCCCTTTGCCACGGGCGGGCCTGCGTTGGGCGAAGCGTCTTTGCCGCTTCGAGCCCCTTCCGTGGCACGAAGTCGGCTACTCTCACAACTCTTGACCATGAGTGACCATCCCGAAGGGATCGCCATCATCGGGCTTGCGGGGCGTTTCCCCGAAGCTCCCGATGCGGGCGCCTTTTGGCAAAATCTCGTCGCCGGCAAAGACTGCTTGCGGCGCTTCACCGACGCCGAGCTGGCGGCGGCGGGGTACGATCCGGCCGCGGTGCGCGCGCTGCCGGGTTACGTCGGCGTGCGCGGGGTCATCGACCGGCCGGAGTGGTTCGACCGCGCCTTTTTCAACGTGCCGCCGCGCGAGGCGGAGGTGATGGACCCGCAGCACCGCGTGCTGATGGAGGTCGCCTGGGAAGCGCTGGAGGACGCCGGCTGCGACCCGGCGCGCTACGACGGGCTCATCGGCGCCTTCGCCGGGATGAGCAACAACACGTACTACGCGAACTTCGTGCAGAAGCGCCCCGATCTGCTGGAAGCGGTCGGCATCGTCGGCGCGGTGATCGCGAACGAGAAGGACTTCCTCGCCACGCGGCTCGCCTACAAGCTCAACCTCCGCGGCCCGGCGCTCAACGTGCAGACGGCCTGCTCCTCGTCGCTCGTCGCGGTCTGCGTCGCCTGCCAGCAGTTGAACGATCACCAGTGCGATGTCGCGCTGGCCGGCGGCGTCTCGGTCACCTTCCCGCAGGATCGCGGCTATTTCTATCAAGAGGGCGGCATGACCTCGGGCGACGGTCATTGCCGGCCCTTCGATGCGCGCGCCAACGGCACGGTCTTCTCGAGTGCCGCGGGAATCGTCATCCTGAAGCGGCTCGCCGACGCGCTGGCCGATGGCGACCAGATTTACACCGTCATCAAAGGTTACGCGCTCAACAACGACGGCGCGCAGAAGGTAAGCTTCGCCGCGCCGAGCGTGCAGGGCCACGCGGAGGTGATCGCGCTCGCGCACGCCGTGGCCGAGGTCGACCCGGCGACGATCTCGTACGTCGAGGCGCACGGCACCGCGACGCCGCTCGGCGACCCGATCGAGATCGAAGGGCTCACCCAGGCTTTCCGCAGCGGCACGGAGGCGCGCGGTTTTTGCGCGCTCAGCTCGGTCAAGGGCAACATGGGACACGCGGATGCGGCCTCGGGCATCACGAGCCTCATCAAGGCCGCGCTCGCCTTCAAGCACGAGCAGATCCCGCCGACGATCCAGTGCGAGGAGCCGAATCCGGCGCTCCATCTCGAAGAAAGCCCGTTCTTTCTCAGCACGGAGTTGCGCGATTGGAAGCGCGGCCCGCAGCCGCGGCGCGCGGGGGTCAGCTCCTTCGGCGTCGGCGGAACGAATGCGCATGTCGTGCTGGAAGACGCCCCCGCGCCGGTCGCGACGACGAGCCGGCGGACCGCGCAACTGCTGGTTCTCTCCGCGAAAACCGCGACCGCGCTCGAGCGGCGCGCCGCTGCGTTGGCCGATCATTTGGAGGCCGACCCCGAGCTCTCGCTGGCCGATGTCGCCGCGACTTTGCAGACGGGCCGGCAGACCTTCGCGCAGCGACGCTTCGTCGTGGCCGAGAACGTGCCGCAAGCGATCGAGCGGCTGCGCAAACCCGAGCGGGCGAGCCGCGAAGACGCGCGCGGCGAGACGCCGGTCGCCTTCCTTTTTCCGGGCCAGGGCTCGCAGTACGCGAAGATGGGCGCGCAGCTGTATGCCACCGAACCGGCCTTCCGCGAGGCGTTCGATCGCTGTACTGCGGTGCTCGATCCGCTGCTCGGCGTCAGCCTGCGCGCCGTCATCGACGGCGAGGGCGACCTCCGCGAGACGCGCTTCACGCAGCCGGCGATTTTCGCGATCGGCTACGCGCTGGCGCAATACTGGCTGAGCCTCGGCGTGCAGCCGGGCGCGCTGGTCGGGCATAGCGTCGGCGAATTCGTGGCCGCCACGGTCGCGGGGGTTTTCTCATTGGAAGACGCCGCGCGCGTGGTCGCCGAGCGGGCGCGACTGATCCAGGATTTGCCACGCGGCGCCATGCTCGCAGTGCGCCTCGGCGAAACGGAAGTGCAGGCGCTCATCGAGGGCCACGGCGTCGACCTCGCGGCGATCAATTCACCACGGCTCTGCGTGGTCTCGGGACCGTTCGGGGAGATCGAAAAGATCGAGGCGAAGTGTCTCGCGCAGGAAATCACAACCCGCCGCCTGGAGACTTCGCACGCGTTCCATTCGAGCATGGTCGACCCGGTGGTCGAACCGCTCGCAGCGTTGCTCCGCACCGTGCCGCTGCACGCGCCGGCGCTGCCGATTCTTTCCACCGTCACCGGCGAATGGCTGACCGAGGCCGAGGCGACCGACCCCGCGTACTGGTCGCGCCACGCGCGCGCCACGGTACGCTTCTGCCCCGCCGCCGCGCGCCTGCTGGAGCACGCGCAGTACGCGGTGCTCGAATGCGGTCCGGGCCTGGGGCTTTCACAGCTTGCACGGCAGCAGCCCGCACGCACCGCGCAGCACGACTTCGTTCACTCACTGGAAGACGGCGCCGGTGAAACGGAGTCCACGCTGACTGCACTCGGCCGCCTGTGGGCGGCGGGCGTCCCGATCGACTGGGCGCGCGTTCAGGACGGTGAGCCGCGCTGGCGCGTTTCGCTCCCAACATACCCCTTCGAGCGGCAACGCTACTTCGCGGACCTGCCGGCGGGCACTCCCCTCCCCCTCGCCACCATGGCGACCGATGGCGAGGCGCCGGTCCTCGCGGTCGCGGCGCCCGCACCGTTGCCGGCTGCGATTTCAGAGGCGGATGAAAGCACCGCGGCCGCGCCCGAGCAGCCCCCGCTCCTCACGCAAATCAAGCGCCTGCTCAGCGATCTCTCGGGTCTCGACGTCACCACCGCCGAGCCAACGACGAGCCTGCTGGAGCTCGGCTTCGACTCGCTTTTCCTGACGCAAATCGCCCTCGCGCTGCGCAAGCGATTTGCGATCAAGCTCACCCTCCGCCAGCTCATGGCGGACCTCGCGACCCTCGACAAGCTCACCGAGTACATCGCGCAAAACTCGACCGTCGCCACACCGGTCACGCCGGCCACGCCGGCTCCCATTCTTCCCAGACTTCCCAGTCTTCCCATTTCCGCGAGCGCGCCCGCACCGCAAACCAAGCGCTTCGGCCCCTACAAGCCGATCGAGACCGCCGCCGGCGGCGCGCTCACCGACCGCCAGAGAGCGCACCTCGCCGAGCTCACCGCCAGCTACTCGCGAAAGTACGCCGAGTCGAAGCGCCGCACGCAGGAAGATCGCGCGCACCTCGCCGACCCGCGCACGGCCGGCAGCTTTCACCGCCTGTGGAAGGAGATGGTTTTCCCCATCGTCGTCGAGCGCTCGGCCGGCGCGCGCATCTGGGATGTCGATGGCAACGAGTGGGTCGATATGTCGATGGGTTTCGGCACGAACCTGCTCGGGCATTCGCCGGCCTTCATCACCGAGGCGCTCACCGAGCAGCTCCAGCGCGGCATCGAAGTCGGCCCGCAGACCCCGCTCGCCGGCGAGGTCGCACGACTCCTCTGCGAGCTCACCGGCATGGAGCGCGCGGCGTTTTGCAACACCGGTTCCGAGGCCGTCATGGCCGCCATGCGCATCGCGCGCACCGTCACCGGCCGCACCCGCATCGCCACGACCAGCGGCTTTCACGGCATCAACGACGAGGTGCTCGTGCGCTCGGCCACGATCAATGGCGAGCGCGTTTCCGTCCCTGTCGCGCCCGGCATTCCCGAGCACATCGTCAAGGACGTGCTGGTGCTGGAATTCGGCACCCAGGCCGCGCTCGATACGCTGCGCGCGCATGCCCACGAGCTGGCGGCGGTGCTCATCGAGCCGGTGCAAAGCCGCCGCCTTGAGCTGCAGCCGATCGAGTTCATGCGCGAGGTCCGCAAGATCACGCGCGAGTCGGAGACGGCGCTGATTTTCGATGAGCTGATCACCGGTTTTCGCAGCCACCCCGGCGGTGCGCAGGCGCTCTTCGGCATCAAGGCCGACATCGCGACCTACGGCAAAGTCATCGGCGGCGGCCTGCCGATCGGTGTCGTCGCGGGCAGCGCCACCTATATGGATGCGCTCGATGGCGGCGCGTGGCAGTACGGCGACGACTCGTTCCCGGAGGTCGGCGTCACGTTCTTCGCGGGGACCTATATCCGGCATCCGCTCGCCGTCGCCGGCGCGTGGGCGGTGCTGAATCATCTGCGCGAGCAAGGCCCCGCGCTGCAAGCCGGCCTCAGCGCCCGCAGCGCCGAGATCGCGCAAACGCTCAATGCGTTTTTCACCGAGCGCGGCGTGCCGGTGCACCTCCAGAACTGGGCCTCCATCTTCTATCTGGAGTTCGACGATCAGGCGAAACTCGCGCCGCTCCTCTTCTTCCATCTGCGGGAAAAGGGGCTGCATTTGTGGGATGGCCGGCCGTTCTTCCTCTCGACCGCACACACGGAGGCCGACGTCGAATTCATCATCCGCGTCTTCAAGGAGAGCGTGCTCGAGATGCAGCGCGGCGGCTTCCTGCCGGAAGCCGCGGAGAGTGGCACAGGCGTCCCGCCTGTGGGGCAGGCGGGCGTCCCGCCCGCCGAATGGAGCGACCGACCTCTCGCCGTTATTTCAGCGGGCGGGACGCCCGCTGGCCCCACAGGCGGGACGCCTGTGCCACGTTGGGCGGACCCCGCGCCGGCGAAGCCGATGCAGTTCAGCCTCTACTATTTCGGCAGCTACCCGGCGGCCTACAGCGAGGACAAATACAAGCTCGTGATCGAGGGCGCAAAGTTCGCGGATCGCCAGGGCTTCGAGGCCGTCTGGCTGCCGGAGCGGCATTTTCACAGCGTGGGCGGCTTCTCGCCGAATCCCGCCGTCGTCGCCTCGGCGCTCGCGCGAGAGACCACGCGCATCGCGCTGCGCGGTGGCAGCGTCGTCCTGCCGCTGCATCATCCGATCCGCATCGCGGAGGAGTGGTCGGTGGTCGACAATCTCTCGAACGGCCGGGTCGGCATCTCGATCGCCTCCGGCTGGCATCCCAACGACTTCGTCCTCGCGCCCGATCGCTTCGCGCGCCGGCGCGAGATTTGCCACGAGGAAATCCAGACCATTCGAAAACTCTGGCGCGGCGAGACGCTTCCTTTCCGCACCGGCCAGGGCGGCGATTTCGGCGTCAAACTTCATCCCTTGCCGAAGCAGCCCGAGCTGCCGCTCTGGCTCACCTGCATTCACCCGGAATCGTTTGCGAAGGCCGGCGAAATGGGCGTCAGCGTGCTCGGTTACCTGATGAACCAGAGCGTGGACGAGCTCGCGGAAAAGATCCGCATCTACCGCGCTACGCTCGCTCAGCACGGCCACGATCCCGCGAAAGGACACGTCACGGTGCTCATACTCACGCATGTCGGGGAGGACCGTGAGACCACGTTGCGGCAGGCGCGCGGGCCGATGCGTGAATACCTCCGCTCGTATCTCGACAACAAGCAGAAGCGGCTCGAGACGGCGCGCGGCCCAATGGAGATCGACCAGGACGACGTCGACCTGTTGCTCGACCGCGCGTTCGAAGATTACGTGCAGGGCAAGGCGCTCATCGGCAGCCCCGAGTCGTGCGCGCCCATCGTGGAAAAACTTGCCGCGATCGGTGTCGATGAGATCGGATGCTTCATCGACTTCGGCGTCAACGAGGACGCGGTGCTCCGCAGCCTGCCGCATCTCGACACGCTGCGCGCGCGCTTCCAGGACGGCGCGCCGGAGACCGAACTGCCGCTGACCCCGTCGCAAGCCGGCCTGCTCATGCTCACCTCGATGAGCCCGGAAGCCGCCCGCGTCTACGGCGAATCGACCACGCTGGAGCTGCGCGGCAAGCTTCACGTCGAGACGCTGCGGAGGGCCATCGAAAGCATGCCCGCGCGCCACGATGGTCTGCGCACCACGGTCGCGCCGGGCGCGCAACGTATCCACCCGGAGGCGGCGCTCGACGTGCCGTTCGTCGATTTCTCCGCGCGCCCGGAGGGCGAGCTGCTCGCCTTCCTCGCCGAGCACGAGCGCGCGCCGTTCGATTTCAGCCGCGCGCCGCTCATGCGGGGGCTCATCGTGAAGCTCGCGGAGGATCACCATCTCCTCGTCCTCACGTTCCATCATCTGGTCGGGAACGGCCCCTCATACACCGCCTTCATTCACGAAGTCATCGCGTCGTACGAGGCGCTCTGCCAGGGCCGGGCGCCGCAGTCCTCCAGAGCGATGCAGCTTCGCGATTTCGTCGCGTGGGAGAAGAGCCGGGAGCCGGCCGCACGGGCCGCGGAGGCGTTCTGGCTCGCGCAGTTTTCCGGCGAGCTGCCGGTGCTCGAGCTGCCGCTGGATCATCCGCGCCCGCCGCGCCAGACCTTCGCCGGCGCCCGTGCGACGCTGACCATCGGGCGCGAGCTGACCGCCGCCTTGCGCCAGACCGCGACGAAGCAGCGCGCGTCGCTCTTCATGATCGTCTTTTCGGCGTACAACCTCCTGCTGCACCGGCTCTCGGGGCAGAGCGATGTCGTCGTCGCCGTACCGTTTGAGGGCGAAATCCGCACGCTGGAAGGCGGCCACGGCCTCTACGCGAATACCACGCACATGCTGCCGCTCCGCAGCCGGATCGATGGCGACCCCGCCTTTTCCACCTACCTCGACGGCCGCAAGCAGCTCGTGCTCGACGCCTCGGAACAGCAGGACCTCTTCTTCGGCGAGCTGCTGGCGAAGCTCAACGTGAAGCGCGACGCGCGCCTCTCGCCGCTCTTCTCGGCGGCCTTCAATTTCGAGAACGGCGAGTTCCACCAGGCGCTGCCCGGCCTGGAGATCACCGCCTCCATGGAGAAATATCCGCACCGCACGCCGGGCGGGATGACGATGTTCGAGCTGAACCTCAACGTGGCCGAAAACGCGGGCGAGCTCGTCTGCCAGCTCGATCACGCGGAGATGTTCGATCCCGCCACCGCGCAGCGCTGGCTCGGCCACTTCCGCGTGTTGCTCGAGGCGATCGCCGCCGCCCCCGAGACGCCCGTCGCCGCGCTCCCGCTGCTCGATCCCGCCGAGCGCGCGCTGATGCTGGAGCAGTGGAACGACACGGCGCGCGACTTCGCCGGCGACGCGTTGCTCCACGAAATGTTCGAGGCGCAGGCCGCGCGCACACCGGACGCCGTCGCGGTCTCCGATGAAAGCAGCGCGTTGACTTTCGCCGCGCTCGACCGCCGCGCGAGCGACCTGGCGCGCCGGCTCCCGCTCGGCGCCGATGTGCTCGCGGGCATTTACCTGGAGCGCTCTTGCGACATGGCCGTCGCCCTGCTCGCCGTGCTCAAGGCCGGCGGCACGTATGTTCCGCTCGATCCCGGCTACCCCGCCGAGCGGTTGGCTTACATGATCCGCGATGCGCGGATGCCCGTCATCCTCACGAACGCCGCGCTCGCCGACTCGCTGCCGCCGAGCGAGGCGCGCGTGGTCCGCGTCGATGCGCCGGGCGAGCCGCTCACCGAGCGCGTTGCGCCGCGCGGCCAGTCCGCCAATCTCGCTTACGTCATCTACACCTCGGGCTCCACCGGTACGCCAAAGGGCGTCATGATTTCCCACGGCGCGGCCTGCAATTTCCTGCGCTGGGCACAGGAGGCCCTCCCGCTCTCGCCGGCCGACCGCGTGCTGCACAAGGCGCCAACCTCCTTCGACGTCTCGGTGCTCGAAATCTTCCAGCCGCTCGTGACCGGCGCCGAACTCGTGATGGCGCGCCCCGGCGGCGAGCGCGATGCCGGTTACGTCGTGCGCACGATCCAGGAGCGCGGCATCACCATTCTCCAGGCCGTCCCCGCGTTTCTCGAGATGCTCACCGGCGAACGCGGGCTCGAACATTGCACCACGCTGCGCAGCCTCTACGCCGCCGGCGAGGCGCTGCCCGCGCCGCTCGCCGACCGTTTCCTCGCGCGCCTGCCGACCTGCGCGCTCTGGAATCTCTACGGCCCCACCGAGGCTACCGTTTATGCTTCCGCGCACCTTTGCCGGCCCGGTGAAACGGTCAGCCCGATTGGCCGGCCCGTCGCCAATACGCAGTTCTTCATTCTCGATGCGCAGCGGCGACCGGTGCCGATCGGCGTCGCGGGCGAGCTGCTCATCGGCGGCGCGTCGCTCGCCCGCGGCTATTGGAATCAGCCCGCGCTGACCGATGAAAAGTTCATCCAGTGGGAGGGCCGGCGCGTTTACCGGACGGGCGACCTCGCGCGCTGGCTGCCGACCGGCGAAGTCGAGTACCTCGGCCGGCTCGATCACCAAATCAAGCTGCGCGGCTTCCGCATCGAGCTGGGCGAAATCGAGACGGCGATGCGCCGCATTCGGGGCATCGGCCAGTGCGCCGTCCTCGCCCGCGAACTCGGCGAGGGCGACCGTCGCCTCGTCGCCTACTACACGCGCAACGGCGAGGAGCCGCCGGTCGCCGACGAATTGCGCGAGCGGCTTTTCCAGACGCTCCCGGCCTACATGGTCCCGGCCTCGTTCGTGCAGCTCAGCGAGTTTCCGCTGACGGCCAGCGGCAAGGTTGCGCTCCGCCGGTTGCCCTCGCCCGCGGCCGCCCCGCGCGCCATCGAGACGCCGCGGAATGCGCTCGAGTCGCAGCTCGTCGAGATCTGGCAGGAACTCCTCGGCCGGCGCGAGATCGGCACGCGCGACAACTTCTTCGATCTCGGCGGCCACTCGCTGCTCGCCGCGCGCATGCTCACCCTCATCGACGAACGCCTCGGCCGCCGCATCGAGTTCGGCGCGCTGTTCGATCACCCCACCATCGCGGAAATCGCGCTGCTGCTGTTGCGCGACCAGGAGCGCGGCGCGGCCGAGTTGCCGTACGTCGCCATTCATCCGCAGGGGACGCGCACCCCGGTCTTCTTCCTGCACGGCGACTACGTCGGCGGCGGATTTTTCTGCAAGACCCTCGCGCAGGAGATCGGCCCGGACCGGCCGTTCTACGCCGTCCATCCGCACGGCCTGCACGGCGACACGCCGCCCGGTTCCATCGAGGCGATGGCCAACGACCGCCTGCGCGCGATCCGTGCCATCCAGCCGCACGGGCCGTACATTCTCGGCGGCTACTGCAACGGCGCGCTCGTCGCGTACGAGATGGCGCGCCGGCTCGAGGCGGAGGGCGAGGAAGTCTCCGCGCTGCTCATGCTCATGGCCGACGGCTCGAACTACCGCCATCGCCAGCTCCATCGCCTCGCCTCCGTCGTCGGCTCGGTGCGCGGCGAAGACGAGACCCGGCGGCGCGAGCGCTTCCTCGACTGGCGGCGCAAGGACTGGTTCGTGCGCGGCTGCATCGTCCACTACACGAAGGCGGTGCAGAATCTCGTGCGGCAACCTTGGCCCGTCATGCGGAGCCGCGTGGTGCGCAAGGCGCGCCGCATTCTCGCCCGCCTGACCAGCGCGCCCGGCGAGAGCGAGCCGTTGCAGATCCCGTTCACCACGCCGCAACTCGTTTCCGACGCGTTCGGCTTCGCGTTCTCCGATTACATCCCCGCGCCGTACGGCGGCCCGGTGACGCTGCTCTGGCCGGAGGAACAGGCGCCGATGGAAGGGTGCGACGAGGCGTACGGCTGGTCTTCGGTCTGCCCAAACTACGAGCTGCGTTTCATTCCCGGCCAGCACCACAGCTGTGTCGCCAAAGTGGAAAATGTCCGCCGCATCGGCGCCGTCATGCGCGAGACGCTCGAGGCGGGCGATCCCGCGGCGCCCATCCGTTCCCCCCTCGTCCTCGCATGAGCAATCTCCTGCCCATCGACTTTGCAGCGGCGCCCGCGCAGCCGCGCCTCGGCCCGGGCGAGGTCCATCTCTGGCGCGCCGATTTACAGGGCGACCCGACCGAGTACTCCGAGGTCCTCTCGCCGGAGGAATGGGTGCGCGCCGGCCGCTTCCATTTCGAGCGCGACCGCCGCCGCTTCATCGCCGCGCATGGGCTGCTGCGGATCATCCTGGCGAAGTACACCGGGATCGCGGCGCATGACCTGCGCTTCGGCGCGGGACCGCACGGCAAGCCGCTGCTGGAGCCGAATTTCACCGGCCTGCAATTCAACCTCAGCCACTCCGACGAGCTGATGCTGTTGGCCGTGACCCGGTCGCGCGAGGTCGGCGTCGACCTCGAGTTCATGCGGGAAAACGTCCCGTTTGAATCGCTGGCCGCGCACTACTTCCCGCCGACCGACGCGTGGCACATCCGCACCTCGCCGCCGGCGGAGCGCGCCGGGCTTTTCTACGAGACGTGGACGATCACCGAGGCGCGGCTGAAGGCGGCGGGCACCGGGTTCGCCGAGCCGGCGACGGTCGTGCAGCCGGACCGCTGGTCGCTCCGCACGCTGACGCCGGCGTCGGGGTATGCGGCCGCCCTGGCGGTGGAAGGCGATCCCTTTGAACTCCGATGCTGGTCATGGCAGAAATGAGCGAGGCGATCGACCACGTCACCGTTATCGAGCCGACGCGCGGCTGGTCCGCGCCGCGCTGGCGCGAGCTGTGGGAGTACCGCGATCTCCTCCGCATCCTGGTCGAGCGCGACTTCAGCTCCCGTTACCGTCAGACGCTGCTCGGGCCGCTCTGGTTCATCGTGCAGCCGTTGCTCACGACCCTGATGTTCACCCTCATCTTTGGCAAGATGGCGGGCATCCCGACCGACGGCGTCCCCGGCCCGCTCTTCTATTTGTGCGGGCTGCTCGGCTGGAGCTATTTCGCGCAAACGATCACGGCGGGGGGACTGACCTTCATCAACAACTCGCACCTCTTTTCCAAGGTTTACTTCCCGCGCATCGTGGTCCCGGCGGCCGGCGCCGTCTCGAACCTGTTCGCGACGGGACTCCAACTCATCCCGGTGGCGCTCTTCTACGCGTGGTTCGCCTGGCGCGGCGCCGCGCTCCACCCCGGCTGGGCCGGTCTGCTGCTCGTGCCGGCCGCGATGCTCCAGTTGGTGATTTTGGCGCTGGCCGTCAGCCTCTGGATGTCGGCCGCCTCCGCGAAGTACCGCGATCTCGTCCATCTCAATCAATTCCTCGTGCAGCTCTGGATGTTCGCGACCCCGATCTTTTACCCCATGTCGCACGTGCCGGCGCGTTGGCAGTGGCTGCTCTGGTGCAACCCGGTCGCCGCCCCCGTGGAAATGCTGCGCCTGGGCCTGCTTGGGCACGGCACGCTCAACCCGCCCGCCGCCGCCGCCTCCGCCGCCGGGACCCTCGCCCTGCTCCTGACTGGCTGGATGTTTTTCAGCCGCGCGGAACGCACCGTCACCGATTCCGCATGAAGCCGATCATCGAAGTGGAAAACGTCTCGAAGCGGTTCCGGCTCGGCCACCTCGGCGCGCCAACGTTGCGTGACGCCGTCCGCGGCTGGTTCAGGCGCGGACGCCGGGACGCACCGGACGCGCATGATTTCTGGGCGTTGCGCGATGTCTCGTTCCGCGTGCAGCCGGGCGAAATCGTCGGCATCATCGGCCGCAATGGCGCGGGGAAATCGACGCTGCTCAAAGTCCTGTCGCGCATCACCGAGCCGACGGCCGGGCGGATCAAACTGCGCGGGCGCATCGCCTCACTGCTGGAAGTCGGCACCGGCTTTCACCCCGACCTGACCGGCCGCGAAAACATCTTCCTCAATGGCGCGATCCTCGGCATGCGCCGGGCGGAGATCGCGCGCAAGTTCGACGACATCGTCGGCTTCGCGGAGGTCGGCGAGTTCCTCGATACGCCGGTGAAACGGTACTCGAGCGGGATGTACGTGCGGCTCGCCTTCGCGGTCGCCGCGCATCTCGAGCCCGAGATTCTCGTGGTCGACGAAGTGCTCGCGGTCGGCGACGCGTCGTTTCAGAAGAAGTGCCTCGGCAAGATGGGCGACGTCGCGCGGAACGGGCGCACGGTGCTCTTCGTGAGCCACAACATGGGCGCGGTCCGAACGCTCTGCCAGACCGGCCTCTTGTTCGAGCGCGGCCGGCTGCTGAAGAGCGGCCCGGCCCACGGCGTGCTCGCCGATTACCTCGCGGCGGGCGGCGGCGATGCGGATTTCTGGAGCCGGCCGGCGAGCGAGCCGGCACCGGGACCGATCCAGTTCGACTCCGCGAGCGCGCGCGTGGAGGGGATCGCGCCGCGGCAGCGGCTGCACGTCGATCTGCGCCTCACGAGCACCGCGCCGCACCGGCCCGCTTTTCTCTGGATCGATCTGCTCACCTCGCTCGGCGTGCCGGTTTTGCAGGCCGTGCCCGACCCCGAGCCGTTCATGGAGCACCAACGAGGCGAGCATCATCTGCGGGTGGTCATTGATCTGCCGCCGCTCGTGCCGGACCGCTATTCACTCACGCTCTGGGCCGGCCCGCACTGCACCGAGCCGATGCACATCGTGGAGCGTGCGCTCTCCTTCGAGATCGAGATTTCCCCGCAGCCGAGCCGCACCTTCGGACACGTGCCGGAGCACGGCTTTCTCGTTGCGCCGAGTTCCGTGGCCTACGTGAACGCCGGCCACAGCCAGGCCCCGCGCGAGTTCGAGTCGCTGGCGCAACCCTCTTCCGCCGCGTGACCGCCCCTCCATCTCTCACTACGGAAACGGAGGTGCGCGCGGAGGCGGCGCGCGAGCTCACGCGCCTGATGGCCGCGGACCCGGCCTTTTGCTTCCTCCGGCTGGGTGACGGCGAGCTCGCTTTCCTCCTGCGCGCGCAAAAGGATCTCGCGGACGATGGCCCCGCGCTCAAGGCCTCGTGTGAGATCGCGCATGACGGACCCGGCATCCACCCGCGCCACGCGCCGCGGCTGCTCGAGGCTTACGAGCGCTGCTCGTACCTCGATTTTTACGAGCGGGTCCCGTTCAACGCGGAGTACCTCGGTGAGCTGGAATTTCATCGTCCGCCGGGCCTTTACCGCAACTCAGGACCGGAGACGTCGCAGATTCTTTTCACCTGGACGTTGCAGGAATTCGGTCCCTTCCTGCGCGGCCGGCGATCGCTGTTCGCCGGCGCGGAAGGGGCGCTGCTCCGGGAGTTGTGGAGCGAGGCCGCCTATCGCGAACTCGCGCACGCATTCTGGCCCCGCGAAGCTACGGTCTTCTTTCACCAAGTGCGTGCAAATGGCCGCCACCTTTCCGATCATCTCGACGCCATCAAAGCGGACCTCGTCGCGGAGATCCGGCGGGAGCGGATCGACACGCTCTTTCTCTGCCTCGGCGGCGCGGCGAAGATCATCGGCCGGGAGCTGAGCGAGGAACTCGGGATTCGCACGGTTGACTTCGGCAGCATGATGCGCGCGCTCGCCTATTGCGGCTCCTCGGGCGGCGGGCCGTGGCGCGCGAGCCACACGCCGTTCTGCGTCCGGGTGCCGTTCGAGCTCCACCTGCGCGCGCTCGAGCGGGCGCAACCGGCGCTCACCACGGTCGAGCTGCTCGCCCGCGCGCATGCGCAGCTCTGCCTGGAATTGCAACGGATGGAGCCCGGCGTCTCGTACGCCTCCGATGCAATCGATCCGAGCTCGTACGATCCCTCGGCGGAAAATCTCGAGCGCTTTCGCGAGGGTTTGCTCGTTTATCTGGAGCGCTACCGGCCGCGCGCGCGGGGCAACCCGGAGGCGGAGGCGCTGGTCGCGGAGTTCGCCTATTGGTGCGACAAGAAGGGCCTTGGCGGACGCGGCCGGCTCTACCAGGCGATGCTGCAAATCTGGCGGCGCGCCCGCCTCCTCCTCTCGATCAACTCATGAGCGCACCAACCGCGCCGCTCGTGCTGGCGATTCCCACCTTTCGCGCGGAGCGCTTCCTCGCCGCCACGCTCGATTCGCTCGCCGCGCAGGGGCCGCACATCCGCTGGCGCCTGCAGGATGCCGCTTCACCCGACGAAACCGTGGCCATCGCCCGGCGCCATCAGCGCGCGGGCGATGTGGTCGTCAGCGAACCGGACGCCGGCCAGGCGGACGGCCTGAACCGCGCTTTTCGCGCGATGGGCGGGGAAATCGTCGGCTTCATCAATGGCGACGACTGCCTCCTGCCCGGCGCGGCGGAGCGCGTCTTGCAGTGTTTTGCCGAGCACCCTGGGATCGATCTTGTCGTCGGAGGTATTGAGTGGATCGACGAACAGGGCGCGGTGACAGGGACGCACGCGGGCTCCATCGCGAACACGGCCGAGGTGCTCGATCTCTACGGCGTCTGGTGGAATCGGCGGCAGTGGGTGCAGCCGGAAGTCTTTTACCGGCGCGCGCTCTGGGAACGCGTGGGTGGATTCGATCCACGGTACCAACTCGCGTTCGATTATGATTTCTGGGTGCGCTGTTTTCTCGCCGGCGCGCGGGTCTTGCATCTGCCGCAGGCGTTCGCGCAATTCCGTTTTCACGCCACGCAAAAGTCCTCGGCCTCCGCCCAGGCCGCGGACGAGATTCGCGACATCGCGGCGCGGCATCTCCCGAGCGCCGGCCTCCCGGCGGCTCGGCGCCGCTCGCTCCAGGCGCGACTTTCGTACGATCGCTACCAGGTGGCGGATCCCGCCGGCCGCGCCCCGTTCTGGCGCGCTTTGCTGACTCACCCCGAGTGGCTCGGCGTGCCCGAAGTCCGCGCGCGCGTGCAGACTTCTTGCCGGGGCCGGCTCCCTCGCGCAAAAGCTTCCGCCCAATGATTTCACCCGGCCGGCTTTGGTGGCTGCTGCGTCGCGATTTGCGCCGCGGCTGGCGTGCGTCGCGACATCATTACAAAACGCTCCCGCGCATCCGCGAATGGCAGCGCCCTTTCTGGACCGAGCATCGCCAGGCCATTCCCGTCCACGTGCTGACGGGCAAGAACGACTGGGAGCTCGCGGCGTGGATGCTCGCGAGCTGGTTTCACTTTTCCGAATGCGCGTGGCCGGCCGTCATTCACGACGACGGCACGCTCACGAAAGAAGCGGTGGAGGTTTTCCAGAAGCTCTTCCCGGAGGTCCGCATCATCACGCGCGCCGAGGCGGACAAGGAGATGGAGAAGGTGCTGAAACCGTTCCCGTTTCTGTACGAATATCGCGCGCTCCATCCGCTGGCGCTGAAGGTGTTCGACGTGCCGCACTTCACCCGCGGCCAGCGCATGATCGTGTTCGACAGCGACCTCCTCTTCTTCGGCTACCCGCGCGAGATCCTCGATTGGACGGCGAAGCAAAACGAAGAGAGCTGGTTCAACGAAGACGTGGCCGATGGCTCGCTCGTCGGCGCCTCGGAGGCGAAGGAAGAGCTCGGCGTCACGCTCTGGCCGCGCGTCAACTCCGGCCTCTGCCTGCTGCACAAGCCGGCGATCGATTTCGAGTTTTGCGACCGCGCGCTCGCGGAGACGGCGATCCTCCGCGGGCACATCTGGCGGGTGGAGCAGACGCTCTTCGCGCTCTGCGCGTCCCGCAAGAACGAGGGCGGCCTGCTCTCGAAACGCTACGAGGTTTCGCTCGGCAAACACAGCACACCCGACGTCGTGGCGCGGCATTATGTGGGCGCGGTGCGCGATCGTTTCTACGGCGAAGGGCTGGAGCGCCTGGCCGGGGTGCTGTTGCCGAAATGAAGCGGGCGCATACTCATCTCGTTCCTCTCGTTCCCAAAGTTAGCGAAGCGCTTTGGGAACGCAGCCTGCAGCCGAAACTCCGTTTCCATGGGCGCCCGGTCCTCGCACCGCCGGCTGAAGCGACGCGCGCGGCTCGCATCCACGCGCTGAGGCAAACAGAGTTTCAAGGCTGCACCGCGTTCCCAAAGCGCTTCGCTAACTTTGGGAACGAGAGGGGGAACCGCCAAGACGCCAAGGCGCCAAGATGGGCGGCTTCTCTCATCTTGGCGCCTTGGCGTCTTGGCGGTTCCAACTTCTCGGGATCTCCCGTTTCTTGTGCTTCTTGTGCCTTCTCGTGGCAATCAATCCGGGCCTCAGATCGCCTTGTCGTAGATCTTCTGAAACACCCCGGCCGACCCTTCCGCCGCCCGCGTGGGGTCGACGATCGTGATCCCATCCGCCCCGAAGCGCGCGGTCACCGGCGCGCCTTTGCCTTCGTTCAAATACCGGAAGTTCAGATCCCGCACCCGCGCCGCCGCATCGACGATCGCCACGGTGATCCGCGCCTCCTCCGCCGTCGGGTACAAGCTCGCCACGGCGTCGCGCGTCTCGCCGGCGAATTTGATCCGCGCCACGGCCACCAGCCCCACGGTGAGCGAGTCGACGCCGTAGCCGATGTAGCCGTGGGTGCCGTCGGGGCGCGCCACGTCGCGCGTGAAGTGGTTGTTCGCCGTCCGCGAGGCGCCGCCTTTATTCCACCAGCGAAAGCCGCGGTATTGCTGGTCGCTCTCCACCTTGCCGTCCGCCCCGACGATCTCGTGGCCCTGGTTCACCGGCCCCTCGAACTCCGGCGGCGTGATCCAGTTGTTGTGGAAATTGATGCTCATCCCGTTCTCGAAATCGACCCGCACCTGCACCGCGTCGTAGGCATCGATGCCGTCGCGCACGAGCCGCTTCTTCTGGCCGACCGCGGTGAGCGACGCCGGCTTGCTGCGGTAGTAGCTGTAAATCAGATCCGTCCAGTGCGGCCCCACGTAGCTGAAGGGATCGCTCTGCTCCACCCACTTGAAGGTGCTGGTGGAAACCTCCAGCGGCTCCTCCAGATACGCCGTCCCGTAGAGCGGCGCGCCGATCCGCTTTTGGATGTCGTCGCGCACGCGGAGGTGATCCGGATCAAAACGCTTGTGCATATCCACCGCGACCACGCAGTTCTTCGCCCGCGCCGCGGCGATGATCTCATCCGCCTCCTGGATCGAAAGGCACATCGGCTTCTCCGTCAGCACGTGCACCCCGTGCGCCAGCGCCGCCAGGATCGGCGCGGTGTGGAGCTGATCCGGCGTCGCCACCGCCAGCACATCGAGATCGGGGAAATCGCGCAGGATCTCCTCCCAAGGCGTCTCGCCGAAATACGCGCGCGGCTCGTGCCCGGTCCACTCCTTGAACGCCGCCTGCGAGCGCTTCGCCGAAGCCTCCGAGCGCGTCGCCACCGCCACCAGCTCGAACCTCACCCCCGCGAGCTCCCGCGTCCACTTATCCAGCCCCACGCGCGCCAGTTGCCCGCCGATGCCAAACCGCTGCAAGTCCGCATAAGCGCGCAAATGAACATCGCCGCCAAACATGCCGGCGCCGGCGAGAGCGATCTTGATGGTCTGATCCATGAGGGGGGGTAAGTTAGCCGCGCGCGACCTCATCGCATAAAGCGCGAGCGAAGGAATTCATTGCCGCGATGCTTGCGATTCCAACCCTCACCGTCAATCCCTCTACCGCCGCAACCCCACAATCAACTCATTCACCTTCGCCAGCACCTGCGTCATCTCCCCTTGCGTCGGCGGGTCGCTGATGGCGAGATCGAGCGTGGCGATGGGGTTGGTGTTGCTGGGCGTACCGGCGATGGCGCTGCTGAGTTGCGCCGTGGTCACCTCGCCCGGCGCGCCGGTGTCACCGCGCGGAATGTGGAAGGCGAAATGCCCGGTCGAGCCATCGAACGTCAGGACCACCATCGCGTTGTCGCCGGCGGGCAGCGTGTTCGTGAAATCGACCACGTAATTCATGAACGGCGGCCCCTCCGGCCCGGCATTGCCGTGCGGGATGTTAAAGGTGAAATGCACCGTCGGCGATTCGAACCCCACGATCACCGACGCATTTTCGCCAGGATTCAGCGTATTTGTGGAATCGACCACATAGCTCGTGATCGCAGGCCCGATCGGGCCGATCGGACCCTGCGGCCCCTCCGGGATGGATTGGATCAAATCGACGATCGCCTGCAACTGTGCGCGCATCGGCGCGGAGGTGGCGGGACTGGTGGCGGCGGGATAGGTGGGGTCGTAAGGCATAGAGTTAAGAGGGAGAAGGGTGCGAACCGGTCTCGCCCATAGCACCTTTATGCGCAGGCGCGAAGGCCCAACTTGTGCACCCAGCCAGGCGGGGAGGCGCGCCGGTGGTCATAATTACGCTCTTACTCCTCGTTCCCAAAGTCAGCGCTTTGGGAATGCAGCCGGCCCCGGAAACTCTGTTTCCCAAAGCGCGCCTTTTCGAGCTTCCCGGAGTAGCGACCGTTGTCTATCGCGTGAGCGCTGCAAGAAACGGAGTTTCGGCAGCCGCGGCGTTCCCAAAGCGCTTCGCTAACTTTGGGAACGAGGAGTTGGATCTCCCACGAAGCCGGCCTGGACTTCCCGTCTTCGTAATTATTACGATTTACTCACTTGCCACAGCCGGGGCGGAACCCTAAACATGCGCCATGTTCGCGGTGGTTATTCCGGAGCGTGGCGGCAACAGCGGTGGAGCGGCGGCTCCGGCGGTGTGCGGGAACGGATTTGCCATGGGACGCGCGGACGGACTTTTCTCCGGTCTGGAGACAACTTTTTCCGTCTCGGACACGGTTACGTCCGTCGCGGATGCGACTTTCTCCACTTCTGAAAAGACTCTCGCCGCGACGGACGCAACCCTCTCCGTGACGGACCAAGGCTTCCCCGCTGCGGACACAACATTCTCCGTGACGCACAAAACCTTGTCCGAGGGTGACAAGACTTTTTCCAAGACGGAAAAGGCGTCTCCTGCGCGGACAAAGTTTTCTCCACGCCGCACAAAGTCCTCTCCAGCAGGGAGAAAAGCCCCTCCGCGCACGAAACTGGCCTCGTTTCGTCATTCGTCATTCGTCATTCGCCCCCTCTCCCCCTCTCCCAGTCTCCCACCCTCCCCCTCCTCCCACCCCCAGGCCCCAGATCCCCGTCACTTGGGATGGCCTCGACTCCCACGGCAATCCGCTCACGTGGAGTAGCCCCGAGTGGGTATGGGACGGCACTCTAGACATCGAAATCCCCAAACCCCGCAAGAAAATGCCCCAACTACGCGTCCTCCTCGGCTTCGCCAACGCCCCTGACCACTCCCTCGAAGAAACCACCGAAGCGGTGATCGCCGGCCTCTACGGCAACCCCGAGTGGCCCGACCCGCCGACCCCGCCGGTCAGCAAGGTGCAGCTCCAGGGGGCGCTCGCCGACTTCCGCGCCGCCATCGCCGCGCAGGCCCAGGGCGGCACGGCCGCCACCGCGCACAAGAACAACATGCGCGAGGTCCTCATCGCCCTCCTGCGCAAAAACGCCGGCTACGTGCAGGAGCACTGCGACAACAACCTCGCCAAACTCCTCTCCAGCGGCTTCGAAGCCGTCTCCAACAACCGCGCGCAGAACCCGCTGGAGGCGCCGACGATCAAGGACATTCGCAACGGCAACAGCG
>DASYIS010000164.1:0-10342 GCA_035997375.1 Chthoniobacteraceae bacterium
GGCAAAATGTGCCGCAGGTAGGGGCGGTAGAGCCAGAGCAGCGGTGCGGGCGGCATGGAGAAATCCATGATGAGCGCGCGGCCGCCGGGGCGAAGGACGCGCGCCATCTCGCCGAGGGCGTCCGGCCACGATTCCATGTTGCGCAGGCCGAACGCCACGGTGACGGCGTCGAAGGTGGCCGCGGCAAACGGGAGCCGCAGGCCGTCGCCGGCGACGAGATGAGCGACGCCCTTGGCGCGGGCGCGGGCGAGCATCGGCTGGGAAAAGTCCGCGCCCACGACCAGCACGCCGGGGCAGGCGCGGGCCAGCTCACGGGCGAGGTCGCCGCTGCCCGTCGCAAGATCGAGAATGCGCACGGGGTTCCAGCGGCGCACGAGACGGGCGGCTTTTTTCCTCCAGAAAACGTCGAGTCCGCCGCTGAGAATGCGATTGGTGAGATCGTACCGCTGGGCGATGGCGCCGAAGAACTGACGCACGCGCGCGGCGGGATGAGAAGAACCGGATGGCATAGGGAAAGACCTGAGGACGAGAAAGTTGGGTCGGCACAGGAGGTGCTTTTCAGTTTGGCAGCATCAGTGACGATACCCCCGAGTGAGGAGTCGTGGAGAGCTGCCAAAACCAATGCCCAATTCCATCATTAGCAAAGCGCGCGTCCTTCTTGTCGATGACGAGATTTCGAACGTCCGTCTGCTCGAGCGAATCCTGGAGATGATCGGGTGCGCGCACGTCTGGAGCACGAACGACCCGCGCCAGGTCATGCCGCTCTACCTGGAGCACCAGCCGGACATCATCCTGATGGACCTCCACATGCCGTACCTGGATGGCTTCGCGCTGCTGGACCTTTTCCGCACCACCCTCCCGGCGGAGCAGTACCTCCCGATCCTGATCCTGACCGCGGACATCACGATGGAGACGCGGCGGCGCGCCCTCGCGGCCGGGGCGAAGGACCTGGTGACCAAGCCGATCGACCACTCGGAAGTGCTGCTGCGGATGAAAAACCTGCTGGAGAACCGCTTCCTCCACCAGGAGCTGCAACGGCAGAATGAATTTCTCGAGCAGCAGGTCCGCGAGCGGACGGCCGAGGTTGAATCGACGCTGCGCACCCTGCGTTCCACCCAGGAGGCCGTGGTGCGCCAGGAGCGGCTGAGCGCGCTGGGGATGATGGCCGGCGGCATCGCGCACGATTTCAACAACGCCCTCGCGATGGTGCTCGGCTACAGCGAGCTCCTCCTTCCCTACCTGCAGAACCATGCCCCGGCGCGCGAGCGCGGATACATGCACAACGTGATGATGGCCGCGCAGGACGCGACCCATGTGGTGGCGCGCCTCGGCGCCTTTTACCGACCGGCGGGCGATGAAATCCGCGTCGCCGTCAATCTGAACGACCTCATCTTGCAGATCGTTGCGCTGACCGCTCCGAAGTGGAGCAGCGAGCGCCTGGCCAGCGGCGTCCAGATCCAGGTGGACAAGGAGCTTTGCGAGGTGGCGTCCGTCCTCGCCAACGCTTCCGAGTTGCGCGAGGTCCTCACCAATCTGATCTTCAATGCCGTCGATGCCTTGCCGAAAGGCGGCCACATCACCGTCGGCACCCACGGGGACGGGACGAACGTCGTCCTCTCGGTGAGCGATACCGGCATCGGCATGACGGACGCCGAACGCGAGCGCTGCCTGGAGCCGTTTTTCTCGACCAAGGGCGAGCGCGGCACCGGCCTCGGACTGGCCGTCGTTTACGGCATCGTCCAGCGCCATGGCGGGACGATCGAGATTCAGAGCGTCAAGGGCGAGGGGACCACGTTCGAGATTCGCCTCCCCGCCGCCGCCGCGCCGGCCTCAGAGGCGCCGGCCGCCTGCACGGAAGTGGACCGCGCGCTCCGCATCCTCGTGGTCGACGACATGGAGATCATCTGCGAGCTGATGGTGGAATACCTCCAGGGCGACGGCCACCATGTCGTCTTCTCGACCAGCGCGAAGCAGGCGCTGGAGCAGTTCCGCGACGGCGCGTTCGACCTCGTGATCACGGATCAATCGATGCCCGAGATGAACGGCGTGCAGCTCGCCGCGGCGATCAAGGCGCACGAGCCGCTCGTCCCCGTGATCCTGCTGACCGGTTTCGGCGAGGAAATGCACGCCAAGGGCAACATGCCGCAAGGGATCGACCTCGTGGTCGGCAAGCCCATCTCGGCGGCGGATCTGCGGCACGCGATTTTCACCGTCACCTCGCATCTGCCGGCGGAAGAGCCGGCGCCGGTGGCGGCGGGCGTGGCGCCCCGGCAAGGGGCGGCGATGCTCTGTTAGCTAACCCACTGCGCGCCGGCGCGATGCAGGATGCCGCAGTGCGAAAAGGGCGACGCGGTCGAGCCTTCGATCGCGTCGATCAGCGGATTGTGCGGGAGCGACTGGAAGGCCACGTCGCCCTCCTGCGGGGCGTAGCCGGCCGCGCCGGGCTCGTGGCGGCACGCGCCGGTGAAGACGAGGCACAAAGCGAGGAGCGCGGGCAGGATTTTCGGCATGTTTTTCATGCTGCGGATTCGTCGATGATTTCGCGAGCACCCATAATCGCCGCCGGGCGGGGGAGAGCATGCGGCCACGTTTATCCTTCAGGAATGATCCAGAAAAGGATGAGCGCGCCGTCCGGCGCGAGGTAGGCGGAAAAGCTGTTGCCGAAACCGCCGAAGCTGTGGACCTCCGTCAGGATGGGTTGTTTCCGCAGCGCGGCGAGGTCGCCCGTGAGAATCAAGGATCGCTCGGAGGGCGCCAGCGTGCCGTCGACCCGCTGAAACGCCGCCTCGCCGGTGATCTTGCCGACCGTGATTTGCTCGCGGTCGAAGAGGTGCTGGGCGAGGAAATCGTGGTGGGCCTTGAAGGATGCGCGCTTCGAGAGATCGTCGCGCCACATGGCTTGGAGCCGCGCCAGGGGAGTTGCGTTCGCCGGAGGCTCGCAGGCGCCGAGGAGGGACGCGCAGGCGCAGAGCAGCAGGGCCAGCTTCGGCAGGTTCATGGGAGACGGGTCGCGATCACGGCTTCTTCTTGTGGTACTCGAGAAAGGCGCCGGGGAATTCGTAGGTCTGTCCGTCCGTCAACGACCCGAGGAACTCGTACACGTCCGGCTTGCTTCCCGGATCGCCAATCGTGAACCACTTCCCGTCGGCGGTCTTGAAGACGGAATAGCAGGGACCGGTCAGCTCCAGCGCGGCCTTGCAGGCAGGCATCGCCTTAATGGCTTCGGCGGTGCCGTAATACTTCCCACCGGCATAGGCGAGAAAGGCCGCGGGAAATTCATAGGTCTGTCCCTCCTTCAAGGCCGTGGCGACGAAGTGCCAGACCTGTTGCGCGCCGCGATCGCTGCCGATCGTGAACACCTTCCCGTCCGCCGTGCGCAGCCGTGCCGAGAACGTCTCCTTGTGCTCCACCGTAGCCTTGCAGACCGGCATTCCTTTGATCTGCTCCGCCGTGATGTAGGCGGGCATCGCCGGGTCGCCGGCCAGCTTCGCCACCGCGGTGGGTTTCTCATCGGCGTGGGTAACGGCTCCTGCGAGCACGCAGAGGATGGCAGTCAGATGACGAACGACTTTCATGGTATCCAAGCATACGTGCCGTGAGGTTTGGTTCTTAGCCCGGCGACCGGCGCTCGGGATTTCCTTCCGCGATCTGCCAACACCAACATTGCCGACGCCGATCGGCCGCATTACAGTCATCCCGTGACCGCGCTCCACCAGAAAATCGTGTATGACGAACACGGCCAGCCACTGGAAGTCATCATTCCGTGGGCACAGTTCTGCGAGCTGAGCGAAGCGCTGGGCCTCGATCTCGACGCCGAGGCGATCGCCGATCTGCGCGAGACCAAGCTCGCTTGGGACGGCGGTGACCGCACGGACTTTGTCCCGCTCTCCGATCTTTGAACCGATGCCGAGGCTGGTCGTCCACAAACGCGCGGCGCGTTACCTCCAGCGCATCGACGCCCGAATCAAGGCGCAACTCGTCGCGAAACTCGCCGAGCTCGCGCAGAACCCGGACGACGCGCCTGGCGTCAAACCGATGGCGGGCGAATGGGTCGGTTACTTCCGGCTGCGGCATGGCGACCTTCGCGTGATCTACATGCATGATCGAGCCACAAACACCCTCGTGGTCGCCCACATCGGCCCGCGCGGCGACGTCTATAAATAAGTGGCGGCCGTCAGCGCGCGAAGTCCAGGCACACCAGCATCTCCTCGCTCCGCAAAAACAGCCGCTTGTGCGCGAGGACCGGGCCGGCCCAGCAGGGGTAGCGCATCTGCGGGACCTGCCAGCGCGCGATTTCCTCGAGCTTTTCCGGGTTCGGCTTGAAGAGGCCGAGCAGGCCGGCTTCCCCGAGCGCGATGATCTTGCCATCGGCCAGGATGGCGGAGCCGCGGCCGAAGACATTCGGCGCCGGCTCGCCGGCGGCGAGCTTGGCGTGGCCGCCGTTGGGCCACCCTTCGTCGCGGTCCCACTCGAGCTTGCCGTCGGCGAGGCGCACGCAGCGAAAGCGCGCGTCGGGCTCGTTGCGGCCGGAGAAGGCGTAGAGCCGGCCGTCGGCGAGGACGGGGCGGCTCCAGTGCATCTCGAGTTGCAAGCCGCGCCACACTTCGTCCACGCCCAGCCCGTCCGGGTGGACGCGGAGGAGGACGCTGCCGGATTTGAAGTAGGCGGAGGAAATGAAGACCGTGTCGCCGGAGACCACCGGCGTCATGGCGTTGACCGACGAATCCGCCCGCGAGCGGAACCAGTAGGAAAACCGCGCCGCGCCGGTCGCCGGGTCGAGCGAGACGAGCCCCTGCCGCGTGCAACAGAGGATATGGCGCCGGCCGTGGATCGTCGCGGCGACCGGCGTGCAATAGCTGGCCTGCTTGTTGTAGGCGGGGTCGTTGACGTTCCACTGCACGGTGCGCTCGCCGGGCCAGCCGAGCATCGGAAGGCCGTTCCAGGTCTTCTCGCCAACGTTCTCCCACACCGTCTTGCCGGTGGCCGCATCGAAGGCGACGACGCCGGAGTTGGGCTGGCCGCCGACCATCGCGATGAGCAGGTTTCCCTCGAGAATGGGCGACGAGCCGACGCCGAAGAATGCCTCCGGGACATTGAAATCCGCGCCCGTGTCGCGCCGCCAGATCTGTCGGCCGGTGGCCAGGTCGAGGCAGAGCAGCACCCCTTCCGCGCCGAAGGTGTAGCAGCGGTCCTGCGTGAGGAGCGGTGAGCAGCGGGGGCCGTTGTTGTAACCGAACGGGTCGACGAAATGGCTGGGATATTCGAAATGCCAACCGGGCTGGCCGGTGGCGGCGTCGAGCGCCTGCACGATTTCCTGGTCGCCCCGGCGATGATGCACCACCAGCCGGTCGCCGCGCACGGACGGCGGGCCGTAGCCGGTGCCGAGCGCCTGTTCCCAGACGACGCGCGGACCCTTCGCGGGGAGGGTCTCCAGGAGGCCGGTCTCGGGGGAGACGTTATCCTGCGTCGGCCCGAGGAACTGCGGCCAGTCGGCGGCCTCCGCCACCGGGGCGTCTCCGGTGACCGGCGTGGCCGGCGCGGCGAGGGCGACCGTTCCCTTTTCGCACCCGGAGGAGAGCGCAGCGAGGAGAAGGATCGAGAAAAGTACGCGGTACATAAGGGGTTGGAGCGATGATGCACAGATGTCCTCCCGATGTGAACCCCGGCGTGCGCGTGGCTTCAGAGTTTGTCCATTCGGTCCATCCCGTCCACTTTGTCCATCCTCCCTGGATGGACAAAATTGACTCCATGGACGGAATGGACTTTCCCGAAGCGCGCCGATGGGCATCCTCGGCGGCCCACCCACTCCATGAAACGCATCATCGCCACCTCCGAAGCCCCGGCCGCCGTCGGCCCGTACTCCCAAGCGGTCGCCACCGGCCAACTCCTCTTCTGCGCCGGCCAGATTCCGCTCGACCCCGCCACCAACGAGCTGGTCGCCGGCGGGGTCACCGAGCAGACCACGCGCGTCTGCCAGAACATCGAGGCCGTCCTCCAGGCGAACGGCATGACGTTCGCCAACGTCGTCAAGAGCACCGTGTTCCTCGTCGACCTCGGCCAGTTCGCCGCCATGAATGCCGTCTACGGCCAATTCTTTTCCGAGCCGTTCCCCGCGCGCTCCACGATCCAGGTGGCCGGGTTGCCGCGGGGGTCGCAGGTCGAGATCGAGGTCACCGCCGCTTTGTGAATAACCGGGGTGTCCCCCTACGTATTTTGATTGATCCGCGTTTAAAAATCTGCAACCCTGCGCGCCACCCACACTTATGACTCGGAATTACGGTAAATTTGCCATCCTTGCGGGAGCCATCGCCACGCTGCTCCCGCTGACGGGCTCCGCGCAGGAATTTTTCCGCGAATACGGGACGTCCAGGTCCTCGGGCGGCATCGGTCCCGTCACCGCCAACGACTACTCGTACCAGGACGTCGCCCCGAGCGACCTCGCCCCTCTCGACCCGGACAACCTCACCGGAGGGCAGGCGCCGCCGAACTTCCAGATCGGCCCGATCCGTTTCTCCATCGCCGTCGGCGTGGGCGTCGAGTTCAACGACAACGTCAATCTTTCCGACAAGAATCGCCAGAGTGACATCGTCATCCGCCCGAGCCTCTCGCTCGATGCGTACATGAAACTGAGTGACCGCAACATCCTCCGCTTTTCACTCGGCGTCAGCTACGCGAAATACCTGAACCACTCCGAGTACGACACGGACGGCCTCCTCTTCGCCCCGACCTCCGCGCTCGAGTACACCTTCGGTCTGGGGACGACGGTCCTCGTTTCCCTGCGCGAGCGCTTCTCGTACCAGGAAGACATCTTCAACATTCCCACGCTCAGCAACGAGGCGAAATACGGCCGCTACGAGAACCAGGCCGGCATCGAAATCCAGTGGGATCCCACCGCCGAACTGCGCGCGTCCGTCGGTTACGATCACTACAACCTCTGGACCAAGGAGCAGATTTTCGACACGCAGGACCGGTCGATCGACACCATCTTTTTCAAGCCCTCTTACGAGATCGCGCCGCATCTCCGCCTCGGGCTGAATGCCAGCTACAGCTTCATCAACTTCGACAGCGACCAGCGGCATGATGGCGGCAGCCTGCTCGTGGGGCCCTTCGTCCAGTGGGGGATCACCGACAAGCTCGACCTCTTTCTGGAGGGCGGCTTCCAGTCGATCGACTTCGACGGAAACTACACGCCGACCACGCTCGTCGACCAGTTCGTCAAGGACCGGAATTTCACCGCCGCGCAGGACGCGTTCGTGCGGAACGCCGCCACCGATTCGGACACGAGCAACGACAGCTACTACATCCGGTTCGAGCTCAACCACAAGCCGAACGACATCTTCCAGCAGCGGCTCTCCGGCTCCAAGACGCTCGAGGTCGGATTCTTCACGAACTACTACGACATCTACCACGTGGAGTACGCCTTCGACTGGAAGAAGTTCAGGAAGACGGAGATCAGCCCGACGCTCTTTTACGAGTACTACGAGACCTCCGGCGAGCTCTCGGAAAAAGCGCACCGCGTGGGGGCCGCGCTCGGAATTCGTCACTATTTGACAAATTCCATCACGCTTGGGCTCGATTATCGCTTTATCTACAAGGACTCCAACTTCGACGGCTTTGACTATTACCAAAATCTGGGTTTCTTGAGCGTCTACTACAAATTCTAAACGCAGCTGTATGACTTATGCCTGATCGCCTCCTCCTCGCCCTCATTGTGGCGGCCACTTGCTGGTCGCTGTCCACTCACGGGAACGCGCAGGTCGGGGCGCCAGGCATGCGGGGTCCGCTCGCGCCGGTCAGCTCAGGGCACGGTCCCTACGCCGCGGCGCCGGCCGGGCAGGATGTCCGGGTCGCGTATCCTCCGGGAGCTTTCGCGGGGCAGCCGGGCGGGAACAGTTTTGGCGAGTCCTCGGCGGCCGTCTCCGATCCGAGCCGCAAGCTGCAGGCGGGCGATCAGCTTCTCCTGAAGATCGAGCAGGACCACGAGGGCGCGATCGCCGTTCAAGTGTCGACGACGGGCGAAGTGAACGTCGACCCGATCCCGCAAACGATCCACATCGCGGGCCTGACCATGCCGCAAGCGGCGAGCGAGATCAAACGCCTGCTGGAGAAGGACTACTACTACACCGCGACCGTCCGCCTCTCCCTCGAGCGCGCCTCCAATCCGGTGGCGGGCTCGGTGAACGTCGATGGCGAGGTCGGTCGCCGGGGGCCGTTGCCTCTCTATGAGGGCAAACCGCTCAAGCTGAGTCAGGCGATCAACATGGCTGGCGGGTTCACGAACAATGGGGACGAGCGAAGGGTGAAGGTGACCCGGGTGAACAAGGATGGGACCACGCAGGTTTTTTACCCCATCGACGTGAAGGCCATTGTCAAGGATTCCAGAGTTGAGAAGGACATCCTGCTGAAGGACGGCGACTACATCTTCGTGGACCGGAATTTTGTCATCCGATAATGGAAACGCCCCTTCCTTCCTCCTCGCCGCGCGAGGGCCTCGGTCGCCTCGGGGTCAAGCTCTACCGCTACCGCAATCTGGTGATCCGCCACTGGTGGATCCTCGCGCTGACCATCGGCCTCGGTCTCGCGTATCAGGCCTGGGTTCTCTCGCAGAAGCCCCGGGTTCATCAGTCAACCAGTCAGATTGAGATCAAGGAGGAGTTGACCGACCTGGGTCGGGTCATCAACACCGGCAGCCAGGAAAACTTTGTCGGCACGCAGATGTCGATCATCAAAAGCGCCCGCGTTATCGGAGACGCCCGGGAGGCCGTCGCGTTCAAGTACCCGCAGTACGCAGGCAGCGCCGCACGCGTTCCCGAGATTGCCGTCTCCATGATCCCGCGGACGCAAATCTTCGTGATCACCGGCACAGGCCCCGATCCTGAGTACACCCAACGGTTCGTGGATTCCCTCGTTGACTCCTTCATCGAGTACCGGCGCGTCACCAAAGGCGACGCCAAAGGAACGCTGCTGGTGAATATGGAGCACCAGATCGCCAAGCTCCAGGCGGATCTGGCCGAGGCGGACGCGAAGCTGCGCGCTTTCACCTCCGCCAACAAGATCGGCTTCTGGGAGGAGCAGATGAAGAGCTCTCCGAAGTACCTCTCCGAGTTGAAGGATCGCCAGGCGAAAATCCAGACCGAGCTGAACCGGATGCAGACGATCGCACCCGATAATTTGCTCATGATCCCGCCGGCCATGCCCGCCGCAGTCGCGCCGCAAAGTGGCGGAGCTGGTGCGCCCGAGACTGGTTCGTCGGCGGCGACGATGCCCGCCGGCTCGGAGCTATACAGCATCTACCTGCAGAAGACGCAGGAGCTGAGCGCGGCGCAGAGCCGGTTGGACGAGAAGAGCAAGGTTTGGAAGCCAAAACATCCCCGGCTCATCGCGCTCAAGGAAGACGTCGCGACCATCGAGCATTCGATCGAGCTCGTGAAGCGTCAGAATCGCGACTCCATCGCCCAGCGGATCGAGGCCTACAAGAGCGAACTCATGAGCCTGGAGGTCAGCATCAAGACTTGGGAGCAAAAGGTGCAGGAAGCCGGCCAAAAGAATGACGAATTCCTGACTCTGGACGGTGACAAAAAGCGCCTGACGCAGGAACTGGCGACGGCGAAAAACAACTACGCCGCCCTGCAGGCGACGATGGTCATGGATGTCTTCCGAGTGATCCAGAAGGCCACGCCGCCCGAGCTCGTCGCCAAGCAGACCGTCCGCCACCTCGGCATGGGTGCCCTCGCCGGCCTGTTCATCGGCTTCGTTATCCTCGTCCTGCTCGACCGCGCCGACGATCGCATGACCTCCTCCTCGGAGATCCTCGATCAATTCTCCGAGCCGATCCTCGGGCAGATCCCGAATGTCGCCGACTCGCGCGGCGCCGCCGGGCTGCCCCTGCTGCAGCCCGACGACGAGCGGTACACGTACGCGGAGGCGTTCCGCAGCCTGCGCTCCTCGCTCATCTTCATGCCCAACCAGGCGGAGATGCGCACCATCCTCATCACGAGCGCCATCCCGAACGAAGGGAAGTCGACCATCGCCAGCAACCTCGCCATCACCATGGCGGCCGCCGGTGCCAACGTCGTGCTGGTCGACGCCGACCTGCGCCGGGGCGACATCGCGTCGCTTTTTGACATCGACGGCCGCACCGGCCTCTCGAACGTCCTGCGCAGCGAAGTCTCCTGGGAGGACGCGACCCAAACCTGCAAGTATCCGAACCTCGCGATCATCCCGCGCGGTCCGGTGACCAACCAGTCGAGCGAGCTCCTGCTCCTGCCGTCCATCCACACCCTGCTCGACGGGCTGAAGGACAACTTCGACCTCGTCATCTTCAACACCGCGCCCATCCTCG